>CAZBII010000009.1:0-55264 GCA_964491665.1 uncultured Moraxellaceae bacterium
GGCCGGCGCGACCGCGACGCTGCTCGGCGGAGGCGGCGGAAATGGTGCGGGTTTCCAGTTTTTCCATCGCGCTGCGTTCGTCATAACGCGCCACGCGCACCTGGCCGCTGTCGATCACCACGCGGATGCCTTCGATGGTGACACTGGTTTCCGCCACGTTGGTGGACAGCACGATCTTGCGTATGCCGTTCGTGGTGGGCGCGATGGCCTGTTCCTGCACGTCCTGCGGCAGTGAGGCGTGCAGCAGGAACACCTGCACCTGATCGGGCAAGCCACTTTCCTCGAGCCGCTGTTTCACCCGTTGCAGTTCACGCAGGCCGGGCAGGAAGACCAGCAGGTTACCGCTGTCGTGCTGCAGGGCACGCAGGATGACATTGGCTGTGTGCTGTTCGGGAAATTGATTGGCGGGCAGGGGCGCGTAACGGGTCTCCACCGGGAAGCTGCGGCCCTGCGATTGAATCAGTGGCGCCTTTAGCCAGTGCGACAGACGCTCGCCATCCAGTGTGGCCGACATCACCAGAATCTTCAGCGGCTGGTGCTCGTCGCGCAGTGCGCTTTGCGCTTCCAGTGCAAACGCCAGACCCAGATCCAGATTCACCGAACGTTCGTGGAATTCGTCGAAGATCACCAGGCCGATGCCGGACAGTTCCGGGTCGGACTGGATCTGGCGCAGGAAGATGCCTTCGGTGATCACTTCGATGCGCGTGCCGGCACTGGTTTTCTGATCGTAGCGGGTGCGGTAACCCACTGTGGCACCGGGTTTTTCTCCCAGCGTGAAGGCCATGCGCCGCGCCGCGCCATACACCGCCAGACGGCGCGGCTGGATCAGCAGGATTTTGCCGTGCAGCCAGGGTTGTTGCAGCAGCGCCAGTGGCACCCGGGTGGTCTTGCCGGCACCCGGCGGCGCCTGCACCACAACGCGGGCGTGATCGCGGGTGTGTTCCAGCAGTGCCTCCAGCACCTGATCGATCGGCAACATGCAACGCATACTCGGACAAGGGGGCTGCAGTTTAGGAAATTGCCTGCCGGAAGTGAACCGCCGGGCGGGCCCCGGTCACAGATGGCTCTGGCCGGGTGGGGACCGGCGACTATACTCAAAGTGAGCGAAAAGTCTTATTCCATTTCATACCAGACGTAACCGATTGATGACATCCCGACAGTTTCTGGCAGCGCTGCTGCTATGGTTTGTTGCTGGCCTGACGTTGGCCGCTGCTGCGCCGGCACCGCTGGTAATCGATGAGCGCCAGGACGCAATGGCTCTGGGATTGCACACCGCTTTTCTGCGTGATGAAAGCGGCACGTTGCGCATCGAGGATGTGGTGGCGCGTACCGATTTCCAGCCCGGCGACGTGCCCGCACTGTCATTCGGTTTTACCCAGGACGTCATCTGGCTGCGTTTTGATGTGCAGAACCCCACTGCCGTGCCGCAGACCCGCATTCTGGATGTCCGCTACTTCCTGCTGAATGACGTGATCCTGTATGTGCCGGCGACCGGTGGTCAGTATGAGGCGCAGGCGTCGGGGCGTTCCCACCCGCAGGGTTTCCGTCACGATCTGAGCCGCTTCTTTGCCTTTGAACTGCAGCTGCCACCGGCCAGCACGCAAACCTATTACATGAAAGTGACCAGCGCCGACGCGATTGCGCTGCCCCTGTTCCTGTCCACGCCCCAGCGGCAGCAGGCCTATCAGGTGAGCGACACGCTCTACATGACGCTGTATGTCGGCATGATCCTGTCGACGATTTTCTTTGCGGTGTTCATGCTGCTGTCGTTGCGGGAGCGGGAGCTGGTCTATTACCTGGGTTTTCTGCTGTGCCATCACCTGATGGTGCTGAATCTGATGGAAGGCATTCCCAGTGCGGTGCTGGGTCTGGAATCGCCGTTCCTGACCCAGGAACTGGTGGTGCCGTTCGTCAGTCTGGCGATTCTGATGGCGGTGCTGTTCATGCGGCAGTTCCTGCGCCTGCAGACGGCCAATCCACGCCTGTACCGCTTCACCCATGCGCTGCTGGGCATGCTGCTGCTGTCGTTGTCGCTGTTTGTGGTGCTGCCGCATTTTCAGGCCATCATCGCCACCACCTTCGTGTGCATGCTGGTGGGCAGCGGCATGATGCTGGTGTGTATCCTGCAGGTGCTGAACGGGCAACCGGAGGCGCGCTATTTCCTGCTGGCCTGGTCGGCGGGCATTCTGGGCGCGTCCATTTATGGCATGAAACTGTTCCAGCTGCTGCCGGTGAATCTGTTCACCAGTTACAGCTGGCATGTGGGCACGCTGGTGGAAGCGATCCTGTTTTCTTTCACCATCGCCCATCGCGTCAACCGCGAGCGCCGTCAGCGTCTGCAGGTGCAGACCGAACTGGCGGATCGCGAGCGCGCGCTGCGTCTGACCCAGGAACAGTTGCTGCGGGCAGAAACGGCGGCGAAGGAAGAACTGGAAGTGCGGGTGCGGGAGCGCACGCGCGACATCACCCGCATCCTGGCGGAGCTGGAAAACGAGAACAAGACGCTGGTGGAACTGTCGATCAACGACGGCCTGACCCGCGTGCGCAACCGCCGGTTTTTCAACGACGTTTTTCCGCAGCTGTGGCAGGACGGGCTGGCCGGCCAGCGCTGGCTCAGCGTCGTTCTGCTGGACATCGATCACTTCAAGTCCGTCAACGACCAGCATGGCCACCTGATGGGGGATCACTGTCTGGTGGTGGTGGCCGGTGTGCTCAAGCAGATGGTGAGCCGGCCCGGCGATGTGGTGTGCCGTTATGGCGGCGAGGAATTCGCGCTGCTGCTGCCGGAAACCGATGTGGAATCGGCGCGCTGGGTGGCTGAGCGCATCCGGCACCGCATCAGCGAGACGCGCTGCGAACTGGACGGCACTTCGATCAGCCTGACCCTCAGCGCCGGTGTCGCCGGCATGGTGCCCGAACCGGGACTGGACCCGTTGCGCCTGCTGGCGGCCGCTGACAGCGCGCTGTACCAGTCCAAGCAGGAGGGACGTAACCGGGTGACGGTCGCGGGAAAGCCGGCAGCGCCGAATAACGTGATGCCCCTTAACCGGCGCGTCTGACGCGGCGCCTTGCAGGCACTAGCCGCGCCATTGCGGCAGGCGATGGCCGTATAATGCGCGGCATCTGCCTGCATCTTCCGAACTGACATGTCCCTGACTGACCGCTTTTCCACGCTGACTGACCTGCTGCACCGGCATGCGGATTACTGGCGGCCGTTCCCGTTTCGCGAACCGCATCTGCCCTGGGTGGCACGCCAGCCGGCGCTGGCGCAGACACTGCTGGCGCTGGATGACACGGAGCTGGAGCGTCTGGGTACCGATGCCGCCGCCCTGACCGGATTCCTCGCGCCCCATCTGCCGTTTGCCGCTGAGTTGCAGCAGGCGGCGGATCTGCCAGCGCTGCCACAACACATCCTGCCGGCGATTGCGCCGCGTCTGCAGGCCGGCATTCCCGGTCGCAAGTGGCAGCAGATCGCGCACTTCGCCGCTGCCCTGCCGCGCACGGATCTGCCGCTGCTGGAATGGTGTGCCGGCAAATCCCATCTGGGCTTTCTGCTGCAGCAGTGCAGCGGCCAGCCGGTGACGGCACTGGAATGGAATGCCGCTCTGGTGGCGCAGGCCAACGCACGGGCGCAGCAGTGGCACTGCGATCTGCATTCGCACGCCGTTGATGTGCTGTCTGCGGCAGCCGATCCGTTTGTGCAGCCGCAGCAACAGGTGGTCGCGCTGCATGCCTGCGGTGATCTGCATGTGCGCCTGCTGCAGCTGTGCGCGCAGCAGCGGGTGGAGCAGGTGCAGCTGTCGCCCTGCTGCTACCACAAGATGACGGACGCGGAATACCGGCCACTGTCGCTGGCGGGCCGCCGCGCCGCTCTGCCGCTGCAGAAAAATGAAATGCACATTGCCGTGACGGAAACGGTGACGGCCGGCGAATACGACCGTCGCCAGCGCCGGCAACTGCAGGCCATGCGCCTGGGTTTCGATTGCCTGCAGCGCGACGTGCGCGGTGTCGATGCCTTCCTGCCGGTGCCGTCGCTGCCGGCAGAATGGGCACGGGTGGAATTCCCCCGTTTCTGCCGGCACTGTGCGCAACTGAAAAACCTGCCGCTGCCGGCATCCGTCGACTGGCAACATTATGAAAGCAGGGGCTGGCAACGCCTGCGTGAAGTGTCGGCGCTGGATCTGGTGCGTTTCCTGTTCCGGCGTCCGCTGGAGGTGTGGCTGGTGCTGGATCGCGCGCTGTTTTTGCAGGAAAACGGCTACCGCGTCCAGGTGGGCACCTTCTGCGAACGCACCGCCACGCCGCGCAACATCCTGATCGATGCCCGGCGCCCTTGACCCGCGAGTCCCGTTGCATCTTCACAGCAATCGATAACATTTTGAAACGCCGGTCGGTTCCGCGTGCGTGCTATAGTCCGCCGGTCATCATCCCCCGCGCTTGTGAGTCCACCGGCATGCCGATTCCGCTGATTATTTTTCACAGTAATTGTCTGGACGGATTTGGCAGCGCCTATGCCGCCTACGCGCATTTCGATATCCGCCTGGGCCGTGAGGCCGAGTATCTGCCCGCCGCTCACGGCGACACGCCGCCGGATGTCACTGGCCGCACCGTTTATCTGCTGGATTATGTCTACAAGCGCGCCGCCATGGAGCAGCTGTGCCGGCAGGCCGCGCGCGTGATCGTGCTGGATCATCACATCAGCGCAATGGAGGATCTGGCGGGGCTGGACCAGCAGTTTGCCAACCTGGAACTGCATTTCGACATGCACCGTTCCGGCGCCGTCATCACCTGGGAATATTTTCACAGTGATCCGGTGCCGCTTCTGCTGGCCGCCGTGCAGGATCGCGATCTGTGGCGCTATGAAGTGCCAGGCAGTTACGACCTGAATGCGGCGCTGATGTCGCATCCGTTTTCGTTTCCCGGCTGGCACGAATGGGCCAGCGATCCGGCCGCGCTGCAGCAGCTGATCGACGACGGCAAGGCCATTAACCGTTATCGCGAGCAGATGATCGCGCAGCACCGGCGCGCTGCGGTGATGGGTACCATTGCCGGCTTCCGCGTGCCCATCGTCAACTGCCCGCGCGCCATCGTCAGTGAATTGCTGGGTGAACTGGCCAAGGGCCATCCGTTTGCCGCCGGCTACACCGACAAGGGTTCCCGTCGCGGCTGGTCGCTGCGGTCCGATGAACAGGGCGAAGATGTGGCGCGCATCGCCGCGCGTTTCGGTGGCGGCGGCCACGCCCGCGCCGCCGGTTTCATGACGGAAATTTCCCCCGCCGACAGCGGATTGCAGGACGGTTGAGCCGGCACGCCGGGCGCCAAAACCGTAAAAATCACACTTGTTCCATACCGGACTAAAATTTCACCGGAAAAATGCTAGAGTTCAGCCGCTGGATTTCATGCATTCAAGGGAGAAACCATGTCCGCACTGACCGACACACTCAAGCAGTCACCCAAATTCATGGCGGGCATCGCCGCTGCGGTTGGCCTTTTTATCGTGGCCTCCAATTCCATTTTTTACGCCGAGCCCGGTTACGTCTATCACGTGCGCACCATCCTGGGTGACGAAAAGGTCGTCAGTGATGTGGGCTACCAGTTTTTCCTGTTCGGTCGCACCAATGCCTGGAAGCGGGCGATGACCGTGCAGGCGGTGACCGGCGGTGATGAAAGCCTGCAATATGCGGAAGTGGAAAGCACCGAGACGTCGGCCGCGCTGCCACCGATGCAGATCATGTTTCTCGACCAGGTGGACGCCCATGCCGAATCCACCGTGCGCTTCAGCATTCCCACCGATCCCGAAGGTTTCCTCAAGCTGGCCCATGAATACCGCTCGCCGGCCAACCTGATGCGCACGGCGCTGGTGCCGGCGTTCAAGGAAACGCTGCAGGCCAATGCCTCGCTGATGAGTGCCGAGGATTACTACTCCGGCGGCCGCACCGAATTCAACAACGAATTTGAAAACCAGATGACCAACGGCATTTACGTGGTGCGGCGCGAGGAAGTGTCGATCCGCAGCCTGCGTCAGCAGAAAGGCAGTGCCAACGTGTCGCTGGGCAAGGATCAGGAAGATTACGGCGATGAAAGCAAGGTGACCTTTGTGGTCAGCAAGGTGATGGATGAGAAAGGCCAGCCGCAGCGCAAGCCGCAGAAATTTGTCGATTACGGTATTACCGTGGTGGACGCCCGGGTTACTGACATGCGTCCCAACCAGCGTTTCGTCGAACGCATGCAGCTGAAACAGAAAGCGTCGGCGGATCGCGCCATTGCCCGCGAGCAGCGCATTCAGGAAGAAGAGCAGCGGCTGCTGGCGATTGCCCGCGGCGAGCGTGAAGTGGCCGAGCGTCAGGCCAAGGCGAAAGTGGAACAGATTGAAAAGACCACCGAAGCGGAAACCGAAAAACAGCTGGCCATTACCGAAGCGGAAAAAATGAAGGAGCAGGCCACCATTTCCCGCACCACCGCGCAGATCAATCTGGAGAAAGCGCGTATTGAGGCGGAAACCAAGCAGACCCTGGCAGATGCCGAAGCCTACGAGAAGAAAGTGATTCTGGAGGCGGATAACGCTCTGGCGCAGAAACTGGAAACCGAAGTGGAAATCCAGCGCGTGTGGGCCGACGCCTACGCCAAGCGCAAGGTGCCGCAGTATGTGTTTGGCGGTGGCAGCGGTGGCGTGCCGGTGGGCGGTGATGCCGAAGTGAAAAACTTCATGCAACTGCTAACGATGGATGCGGCAAAAAACCTGGCCTATTCCCGCGAGGTGGAAAAGCCGGCCGGCAAGCGCTGACCGCTTCCTTTCAGGGTGAACGCCATGAACAATTCCCTTGCACCTGTGCTGTATCTGCCCCACGGCGGTGGTCCGCTGCCGCTGCTGGGGGAGCCTTCGCATTACGCACTGGTTTCATTCCTGCAGAACATTCCACACCAGCTGGGCAGTCCCCGCGCCATCCTGCTGGTCAGCGCGCACTGGGAAACCGCGCAGCCGAGTCTGACCAGCGCCGCGCAGCCCGCACTGTTCTACGACTATTTCGGTTTTCCACCGGAGTCCTACCAGATCCAGTATCCCGCGCCGGGTGATCCGGCACTGGCAGCCGCAGTACAGCAGTTATTGCAGGCGGCCGGTTTTGACGCGCAGCTGGATGCACAGCGCGGTTTCGACCACGGCATGTTCATTCCACTGAAGCTGATGTACCCGGCGGCGAAGATTCCGGTGGTGCAGCTGTCATTGCTGCGCAGTCTTGATCCTGCCGCGCACATCGCACTGGGGCGCGCCCTTGCACCGCTGCGCGAACAGCAGGTGCTGATCGTCGGTTCCGGCATGTCCTTCCACAACATGAATGCTTTTTTTCACACGGCTGATTCGCAGCAGGGACGCTGGGCGCGGGAATTCGATGACTGGCTGAATGCCACCTGCTGCGATCCGCAGCTGGCTGTGGTGGAACGGGAACAGCGGCTGGCGCAGTGGCAGCAGGCGCCCCATGCCCGCTACAACCATCCGCGCGAGGAGCATCTGCTGCCACTGCAGGTGTGCTTTGGCGCGGCGCTGGCGGCGTCACCCCAGGCGGCAAACGTGTTCCACGGCCAGGTGCTGGGCAAGACCGTCAGTGCCTTTCTCTGGCGCTGATTTTGCGGGGAAATTTCCGTTGCGCGCCACCTGTCATAATTCATCACAATCCGGACTGCATGCTGCCGGAATTCGTTTGCATACTGGTTTCAAGCCGGGCGGTGAGGGTGCCGCCCGATACCACTCCACTCACACACGGGGAAAAATCATGAAACGTATCCTGCTGTCTCTGCTGTTGCTGTCGGCTTCTTCCTACTCGCTGGCGCAGAAAAACTGCGATGAACTGAAAACCGAAATTGCCGCCAAACTCGATGCGAAAGGCGTGGTGATGTACACGCTGGAGATCGTGCCCAACGAGGACGTGCACGACCAGAAAGTGGTGGGCAGCTGTGACGGCGGTACCAGGAAAATCACCTATCGTCGCGGCGAATAAGTCTGTCAGCAGGCAATGAACGGGCTGCTTTGATTCCTGCGGATAGCAGCCCGCATTGCTGCGATTGGCCTGCAGTGCAATAACAATGTGGCTCTCACGCCATTGCCGCGTCCAACCCGGCTCCCTATACTCCGCCGTCGCAAATCCCGCCTGGATGAACCGGGCGATTATCCCCGACACGGAGTGTCATCATGTACCAACGCAGTTTTGCTGTTTGCCTGCTCGCCTGTGCCATCTCATTGCTGTACGCCTGCGGCCTGTCCTTTGCCGGCAAGGAAAAGTACGGCGCCGATTCCATCTACCAGTCCCTGAACGTTTCCATTCCCGCCGACACTGCTTCTGAGGCGCGCCTGCCGGCCGTGGTGTTCATTCACGGCGGCTATTGGTCCAGCGGCGATCTGCTGAATATGAATGACGACGTCAGCGCGGCTGTGCGCAATGGCTTTGTGGGCGTCACCATCAATTACCGTTACGCCACAACCAGCACGCCCTGGCCGGCACAGATCCAGGATGCCAAGTGTGCGATTCGTTACATCAAGGCCAACGCCGCGCGATTTCATATTGATCCCAACCGCGTGGCCGTGGCGGGCTTTTCGGCGGGCGCGCATCTGGCGCTGGTGACCGCTTTTTCCCAGGGGGTGTCAGAGCTGGAAGACTGCGCACACGGCGCCGAGAATGATCCGGCCCTGGACAGCAGTGTGGTGGCGGTTGTCAGCCGGTCGGGAATTGCCAATCTGGAAAGTGCCATGAATGAAGACGGGCAGGCGAGTGGCGGGGTGCGCATCAGCATCCGGCGTCTGATCGGCGCAGCGGAAGACGAAACGGCGGCGCTGCGCGTGGTCAGCCCCACCTGTTATGTCGATCAGTTGCCGGAGTGTCTCAACGCCGCGCCGCAGCTGCCGGTGCTGCAGATTCACGGCGCGAACGACACCGTCATTTCGCCACTCCAGCCGCAGGCATTGCAGGAGCGCCTGCAGGCACTGGGCTATCCGGGATCGCGCTATGTCCGCTTCTGCAATCAGGAGCATACCTGGAGCGACAACAAGGCGCGGGCCATCGACATCAGCATGATTTTCCTGCGCGAACAGCTGCTGGGTGAACCGGCGGCGCCCGACGCGTTCAATGATGTTGGCTGCTGAATACGGCCCCTGATGCTGGCGGGCGGGACGGTTCCTGTCGGCGGTGATCCAGCGTCAGCGTCCGCGCTTGCCACCCGGCGGGCGTTTGCCGGCGGGTTTGCTGCCGGCTTTGCCTGCGGATTTTCCCGCATGGCGGCCCGCTGGTTTTGACGCAGATGTCGGCGCCGCTTTGACACCCTGGCGCGGCGGCAAGCCGGTGTGCTGTGTCAGGATCTGGCCACGTTTGGGTTGCCCGTCCTGCTCGCGCTTCACGGTTTGGCCACGCTGCTCGCCGCGCCTGATCTTGCCGGGTTCCTGGTTTTTTCCGGCACTTTTCTCCGGCTTGCGCACGACCGGTGCTGCCGTTTTCTGCGCCGACGGATGATTGGCTGGCTGGGTCGGCGGCACCAGATGCTTCTTGCCGTAACCGATCAGATGCGCCTTGCCCATTTTCTGCAGCGCCTCGCGGATCATGGGCCAGTTGTCCGGATCGTGATAGCGCAGAAACGCCTTGTGCAGCCGGCGCTGTTTCAGACCTTTCGGAATGAACACTTTTTCCGACTTGTAATTCACCCGGTGAATCGGATCTTTCTGGGTGTGATACATGGTGGTGGCCATCGCCATCGGCGACGGATAAAACGTCTGCACCTGATCCGCGCGGAAGCCGTTGTTCTTCAGCCAGAACGCCAGGCTCATCATGTCTTCATCGGTGGTGCCCGGATGCGCGGCGATGAAATACGGAATCAGGAACTGTTCCTTGCCGGCTTCTTTCGAAAACTGGTCGAACATTTTCTTGAACGCGTCGTAGGCGCCCATGCCCGGCTTCATCATTTTCGACAGCGGGCCCATCTCCGTGTGTTCCGGCGCGATTTTCAGATAGCCGCCCACATGATGTGTCACCAGTTCGCGCACATATTCCGGATCGAGCACCGCCAGATCGTAGCGCAGGCCCGACGCCACCATCACCCGTTTGATGCCCGGCAGCGCGCGGGCGCGGCGGTACAGTTTCGTCGTCGGCGAATGATCGGTGACAAGATTCTTGCAGATGGTGGGAAACACGCACGACAGCCGGCGGCAGTTGGCGTGGATTTCCTCGCTCACGCAATTGAGCTGGTACATGTTGGCGGTGGGGCCGCCCAGGTCGGAAATGGTGCCGGTGAAACCGGGCGTCTTGTCGCGGATCGCTTCGATTTCGCGGATGATGGAATCTTCCGAGCGGCTCTGGATCACGCGGCCTTCGTGTTCGGTGATGGAGCAGAATGAACAGCCGCCGAAACAGCCGCGCATGATGTTCACCGAGAAGCGGATCATTTCATACGCCGGAATGCGCGCATCGCCATACGCCGGATGCGGCACGCGCTGGTACGGCAGGTCGAACACATCGTCCAGTTCCTGCGTTGACAACGGGATCGCTGGCGGATTGATCCAGACATAACGGTCGCCGTGTTTCTGCACCAGCGTGCGCGCGTTGGCAGGATTGGTTTCCAGATGCAGCACGCGCGAGGTGTGCGCATACAGCACCGGATCGTTGCTGACTTTCTCGAACGACGGCAGCAGCACGAACTGCTTTTTCGCGCCGGGCGACGGCCGGATGTGAATCACGTTGCTGTCCACCGCTGTCACCGCATTGTCGCCAGTGGCGCAGGGCGCGGCTTGTGTTTCCGCCTCGGCTTCCCAGTGATAGGGGTTTTTGTGCGCATCCACACGCCCCGGCGTATCGATGCGGGTGGAATCCTTCACGTCCCAGTCGGACGGCAGCTCCGGCAGCAGCACGGCGGTGCCGCGCACGTCGCGGATCTCTTTCATGTCCTGCCCGGATGCCACGCGATGGGCCACGTCCACCACCGCGCGCTCGGCGTTGCCATACACCAGCAGGTCGGCCTTGGCATCCATCAAGACCGAGCGGCGCACCTTGTCCGACCAGTAGTCGTAATGGGCAATGCGGCGCAGGCTGGCCTCGATGCCACCCACCATCACCGGCACATCTTTATAGGCTTCGCGGCAGCGCTGGGTGTAGACGATCACCGCGCGGTCGGGGCGTTTGCCGCCTTCATTGTTGGGGGTATAGGCGTCGTCGTGACGCAGTTTCAGGTCGGCGGTGTAGCGGTTGATCATGGAATCCATGTTCCCCGCCGACACTGCAAAAAACAGGTTAGGCTTGCCCAGGGCGCGGAAGGGTTCCGCCGAATTCCAGTCCGGCTGGGCGATGATGCCGACGCGAAATCCCTGAGATTCCAGTAACCTGCCGATCACCGCCATGCCGAAGCTGGGGTGGTCCACATAGGCATCGCCGCTGATGATGATGACATCGCAGCTGTCCCAGCCGAGGGTTTCCATTTCCTGCCGCGACATGGGCAGAAAGGGCGCGGTGCCGAAGCATTCCGCCCAGTAACGGGGATAGGTGAACAGGGATTTGGCTGCTTGCATAAGAAGGACGACGACTGCGCGGTGAAAAAACAGCGCAATTCTAGCGGAATAGTCGGGTATTCACCAATTTAACGCCATTTTGGCGCAGTTTTTGTAAGGGTTCTGGCCCCGCCGGCCAATGCGGCTTACAGTGAATGAAAGGAAAAAGGCGGGAGGGCTGGTGTAGAATCAGCGGCTTATTGAGTCGGAATCTGTGTACGGGAGTCGGGATCGGTATGACGTATTGCGTGGCCATGAAACTGGATAGCGGCATGATTTTCCTGTCGGATTCGCGCACCAACGCCGGCGTGGATCACATTGCCACCTTCCAGAAAATGTATTTCTTCACCCAGCATGACGAGCGCGTCATTGTGATGATGAGCGCCGGCAACCTGGCCACTACCCAGAGCATCGTCAGCCTGCTCAATGCCCGCATCAAGGATACCGAGCACAACATTCTCACCGTGCGCTCGCTGTATGAGGCCGCCGAGATGGTGGGCCAGACCATGCGCGAGGTAGTGGCGCGGGATGCCCAGGGCCAGCAGTCGCAGGGTGTGGATTTCAGCTGTTCGCTGATTCTGGGCGGGCAGATCCGCGGCGAGGGCATGCGGCTTTTCAATATTTACCCGCAGGGCAATTTCATCGAGGCCACCTGCGACACGCCCTATTTCCAGATCGGCGAATCCAAATACGGCAAACCGATTCTCGACCGCGCGCTGCGCTTCAACACGTCGCTGGAAGAGGCGCTCAAGTGCGGGCTGATTTCATTTGATTCCACCATGAAAAGTAATTTGTCGGTGGGCTTGCCGCTGGATATGGCGGTGTATCGGGTGGACCAGTTTGCGCTGCATGTGCGTCAGCGTCTGTACGAGGATGACGGCTATCTGATGAGCCTGCGCCAGCAGTGGAGCGAGGGCCTGAAAAACCTGATGGCCTCGCTGCCGCCGCCGGCGCTGAACAAGCTGGACTGATCCGGCCAGACGGGACTCGACCGGCGCGGATTATTTTTCTTCGTCCAGCCGGCGAATCCCCAGCAGACGCAGCACATATTTTTCATAGACCGGCTCACTTGAGCCGGTTTTCATTTTGTGGATGAAGTATTTCTCGAACGCCACTTTCGCCCAGTGCACCCACATGCCCTTGCGGAACCAGGTGACGTTGCGCGGCGGAATCTGCGGAATCGCCACAAACGCCGCGCCGGTATCACCCATGTCTGCCAGACACAGCGCCGCCAGCGTGCCGCGGTGAGTGGGTTGTCCGCCCGCCAGCACGTCGCGGATATTGTGCACGATCGCCGTCACCATCGACTCGATCATGTAACCGGTTTTCGGTGTGCCGCAGGGCACCGGCGTGGTTTCCACCGGCGGAATCGCCACGCATACGCCGGCAGACCAGATCTCGGGATATTTCGGGCTTTGCTGGAAGTCGTTGATGATGACGAAGCCTTTCGGATTGCACAGGCCTTCCGTCTGCGCCACCGCATCCATGCCGGTGAACGGCGGAATCATCATGCTGTGGGCGAACGGCAGTTCATGCTGTTGTTTCAGTTTTCCGCTGTCGTCCAGTTCGTCGACGAACATCTTGCCGGCTTCCACTTTGGTGGTTTTGGCATTGGTGATCCACTTGATGTGGCGGGTGCGCAGTTCGCTTTCCAGCATGCCCTTGGAATCGCCGACGCCGCCCAGCCCCATGTGGCCGATGTAGGGTTCGGAGGTGACGAACAGCATGGGCACCTTGTTGCGGATCCTGCGTTTTTTCAGTTCGCTGTCGAGGATCAGCGCGTATTCATAGGCGGGCCCGAAGCAGCTGGCACCGGGCAGGGCGCCGACGATCACCGGGCCGGGATTCTGCGCCAGTTTCTCGAAATCGGCATGGGCCTGTTCCGCATGATCCAGCGTGCAGACCGACTGGGTGAAGCCGCCATGGGGACCGCTGCCGGGAATCTGGTCGAAGGCCAGGCGCGGGCCGGTAGTGATGATCAGGTGATCGTAGTGGAGGGTCTGGCCATTGGCGCAGTGCAGGGTTTTTGCTACCGGATCGATGCGTTCAGCCCGCGCCGCGACAAAGTCGATACCCTTCTTTTTCAGGGCCGGGCCGATGGGGAAGCTGGTCTGGGGTCGCTTGCGGGTGCCGACGGCAATCCAGGGGTTGGACGGCACGAACTGGAAGTCCGGCCGTTCATTCACCACGGTGACCTGATGATTCTTGCCCAGCGCCTCTTTGGCTTCATACGCGGCCGGCATGCCGCCGAGCCCCGCTCCCAGAATGACAATGTGTGCCATGTTGCATCTCCCGCACGCACGCGTGCCTTTGTAGCGTTGATCGCAACTACTACCGGGATGTTGCGCGGTTGTTATGGGGTATGGATGTTACTTGCAGCAGGCGGCGTCACCGTCTGCCGGCACTTCCTTGCGAAAGCCTGCCTTGCCCAGCATCCACATCGCCGGACACCAGCCGGTGAAGGCGCTTTGCAGCAGGTTCAGGCCGACAAAGGCGGTGAACAGGAAAAAGCCGGGGTGGACGAACCAGCCCAGCGCGACGCTGAGCAGGACAAAGAAGCCGGCCATGGCGCGCAATCCCTGGTTGATGGTCATTTTCATGGAGTGTCTCCCGTTTTGGATGGCATGAAGCTGATGAATGTCAGGAAGCTGATTAAGGTCACGAGTATTTGCTGAGCAGGTTGCGGATGTGGGCCATCTGGTCAGCGGCACTGGCGGCGGACTGGTCAGACGGGCCGCACAGCACTTCCCGCTCGATCATGCAGGCCAGCATCTCGTGGAAGGCTTTGTCCAGCGCCTTGCGGGCGGCGGCCATCTGCTGCGCGATTTTCTCGCAGTCGGCTTCCTCGTCGATCAGGCGGCGGATACCGCGGATCTGGCCTTCCACCCGTGCCAGGCGATTGCCCATGGCGACGCGGGTTGTGGTGTCATAGCCCTGCATACTGCAATTGCTCCTGTTTATGGGTGAATTAATACTATACCCCGTACCGTATTTTGACAAACATAACCCCAAAGAGGCATTGGCCAGTGCGGGCCTGGGCACTAACGTATTGATTGCCCCATATTTGTGCAGACACGTCCCCTGATGATCCCTAAATTCCGAGCCCTGTTCGCCCGCTGGCCCAGCACGCTGTCGCGGCGGGAGCAATTGCTGACGGCGTTGCTGACCTTTGTTGCCATGCTGATCGTGGGGCAGGTGGGTCAGCATTTCGTGCATCCCTACCAGCATCTGGTGCTGGTGGCGTCGATGGGGGCGTCGGCGTTGCTGCTGCTGGTGATTCCCAACAGCCCGCTGGCGCAGCCGTATCCGTTTGTGATGGGACATCTGGTGCCGGCGGCGATCGGCGTGGCCTGCGCGCAGGCGGTGGACGATTTCTATCTGGCGGCGGCGCTCACCGTCAGCCTCAGCCTGGGCGCCATGTATCTGCTGAACTGCCTGCATCCGCCGGGTGGCGCGGCGGCGCTGGTGCCGATCATCGCGCACGACCAGCAGGTGCTGGGCTATTCCTACGTGGTGTTTCCGGTGCTGATCAATGTGCTCACCATGCTGGCGGTGGTGCTGGTGTCCCATCGCTGGATTCTGAAAAAGGAATATCCGGTGAAACCCATGCCGACGCAGGACGTGCGTCACCAGCATGACGATCCCGGCCCGCTGGCCCGCCTGGGCATCAGCAGTGGCGATCTGCACGATGCATTGAAGGATTTTGGCGCCTACCTGAACGTCACCGAAAATGATCTGACCCGCGTGTTTTTACAGGCCCAGCAAAAAGCGCATGTGCGCAAGTTTGGCGAGATCCGCGTGCGCGACATCATGTCGAAGGACGTGATCACGGTGGAATACGGCACCGATCTGGAGGAAGCCTGGGCGCTGCTGCGGCGGCACAAGGTGAAGATCCTGCCGGTGCTGGACCGGGCGCGCCGCGTGATCGGCGTGATTTCGCTGGTGGATTATCTGAAGCGGGCAGATCTGAAAACCTATCGCGGTTTTGCCGACAAGCTCATCGGGTTCGTGCGCAAGTCCACCACGCCCCACAGCAGCAAGCCCGAAGCGGTGGGGCAGATCATGGCGCATCCGGCGTTCACGGTGAATGAAAACGAATTCATTGCGCTGCTGGTGCCACTGCTGTCGGACAAGGGCCTGCATCATGTGCCGGTGGTGAATGACGAGCGCCGGCTGGTGGGTATTGTCACGCAGTCGGATCTGATTGCCGCGCTGTTCGTGGGCGCCGTGGAGATGCAGGAAGCGGTCTGATTTCAGATGATACCGGCCTCGAGACTGGCCGCCATCGTCATGCCCAGCTGTTCGCACTGTTCCAGAAAGTTTTCCTGCCAGTTGCCGCGACACAGCAGCGGTTCCTGCACGCAGCGCCAGCGCAGGCCGGTGGTGATGGAGTCGATGGCGCGACGGGTGCCGGTGCCGTCATGGCCGGCGCGGATGTAAAACGTGAAGGGTTTGCCCTGGGTGTGTTCCAGACACGGATAATAGATGCGGTCGAAAAAATCCTTTAGCGCGCCGCTCATGTAGCCGAGGTTTTCGGTGGTGCCGAGGATGAGGGCGTCGGCCTGCAACACATCCTGCGGTTGCGCCTGCAGCGGTGGAATGTGGCGGGCCTGCACGTTGCCGATATCGGGATGGCGGGCGCCGCGCAGCAGGGCCTGCGCCATGGCCAGCGTATTGGGCGAGGGGGTGTGGGCAACAATCAGCAGCTTTTTCATGGCGTGTCCCAGGCGGGGAAAATGTCCGGTTCCGGCGCGGTTTGCCGTTTTCGCGGGGCAGCGTATATCATGAATCACAGTCGCATTTTTTACATCCCATCCGCCCCACTCAATGAGGTACGCGGCAACACTGCCCGCCGCGTGACAGCATGACCATTACTCTGTATCAGTTTCCGATTTCCCACTATTGCGAAAAGGTGCGCTGGGCGCTGGATTACAAGGGTCTGGAATACGAGGTGAAAAACCTGCTGCCGGGCCTGCATGTGCGCACCACGCTGAAAATGGCGCGCAAGTCGACAGTACCGATTCTGGATCACGATGGCGTGATCGTGCAGGGCTCCAGCCAGATCATCACCTATCTGGATGACACTTTCCCCGAGAAAAAACTGACGCCGGTGAATCCCGCCGAGGCGCAGGAGGCGAAGGAGTGGGAGCGTTATCTGGATGACGAGATCGGGATCCATCTGCGCCGTTACATGTACCACTATCTGTTGCAGCAACCGGCGCTGTTGGTGGGCTTTTTCACCCAGGGCAGTCCCTGGTGGAGCAAGCTGTTCTACCGGGTGATGTTTCCCAAGGTGGCGAAGCTGATGCGCAAGCACATGCAGATCGATGCCACTACGGCAGCGGCATCCAAGCTGCGGCTGGAGGCGGCGCTGGATCGGGTGTGTGCGGCGGTGGCCCAGCGCGGGTTTCTGGCGGGACGCTATTTCAGCCGCGCGGATCTGACGGCAGCGGCCCTGCTGGCGCCGATCTTCACGCCGGTGAAATATGGTTTGCAGTGGCCTGCCGTCATGCCGGAACCCCTGCGCACCGAGCTGGAAGGCTACCGGCAGCGGCTGGAATGGGCCGAGGAACTGTACCGCCAGTACCGCTGATGCTTTCCGGTGCCGGTTGGGTATACTGGCCGTTTTGCCCGGGCCAACCCCGGATCATGTCAGGAGCACATCATGAGTCAATCTCTGAAAAAACAGGCACCTATTACCCTGTCGTCGCTGGATCTGGACCGGCTGGAGGATCTGTTGGCGTCCGTGTCGCCGCAGGCCGTGCCGGGCAAGGCCGATCTGCTGGCAGAACTGAACCGGGCTGAGGTGGTGGCGCCGGAAGAGGTGCCGCCCACGGTGGTGACCATGAATTCCACCGTGCGTTTCCGCATTACCAATTCCGGCGAGGAGTTCTGCCTGACGCTGGTGTATCCCAAGGACGTGAATGGCGCGCCGGACCGGGTGTCGGTGCTGGCGCCGGTGGGCAGCGCGCTGCTGGGGCTGTCGGTGGGCGCTGAGCTGGACTGGCCGCGCCCCGGTGGCGGGCTGATGACGGTGCAGGTGCTGGACGTGGTGTACCAGCCGGAACGGGCCGGCGAATTCCACCGCTGATGCCCCGCCTGCGCGCCGACCTGTTCAATCCCTGGACCCTGCTGGGCGCGTTCTTTCTGCTGCTGGGGGCGGTGGGGGTGATTCTGCCGTTGCTGCCCACCACGCCGTTCGTGCTGCTGGCGGCAGGCTGTTTTGCTCGCTCTTCGCCGCGCTTGCACCGCTGGCTGCTGGCCAGTGCCCTGTTCGGTCCCGTGCTGCGCGACTGGGAAAACAAGCACTGCGTGGCCTGCCGGGTGAAGCGTTTCGCCATCGGCATGATGGTGCTGGTGGGTGGTTCCTCGGTGTATCTGTTCGTGCCGCGTGGCTGGCCGCTGTTGTTGGCGCTGGGCCTGATCGGCGCCGGTTGCGTCGTGGTGCTGGGGCTGCGCACCTGTCCCGCCGGGCCGGTGCGCGAAGCCTGACACCTTCTCTTCTGCCGTGTGCCGGCATTTTTCTTGCTCTGGTTTGCCCTGACCTGGCCTGCGCTGGTCAATATTTGACGAAGCTGGCAGAATCCAGAACCAAGCACTTGCTTGGTTTTTTTTGTTGGGGGAGCAGTACGGTGGCAGTGATGGCAAAACGGGGCAAGGCGCAGACGCTGCGCCAGCTGGAAGCCGCGATGCGGCGGGCACAGGACTACGCGCAGTGGCAGCAGGCGGCGGCGCAGCATGACCGGCTGTCGGGCCGGGAGGACTGGAAGCGGCGCGACGAAACTTCGCTGTACGACAGTGCCGACATCCGCCAGCGTTGCGATCATCTGCGCAATCTGCTGCAGGAGCGCAATCACGACGAGCTGCTGTATGCATTGAACGAAGGCATCCACGGCAACATGAGCGGCATCGGTCAGCCGATTCTTTACAGCCAGGCCCAAACCGGCACCAAGTATCTGATCGACGATTACGTCAATGCGATTGTGGATGCGCTGCACTTCATTGCGCGCGTGGATGACAGCCGGATTCCGCTGGCGGAAAAAATCGATTTCTTCCGTCGCGCCAGTCACTGCTTTGGCCGCTCGGCGCTGATGCTCAGCGGCGGTGCCGGCCTGATCTATTTCCATCACGGCGTGGTGCAGACGCTGGTGGACGAAGATCTGCTGCCCAATGTGATTTCCGGCGCCAGTGCCGGGTCCTGGATGTCGGCGCAGCTGGCCATGTACACCAACGAGGAATTACGCGCTGGCTATTTCGACCGCTTCCGCTATGACATGCCGGTGCATCTGAATCCGTGGAAGGTGCTGGCCGGGCTGGAGCCGGAGGTGTCGCCGGTGACGGTGAAGGAATCCGCGCTGGACAGCATCGGCAACCACATGACGTTTCAGGAAGCCTATGAACACACCGGCCGCTATATCAACGTGTCGATTGCGCCGGTGGAGAAGCACCAGAATTCGCGTCTGATGAATGCGATCACTTCGCCCAACGTGTATATCCGCTCGGCCATCGAGGCCTCCGGCAGCATTCCCGGCGTGCTGCCGGCGGTGCGGCTGTATGCCAAGGGCAGCGATGGCAAGCCCAAGCCGTATCTGCCGTCGCGGCGCTGGGTGGATGGCTCGTTTGCGCAGGACCTGCCGGCCAAGCGTCTGGCGCGTCTGTTTGGCGTGAACCACTACATCGTCAGCCTGATCAATCCGCTGGCGGTGCCGTTCGTGGATGATCCCAAGACCCGCTTTCGCAAGGGGGTGGGCGACACGGTGGCCGGTCTGCTGGTGAATGCGTCGAAGGATGTGCTGAGTGCGGCGGAGAACTATTTTTCCCGTTTCGGCGCGTCGTTTGTCAGCCCGGCGATCCTGCTGGCGCACGCCGTGCTGGATCAGGAATACACCGGCGACATCAATATCATCCTGGAGAAGAAGGATTTCCTCTGGCGCCACATCCTGTTCAGTTTCCCGGACGACCGCGAGATCCAGAACCTGATCCTGGCGGGCAAACGCAGCACCTGGCCGCGCATCGCCATGATCCGTAACGCCACCATCATCGGCCGGGCGCTGGACTCGATTCTGGGCGAGCTGGACCAGCGCGAACTGGGTGGGCACGGTGCCATCGGCAAGCGCCATCTGACCCTGTCGGCCTGACAGCCGGACTTGGACAATCGCAGGCGGGGCGGTATGCTGCCGCCTTCCTGATCCCCCTTTGTCCGAGATGCTGCCGTGAGTGAATTCTGGAGCCCGGTGGTTCACACCCTGAAGCCATATGTGCCGGGTGAACAGCCGAAACTGACCAACCTGATCAAGCTCAATACCAACGAGAATCCCTATGGGCCGTCGCCGCAGGTGCTGGCGGCGCTGCAGGCGGAAGTGGCTGACACCTTGCGCCTGTATCCCGATCCCACCGGCGCGGCGCTGAAAGCCGCAGCGGCCAAACGGCACGGACTGGCGCCGCAGAATGTATTCGTGGGCAATGGGTCAGACGAAGTGCTGGCGCATGCGTTTCAGGCACTGCTGAAGCATGAGCAGCCGCTGCTGTTCCCCGACATCACCTACAGCTTCTATCCCGTTTACTGCCAGCTGTACCAGATCGACTACCAGACGATTCCCGTGCGCGAGGATTTTGCCATCGCGCTGGAAGATTACGCGCGCCCGAATGGCGGCATCATTTTCCCCAATCCGAATGCGCCCACCGGCAAACTGCTGGCGCTGGCGGAGATTGAAAAGCTGCTGCAGGCGAATCCACACTCGGTGGTGGTGGTGGATGAGGCGTATGTGGATTTCGGCGGCGAGAGTGCGATTGCGCTGGTGCCGCGCTACCCGAATCTGCTGGTGGTGCAGACGTTCTCGAAGTCGCGTTCGCTGGCGGGATTGCGTGTGGGTTTTGCGGTGGGTCATGAAAAACTGATCGAAGGTCTGGAGCGGGTGAAGGACAGTTTCAATTCCTATCCGCTGGATCGCTTCGCGCTGGCGGGCGCGTTGGCGGCGCTGGAGGATGAAGCATATTTTGTTGCCACCTGCACCCGCATCATGGAAACGCGGGCGGTGCTGGTGCAGCAGATGGCACAGCTGGGCTTTGAAGTAATTCCGTCGGCGGCGAATTTCGTGTTTGCGCGGCATCCCCGGCATGATGCGGCGGCCATTGCGGCGGCACTGCGGGAAAAATCCATCATCGTGCGGCATTTCAAGCTGCCGCGTATTGATCAGCATCTGCGGATCACCATTGGCACCGATGAGGAATGTGCGGCGCTGGTGAAAGCGCTGGTCAGCATCGTCGCCTGAGATTTTTTGCAGGCATCTGCAGTTATAGACAGAACAGAAAACCCGCCCCGGTTGCCACGAGTTCGCGGCAGGAAGCAACCGGGGCGGTTTTGTTTTCAGCGGACGTGGAATGTCAGTGACTGATCATCCAGGGCCGCATGGATGGAAACATCTTGCTGCCATCCGCCGTGTACATCAGGCTGGATTTGCGCTTCTGTTCCGAGTGACAGCCGCAGCCGGGCGCGTGCTTGTGCTGGCGGAGTTCACGCTGCGCGTCCTCGCGGATGGACTGGTTGGAAAACACCGGTTCATGTCGCGCCTTCTCATTGGTTTCGAACGCCTGCCGCCGCTGCGCTGCCATCGCCAGAAACTCCGGCGAGAACAGGATGACGCGCGGTGATTGCGCGCCACACTGTGGACAGGCACAGGGCTTGTCGAAATCCGCCAGCTTCACCATTTCCTGAAATACACCGTGCTCGGCACATTTGTAGTCGTACAAAGGCATGCTGTGTCCTCCGCGTTATTTCAGATCCGGTGCCAGC
Organism: uncultured Moraxellaceae bacterium; assembly: GCA_964491665.1. Classification (GTDB taxonomy): domain Bacteria; phylum Pseudomonadota; class Gammaproteobacteria; order Pseudomonadales; family Ketobacteraceae; genus Ch67. The sequence goes on from CAZBII010000009.1 coordinate 21,312, forward strand.
GGGATGTCGATGCTGCCGTCGAGATATTTTGTCGGGCCACTCGCGTTCGGCTTGATGTCGAACTCGAATATGTCGGTGGGCAGCCACAGCGTGGCGCAGGCGTTTGGCACATCCACCACGCCACTGATATGACCCTGCACCGGCGCCGTGCCGAGAATCGCGTAAGCCTGCGCGCGGGTGTAACCGAACTTGGTGAGATATTCGATTGCGTTCAGGCAAGCCTGACGATAGGCGATGTGCACATCGAGATAATGCTGCTTGCCCTGTTCGTCCACCGAGATGCCTTCGAAAATCAGATAGTCGTCATATTTCGGCGTGATCGGGCTGGGTTTGAAAATCGGATTCTTGATGCCGTATTGTTTCATGCCGTCCTTGATCAGGCTGACGCGCAGGTGAATCCAGCCCGCCATTTCGATGGCGCCGCAAAATGTTATTTCGCCGTCGCCCTGACTGAAGTGCAGATCGCCGACGGACAGACCGCCGCCTTTGACATAGACGGGGAAATACACTTTCGAGCCGCGCGACAGATCCTTGATGTCGCAGTTGCCGCCGTGTTCGCGCGGTGGCACGGTGCGGGCGCCTTCCGCTGCAGCCACCGCCGCGTCTTCTTTTTTCATCTTGCCCATGTGCGCGGTGGGCGCGTAAGGAAGATTGGCGAGGCCGGGTACACGGGTGGGATCGGAATCGAACAATTCCTTCTCGCGCTTGTTCCACTCCGCCAGCATTTCCTTCGACGGCAGGCAGCCGATCAGGCCCGGATGGATCAGGCCGGCAAATTCCACGCCCGGCACGTGCCGTGATTTCGTAAACATGCCGTTGAAATCCCAGATGGATTTCTGCGCTTCCGGAAAATGTTCGGTGAGAAAGCCGCCGCCGTTTTTCTTGGAGAAAAAGCCGTTGAACCCCCACAGACTTTCCTGAAAGGCGCCGATGTCAAGAATGTCCACCACCAGCAGGTCGCCGGGCTCGGCACCTTCCACGCCGACGGGGCCGGACAGGAAATGCACCTGCGACAGATCGACATCGCGCACGTCGGCAGCGTCGTCGTTGTTCTTGATCTGGCCACCGGTCCAGTCGTAGCACTCGATGATGAAGTCGTCGCCCGGCTTCACCATCACCGCCATCGGAATATCCGGATGCCAGCGGTTGTGAATGTTGTCCTGCTCGTAGGGCGATTTCTTCAGGTCGATTTTGATGATGGTCTCAGCCATGGTGTGTCACCTCTTGCGTGTTGTTGCAGTATTGTGGCCAGTCAGCCGGATGAAATGGTTTACACCGACAGATACGCGGCGATTTTGGCTTCATCGACATTGGCGCGTTCTTCCTCCGCCACGATGTCGCCTTTTTCCAGCACCAGAATGCGGTCGGCAATATCCAGTGCAAAACTCAGAACCTGTTCCGACACGATGATCGACAAGCCTTTTTCATCGCGGATGCGTTTGAGCGTGCGCCCCATTTCGCGAATGATCGACGGCTGGATGCCTTCGGTGGGTTCGTCGAGCAGCAGCAGTTTGGGGCGGCTGGCGAGCGCGCGGGCAATCGCCAATTGCTGCTGCTGGCCACCGGACAGGTTGCCGCCGCGCCGCGATTTCATTTCCAGCAGCACCGGAAACAGATCGTAAAGATCCTGCGGCACTTTTTTATCCTTCACCGTGGTGAGGCCGGTTTCGATGTTTTCCTTCACCGTCATGGTGGAAAAAATCATGCGCCCCTGCGGCACGAAGCCGACGCCGCTGGCGACGCGCTGGTGACTTTTCAGGTGCGTGAGATCGGTGCCATAGAGTGTGGCGCTGCCCTTGCGCGTTGGCAGGATTCCCATCAGGGATTTCATCAGCGTGGTTTTGCCCATGCCATTGCGGCCCATGATGGCGACGATCTCGCGCGGCTTCACTTCGAAGTTCAGATTGTGGATGACTTCGCTCTGGCCGTAGGCGACCTGGTAATTCGAAACTGACAGCATGTGATGTCCTCGCTCAGTGGCCCAGATAAACTTCAACGACTTTCGGATCGTGCTTGACGCGATCCATGGAACCTTCCGACAGCACCTTGCCCTGGTGCAGCACGGTGACGCGGTCAGCGATGTCTTCCACAAACTGCATGTCGTGTTCGATCACGATCACGGAACGGTTTTTGGTGATGCGGTGCAGCAGTTCGGCGGTCTGCTTCCGTTCGGCCACCGACATGCCGGCCACAGGTTCATCCAGCATCAGCAGGTCGGGGTTCTGGATCAGCAGCATGCCGATTTCCAACCACTGCTTCTGGCCATGGCTGAGCAGGCCTGCTTCCCGGTTGAGCTGGTCTTTGAGAAAAATCGTTTCGGCAATTTCTTCTACCTTGGAGATGACATCCCTGTCCCGCTTGAAGGTGAGCGCGCCCCACACATTGCGTCCTTTTGGATAGGAAATTTCCAGGTTCTCGAACACGGTGAGATCTTCGTAGATCGACGGATTCTGGAACTTGCGGCCGACACCGGCGTGCACGATCTGGTGTTCCTTCATTTTGGTGAGTTCCTTGCCACGGAACTTGATCGAGCCGGCAGTGGCTTTGGTGCGGCCGCAGATCAGATCGAGCACGGTGGTTTTGCCTGCGCCGTTCGGGCCGATGATGACGCGGATTTCGTTTTCATCGACATAGAAGGACAGATCGTTCACTGCCTTGAATCCGTCGAAGGAAACGGTGAGTCCTTCCACGGCGAGCACGAAATCCTGCGGGCCGATGCTCTGGTTGGCGATAGTCATGACGCGGCTCCCGTTACAGTGGTGTGGACGATGCGGTGGAAGAAACTGCGCGCGGCTTTTTCAGATTGGCGAGCCACTTCTCGATGCGTGGCGCCACCCAGGTCTGATAGAGGCCGGCGATGCCATTGGGGAAGGCGAGCACCACTGCGATGAAGAGTCCGCCCATGGCAAACAGCCACAGCTCCGGGAAACTTTCCGAGAAGGTGGTTTTCGCCCAGTTCACCAGCAGCGTGCCGTACACCGCACCCAGCAGTGACAGGCGGCCACCGACGGCGCAGAAAATTACCATCTCGATGCTGGGCACGATGCCGACGAAGGATGGCGACATGAAACCCACCTGCAGCGTGAACATGGCGCCGCCGATGGCAGAAAACGCAGCGCCGAGGCAGAACACGAAGATCTTGAAGTTAGAGACATCGTAGCCGGAGAAACGCACGCGGTCCTCGCGTTCACGCATTGCCACCAGCAGGCGACCGAGTTTGCTTTTGCGGACGTACTGCGCCGCGAACAGACACAGGAACAGCAGGCCGGCGTTGACGAAGTAGAGAATGTATTTGGCTTCGTCGGTGCGGATGTCCCAGCCTTTCAGCGTGCGCAGGTCGGTGATGCCGTTGACGCCGCCGGTATAACCCTGTTGCCCGATGATCAGGATGGTAAGAATCGCGGCGAACGCTTGCGTGATAATCGCAAAGTACACACCACCGACACGGCGCTTGAACATCGCGACACCGATGAAGTAGGCGAAGATCGACGGCACTACCAGCACGGCAATCAGCGTGAAAGTCAGACTGTGGAACGGTTGCCAGAAGAAGGGCAGTTCGGTGAGCTGGTTCCAGTCCATGAAATCCGGAATACCGGGTGTGGACTGGATCTTGGTGGACTCCGGATCAGAGGCTTCCAGCTTCAGGAACATGGCCATGCAGTAGCCGCCGAGCCCGAAAAAAACACCCTGGCCCAGACTGAGAATGCCGCCATAGCCCCAGCACAGCACCAGGCCCAGCGCGACAAACGCATAGGTCAGATATTTGCCGACGAGATTGAGGCGGAAGATATCCAGCGACAGCGGAAATACCACCAGCAGCAGAATCGCCAGCAGCGCGAAGCCGATCAGATCCTGTTGTGGCATGAGTGATTTGATACCGTGAAATGACATCGTGATTTCTCCTGACTGCAGATTCGGTAACGCTCAGCGACGGATTTTCAGTGCGAACAGGCCTTGCGGACGCAGCATCAGAATGCCGACCACCACCAGCAGCGTGAGCACTTTCGCCATGGAACCACTGAGGAAGAATTCCATGGTGGATTGCGCCTGCGAAATCGTGAATGCAGAGGCGATGGTGCCGAGCAGGCTGGACGCGCCGCCGAACACCACGACCAGGAAGGTGTCGACGATATAGAGCTGGCCGGAGGTGGGGCCGGTGGACCCGATCATGGTGAAGGCGCTGCCGGCGATACCGGCAATGCCGCAGCCGAGAGCGAAGGTCATGCGGTCCACTTTTTCCGTGTTGATGCCCACCGCGCCGGCCATTACCCGGTTCTGCACCACGGCGCGTACCTGGCCGCCCCAGCGCGAGCGGTACATCATCAGGCCAACGCTGATCGAGATGATGACGGTGAGACCCATGACGAACAGACCGTTGATGGGGATTTCGATGGAGTCGGTGAGCGAGATGGAGCCCATCAGCCAGTCCGGCAACGTCACACCCACTTCGCGAGCACCAAAGACGGAGCGATAAATCTGCTGCAGGATCAGGCTGAGGCCCCAGGTGGCGAGCAAGGTGTCGAGCGGGCGCTTGTAGAGGTGGCGGATCAATCCCCATTCCACCAGGGCGCCCAGCGCAAACGTGGCGATGAACGCGAGCAGCATCGCCACGAAGAAATAGATGCCAAAAAGATTCTGTGCGTATTCGGAAAAAACGTGTGAGGTGAGGTAGGTGACATAGGCGCCCAGAATCATGAATTCGCCATGCGCCATGTTGATCACGCCCATCTGGCCGAAAATGATGGCGAGTCCCAGTGCCATGAGTACGAAAACGGAAAAGAGAATAAGTCCGGCGAAGCCCTGCATCGCAATGATGGATGTGAGTTCCGCCATGCTGTAGTCGGCAAACATCTTGGCCTCCTGAGACCTGTGGTGGTGCAGCTTGCGTTAAACCAGTTTTTCACTGTTGCGTCAGTGTTGCGTTAACCGTCTTGCTGGAGCTGGCGCGATGCCGGTTTGTGGATGGCGGGAGGAATTCGCTTCTGAGCCGAATCCCTCCCGCCATCCACTGGCACCCATCAACTCACTGATAACCTTCCGGGAACGGATTGGGTTCCATCAGGTCCTTGGTTTCATACACCACCTTGTACTGGCCATCGGTCTGCGCGTGGCCGATGCGGGTTTTCGACCACAGGTGATGGTTCGGGTGAATCTTCACGTAACCTTCCGGCGCAGTGGTCAGTTCAATGCCTGGCGAAGCGGCCTTGATCTTGTCGATGTCAAACGAGCCGGCTTTTTCCACCGCTGCTTTCCACAGCCACGGGCCCAGATATGCAGCCTGTGTCACGTCGCCGATCACGATGTCCTTGCCCCACTTGGCCTTGAACGCTTCAACAAATTTCTTGTTGTTGTCGTTGTCCAGGCTCTGGAAATATTTCATCGAGGCGTAGGCGCCCACCATGTTCTCGCCACCGATGCCCAGGATTTCGTCCTCGGTCACCGAAATGGTCAGCACCAGCGGTTTTTCCTTGGTCATGTCGATGCCGGCCGCTTTCAGCTGCTTGTAGAACGCCACGTTGGAACCGCCCACCACGATCGCGTAGATCACGTCCGGTTTTTTCAGCTTGATCTTGTTGATCACCGAGTTGAACTGCGTGTGGCCCAGCGGGTAGTACTCTTCACCCACCACTTTCAGGCCCAGTTTTTCGATGTGCTTGCGCGCGATCTTGTTGGAGGTGCGCGGCCAGATGTAATCCGAGCCCAGCAGGTAGAATGACTTCGCGCCTTTCTCCTTCACCACCCAGTCGATGCCGGCGAGAATCTGCTGCGTCGCTTCCTGGCCGGTGTAGATCACGTTGGGCGACTGTTCCAGACCTTCATAGAACGTCGGGTAATACAGCATGCCGTTGTACTGCTCGAACACCGGCAACACCGCCTTGCGCGACGCGGATGTCCAGCAGCCGAACACCGCCGCCACCTTGTCGTTCACCAGCAGCTTTTTGGATTTTTCCGCGAATGTCGGCCAGTCGCTGGCACCGTCTTCCTGGATGAATTCAATCTTGCGGCCGAGCACGCCGCCCATCGCATTGATCTGGTCGATGGCGAGTTTTTCCGCCTGCACAGAACCGGTTTCGCTGATGGCCATGGTGCCGGTGACGGAGTGCAGGATGCCCACCTTCACGGTGGAATCGGTGACCGCCAGTCCGGTGGTATTCACTTCGGCCGTGGACGGCGCCGCCAGCGCAGCGTGACTCAGCAGCAGGGCCGCCGGCAGCGCAAGCATGCCCTGCAGTAACCGCCGCCGCAGCGACGAGTGGGATTTTGTGGAGCCAGGGAATTTTGTCAGCATGGTACAACCTCTCAGGCAATCGATCGGAATGGGACACCGTGTGTCGGAGCCGAGTATTGATTGCCGGTGTGGTGGCGCCAATTCGGGAAATGCCCCATGCGCCTACGTCAAATGACGTAGGGCACCGGTGACTGACAAGGGAATTGATTAACGCAATTTGTCTGGTACGCAACTTGCTCCTGTAGAAGTACTCGCCGCCGTTACTGAAGCAGTACCTGATGACAAGTGCCCCATGACCGCCCGCCAGCAGATTTTTCGCGTCCGTCGCAACTACAACCAGTGGGTGGCCAACCAGACCCTGGAAGATTACGCCCTGCGCTTCACCGCAAAGCGGGCGCGGCGCTGGTCGGCGGGCCGAGTGGCAAACACGGCGCTGGGAGCGATTTCATTTCTGGCGCTGGAAGCCATCGGCGGTGCGGTCACGCTCAGCTACGGTTTCGACAACGCAGTGGCGGCGATCATGGCGGTGGGGCTGATCATTTTTCTCACTGGCGTGCCCATTGCCTATTATGCGGCGAAATACGGTGTCGACATTGACCTGCTCACCCGTGGTGCAGGCTTTGGCTATATCGGTTCCACCATTACGTCGCTGATTTACGCGTCCTTCACCTTCATTTTTTTTGCGCTGGAGGCGGCCATCCTGGCGATGGCGCTGGAAATCCTGCTGGGCATTCCGCAGACCATCGGTTATCTGCTCAGCGCGCTGCTGGTGATACCGCTGGTGACCCACGGCATTACCTTCATCAGCCGCTTCCAGTTGTGGACGCAGCCACTGTGGATTGCGCTGCAGCTATTGCCGTTTGTCTATATTGCCTGGCATGACATTGCGTCGGTGCAGGACTGGACCCAGTATGCGGGCGCGCACCAGAATGAATCGCGCGGCATCAGTCTGCTGCTGTTTGGTGCGGCCTCGTCGGTGATCTTTTCCCTGATCGCGCAGATCGGCGAGCAGGTGGATTTTCTGCGCTTCCTGCCACCGCCGGCACCGGGCAAAAAGGTGCGCTGGTGGCTGGCACTGCTGGCGGGCGGGCCGGGGTGGATTATCGTGGGTGCGCTGAAGATTCTGGCCGGATCGTTTCTGGCGGTGCTGGCGCTGCAGCATGGCGTGGGTGCAGCAGACGCCGCCGATCCCACCCGCATGTACAGCATCGCGTTCGGCTATATCACGTCGTCGCCGGATATCGCGCTGGCGCTGGCCGGCATTTTCGTCATCGTGTCGCAGCTGAAAATCAACGTCACCAATTCCTATGCCGGCTCCATCGCCTGGTCGAATTTTTTTTCCCGCCTGACGCACAGTCATCCGGGCCGGGTGGTGTGGCTGGTGTTCAACGTGGCGATTGCGCTGCTGCTGATGGAGCTGGGAATTTACCGCGCGCTGGAAAGCATTCTGGGTGTGTATGCGATCGTGGCGGTGGCGTGGGTGGGATCGCTGGTGGCGGATCTGGTGATCAACAAGCCGCTGAAGCTGAGTCCGCCGCAGATCGAATTCAAGCGCGCGCATCTGTATGACATCAACCCGGTGGGCTTCGGCTCGATGATCCTGGCGTCCATGCTGGGCATCAGCGCGCATCTGGGGGTGTTCGGCGAATCGCTGCAGGCGCTGTCGCCGTATCTGGCGCTGCTGGCGTCGTTCGTGCTGGCGCCGCTGATTGCATGGCTGACGCGGGGCCGCTACTACATTGCGCGCATGCCGGAGATGATTTTCAGCAGCAACGATGCCGTCACCTGCTGTATCTGCGAACACGCCTTCGAGCCGGAAGACATGACAACCTGTCCGGCCTATGGCGGTCACATCTGCTCGCTGTGCTGTTCGCTGGACGCGCGCTGCCAGGATCTGTGCAAACCCGATGCGCGCCTGTCACAGCAGATCCTCCATCTGCTGCGTGGCTTTCTGCCGGAAAAGATCACCGACAGTCTCAACTCCCGGCTCGGTCACTTCCTCGGTTTGCTGCTGCTGATTGGCGGTTGCATCGGTCTGCTGCTCACGCTGGTGTATTACCAGATTCCGCAAACCGATACTGCGTTTGCACCCGTGCTGGCCGGCATCCTGTGGAAGGAGTTTTTTATTCTGCTGATTGTAGCCGGCGTGGTGGCCTGGCTGTTTGTGCTTGCGCATGAAAGCCGCGTGGTGGCGCAGGAAGAAACGCAACGCCAGACGCGTCTGCTGGAAGAGGAAATCGTGGCGCACGAACGCACGGATCTGGCGCTGCAGAAGGCCAAGGAAGTGGCGGAAGCGGCGAATCACGCCAAGAGCCGTTATCTCACCGGCATCAGCCATGAATTGCGCACGCCGCTCAATGCGGTGCTCGGTTACGCACAGCTGCTGGAACAGGACGAGGAAATTCCGGTGTCACGGCGCGAGGCCATTGCCGTGATCCGGCGCAGCAGCGAACATCTGGCAGATCTGATCGAAGGTCTGCTGGACATTTCCAAGATCGAAGCGGGCCGGCTCGATCTGCACCGTGATCAGGTGCGCATCCGTCCGTTGCTGGACCAGATCGTGCACATGTTCCGGCTGCAGGCGGAAGCGAAGGGTATTCTGTTCAACTACCACTGCGAAGGATTTCTGCCGGAATACGTCGCCACGGATGAAAAGCGCCTGCGGCAGATTCTCATCAACCTGCTGTCCAACGCGATCAAGTTTACCGAATGGGGCGGCGTCTCATTCAGCGTGCGCTATCGCAGCCAGGTGGCGGAGTTCACCATTCGCGACAGTGGCGTCGGCATCGACAGGGATGATCTGGAACGCATCTTCCGGCCGTTCGAGCGCGTGCGCAAGCCGGGCATGACCGCGGTGCCGGGCACAGGGCTCGGCCTTACCATTACGCGTCTTCTCACCGACATCATGGGCGGCGACATTGCGGTGCAGAGCACACCAGGCGTGGGCAGCACGTTTGTCGTCACGCTGATGCTGTCGCGCATTGATACCCCGAGTCTGGCACCGGTGGCGGAAAAGCGCGTGCGCGGTTATGCCGGAGCGCGCAGAACGCTGATGGTGGTAGATGACGATCCCACCCACCGTGGTCTGATCAGCGATCTGCTGACGCCACTCGGTTTCCAGGTGGTGGAAGCGCACTCGGGGGCGGACTGTCTGGCGTTGCTGCCGCAATGTCGCTGTGATGCGTTTCTGCTGGACGTGTCCATGCCTGGCATCAATGGCTGGCAGCTGGCGGCAGAACTGCGCGCCCAGGCGGTCACCGTGCCCATCATCATGGTGTCGGCCGATGCCCGCGAAGGTCAGCACCAGCCGCACAACACCAGCGAGCAGCCGCGCTGGCACGATGACTACCTGGCCAAGCCGGTGCGCCAGACATTGCTGCTGGAAAAACTCGGCAATCTGCTGCAGCTGCAGTGGCGGCACGAGGGTGAGCATGAAGAGGAAAGTGTTTTCACCGCCGCCAGCTTCACTGCGCACCAGTTGCCTGAGGCCACCGAGCTGCAGGAACTCCGCGCGCTGGCGGAAATCGGTTACGTCAACGGACTGAAGAAAAAAATCAACCAGCTGAGCCAGGAGGGCAAGGCCGCACCGGAATTCATCCAGCACCTTCAGTTGCTGGTGAGTCAGTTCCGCTTCGACCGCATAGTCGAACTAACCCAACGGTGAACGCATGACACAACCGCCTGATGAACGCGATGTAGTCCTCGTTGTGGACGATTCTCCGGAAACCCTGGGCATGCTCAACCACGCACTCGACCAGGCTGGCTTCACCGTGCTGGTGGCGCTTGAAGGTCTGCAGGCGGTGAGTATCGCGCGCCGGATGCAGCCCGACATCATCCTGCTGGATGGCGTGATGCCAAATCTGGACGGCTTCGCCACCTGCCGCCTGTTGAAGCGGGAACCGGATCTGGCGGACGTGCCGGTGATTTTCATGACCGGCCTCACCGACACCGACGACATTGTGAAAGGGCTGGAAGCGGGCGGCGTCGATTATGTGACAAAGCCGGTGAAGCCGCAGGAGCTGATTGCGCGCATCCGCGTGCATCTGAACAACGCCCGTCTCACCCAGAGTGCGCGCATGGCGCTCGACACCGCCGGACAATTCCTGCTGGCCACCTCGCGCGACGGCCAGTTCCTGTGGGCCACGCCGCAGGTGCATCACCTGTTCGAAAAATCCGGCGCCGACCGCTACTGGCTCGACCAGCAACTCACGCCGCAACTGCGCAGCGGCTTTCCACCGCAGGCCGCGCCCGGCAGCAGCCTGCAGCTGCAGGGCCTGACACAGCCGCTGCGGGTTACGTATGTGGGTGATCCCGCGCCGGGCGAACGCCTGCTGCGGCTGACCGATCCGCAGCGACCGTCGGAAACCGAAGCGTTGCGCAAGCATCTGGCAGTGACCGAGCGGGAAGCGGAAGTGCTGGTGTGGATTGCCCACGGCAAAACCAATCGCGAGATCGGCCAGATCCTCAGCATGAGTCCGCGCACGGTGAACAAACATCTGGAGCAGATTTTCCGCAAGCTGGGGGTGGAAAACCGCACCACGGCGGCGGCCGTGGCGCTGCGTTATCTGGCGGGGGCCTGAACGCTCAGGTGGTGGAAGTGGTTTGCGGACTGGTGTCGAAGGGCACATCGTGCTGCTTGCGACGCAGCTTGCAGGCCAGCATGGCTTTTTCCGCCTGGTTGACGAACGTCGACGCATCCGGATGCTGGTCGGGCTGGTAAGGTGTCACACCTACACTGGCGCTGATCTGCACCAGTCCATGCTCCATGATGAACGGGTTGTGCAGCATGTTGCCGATCTTGTCTGCCAGATGCAGCGCTCTGGAATGCTGTTCCATCTCCGCCAGCACGAAAAATTCGTCGCCGCCCACGCGCGCGATGAAATCGTTGGCGCGCAGCAGTGTGCGCAGACGCATCGCCATCTGCCGCAGCAGATCGTCGCCCATTTCCAGGCCGTGGCGGGCATTCACTTCGCGGAAATCGTCCAGGTCGATGAAGTAACCGGCCAGAACATGCTGCCCGCGCCGCGCCCGCGCCATGGCGCGCTTCAGTTCGTCTTCCAGATAGCTGCGGTTGGGCAGGCCGGTCAGGTAATCGAACTTCGCCTGCCGCATCAGCTGGTCTTCAAAAATCTTGCGCTCGGTGATGTCCTTGGCCACCGCGTACAGGATGCCTTCCTCGTTCGACGCCGGTGTGCTCCAGGCCAGCCAGCGCCAGCTGCCGTCCTTGCAGCGGTAGCGGTTTTCGAAATAGAGCGTGTCCAGGCCGGCGCGCAGCTTGCGCAGTTCCTTCAGCGTCGCATCCAGATCGTCCGGGTGAATGAAATCCAGGAATGTCGTGTTCAGCAGTTCATCCCTCGTGTAGCCCAGCAGGCGGGTGAACGCCGGATTGACCTGCAGGAAATAGCCCAGCGTGTTGGCCACACACATCAGATCGTTCGAGATCGTGAACAGGCGTTCGTAGTGCTGCAGGCTGGCGTTGAAGCCGGTGCGCGCGGCCAGATTCTGGCACAGGCAGTAATAGTCACCGTCGGCGGACTGCTCGTCGCGGCACAGCTGCACGTACAGATGCAGGATCGCGGCATTGGCATTGGCGATGCGCAGCACGGCATGGCCGGTGCCGGTGCGGGCCAGCTGCTCCAGAGCGGTGTCGATCTGGGGGCGGTCGAACGGGTGAAACAGGCTGTACCAGCTGCGGCCGGCCAGTTCGGTTTCGGGCACATCGCTCAGGCGGGCAAACGGCGCGTCCGCACTCAGGATGATGCTGTTCTTGTCCACATGCAGGATGCCGTCCACCAGCAGATGATAGGGCGGACGTGGAAGGGTGCTGTCCATCCGGATAGGTTCCCGGTATCAGGGGGTGATAGTTTCAGTCTAGCACAGCTTTTAACGGTGGGTGTCAGGTGCGGGCGGGTGAAAGGGCGGGCCGGAGCAACCCCCGGCCCGCCAGATGGCTTACTGGCGAATGCCTTCCGCCGAAATATAGATCTGCGCGGTCTGGGCGGCCGGGCCCAGGTCGTAGTCGATGCCGAAGTCCTTCAGTGTGATTTCGGTGGTGGCTTCAAAGCCCTGGCGGTGGCCGCCCCACGGATCATCGCCGCCGCCCACATAGGTGGTGTTCAGAACGACGGGCTTGGTCACGCCCTTCAGGGTCAGATTGCCGTGGATTTTTGCGGTCAGCGGGCCGGTCTGTTCCACCCTGGTGCTGGTGAAGGTGGCCTTGGGGAATTTCTCCACATCGAAGAAATCCGCGCCGCGCAGGTGCTTGTCGCGCTCGGCATGGTTGGAGTCGATGCTGGCCACATCGATATTCACCGCCACGCTGGAGTTGTCAATCTTGTCCTTGTCGACGATGAATTCGCCCTGGAAGGTATTGAAGCGGCCCAGCAGCCAGCTGAAGCCCAGGTGCTTGATCTTGAACTGGATGAAGGCGTGGACGTGCTCGGTGTCGAGGGCGTATTTCTCGGGGGCGGCCACGGCGCTGCCGGTGTACAGGGCGCCGGGCAACAGCAGGGCGGCGGCCAGAGCGCCGATGCGGGCGGAGTGTTGCAGGGATTTCAGGGTTTTCATGCTGTCGTCCTGTAGGTTGTGGGTTGAAATCAGAATCCGGTCAGTGCGGGAAAATACCACGAATGAGAGTCATTTGCGCGCTGGCCGCAGCATCCGGCGCAAGGTGGCATCGCGGTGGAAAAAATGATGCTGCAGGGCCGCGCCGCCGTGCAGCAGGGTCAGGGCGCCCACGCTGTAGGCGAGCCAGCGGTGCAGGCTGCCGGTCAGCTCCGCCACATCGGTGGGCCAGCTGCGCAGCGCGGGAATCTGCAGCCCGCCCACCAGCTCGATCGGCTTGCCCTTGGCGGTGGTAATCACATAGCCGGTCACACCCAGCGCCAGCAGCGCGCCATAGAACGCCCAGTGCACACTGCGTGCGACCATCTGCTGCCAGCGCGGCGCCGGCAGCAGGGCCGGGCGGGGGGTGAGCCGGTTCCAGAACAGCCGGCCCACCGTCAGCAGCAGCGTCACCACGCCCGCCACTTTGTGCCAGTGCGGCAGGGTGTGATAGAGCGGATCGTAGTAGGTGAGCGTCACCATGTAGATGCCTTCCACCAGCAGGAACAGCACCAGCAGGAATGACAGCCAGTGCAGGATGATGCTGGCCCAGCCATAACCTTCGTAAGTGTTGCGCCACAGAGCGGGCGTTGTCATGCAGAGTTCCCCAGAGTCCTTTGTATGTCGGCTGTGTGGTGTGACCACCGTGCCGGCGCTATGTTCAGACCCGCTGCACAATTGGCGGTCTATACTGTTGAGGCTGCTGATAAAGCGCTCAACCTGCTTGATCTGTTACCTAATCCTTTATCCATCAAAAAAATATGGATATAGTCTGAACCCTACCACTGCACAGGTTTGGGATGACCGCAATGAATACCGCCCGGTCCGGGTTTGATTGCTCGTGGCGCGACATGATGGAAGTGATGCCCATCGCCGCCTGCATGTTCGACACCCTGGGCCACATCATCTGGTACAACGCCGCCGCCGCGCAACTCTGGGGTCGCCATCCCGATCCCGAGCGCGATCGCTGGTGTGGCTTTGTGCGCAAGTACTGGCCGGATGGCACGCCGATGCGGCCGGAGGAGTCGCCGCCGGCGCTGATCGTGCAGGGCAAGGCCCTGCAGCCGGGCTTCGAGGCCATGGCCGATCGTCCCGATGGCAGCCGGGTCCATTTCATTCCGCAACTGCGCGCGCTGCAGGATGGCCGTGGCGACATCATCGGTGGCGTCAACATCCTGCTGGACATCACGGAACGGCGGCGGGCCGAGGAGGCACTGCGCAATCTGGCGGCGCGGCGCGAGGAATTGCTGGAGGCCGAGCGCAAACGCATCGCACAGGAAATTCACGACGAACTGGGACAGCTGCTGAATACCCTGCACATCAGCAATGCGGCGCTGTGTGCCCGGCTGGAACAGGAGTGTCCGTCACTGCTGGACAGGGCGGAAGGCATGGCCGGTCTGATTCACCGCACCGTCGATGTGGTGCGCAACGTGGCCACCAGCCTGCGTCCGGCGGCGCTCAACGCCGGCATTGCCAGCGGACTGGAATGGCTGGCGCGCGATTTCAGCGAGCACACCGGCATTGCCTGTCGCCTGCAACTGGATGCGCCGGAACCGGATCTGCCGGAAGCGCAGGCCATTGCCCTGTTCCGGATTGCGCAGGAGTCGCTGACAAATGTGGTGCGCCATGCCGCGGCTCGCGCGGTGATGGTCCATCTGGGCAAACAGTCCGGGCAGTTGATGCTGGAAGTCAGCGACGATGGCCAGGGATTCGACACCACCGCGCCGCGCTCTCGCCGGTCTTTGGGGCTGGTGGGCATGCAGGAGCGGGCGCTGGCGCTGGAAGGACGGGTGGAAATCAGCAGCCGGCCGGGCCAGGGTACCTGTATCCGGGTGCTGCTGCCGGACCAGTCCGGCCGGAGTGAGATGGCATGATCAGGATTCTGCTGGCCGACGATCACACCCTGTTTCGCGAAGGGCTCAAGCAGCTGCTGGCGACCTATGGCGACCTGAGCATCGTGGCGGAGGCCAGCACGGGCGGTGAGGTGCTGGAGCGCCTGCGCCACGGCGAGTACGACCTGCTGTTACTGGATGTCAGCATGCCCGGCGTCAGTGGCAGCGATCTGATCGGGCGGGTGCGCACGCGCTGTCCGCAATTGCCGATTCTGGTGCTGAGCATGTACAACGAGCCGCAGCTGGCACGACGCAAGCTGAAAGCGGGTGCCGCCGGCTATGTCACCAAGGATACCGATGCGGCGATGCTGGTGAGCGCGATTCGCAAGGTGGCCAGCGGCGGCAACTACATCGTGCCGGATCTGGCGGCGCAGATGGTGTTCCAGGGCGACGACGCCACGACGCCGGCAGCCCATTCGCAGCTGACCGAACGCGAACTGCAGATCCTGCGCATGCTGGTGAAGGGCAAGGGCCTCAACGAAATCGCCAGCGATCTGGCCATCAGCAATAAAACCGTCAGCACCCACAAGGTGCGCATGATGCGCAAAATGAATATTACGTCGAATGCCGAACTGATCCGCTATGCCATCACGCACGGCCTCACGCCCTGATCGTGCAGGCAGGTCGGATAAATCCTACTGCAAACAAAGACACTCCCTATGGCAACAAAATTGACAGTGACCATACTCACCCGGATGCCCGCGATGAAAGGGGCAACGGCAACCGCCTGACGGGACAACATCATGGAATCCGATTTTCCTTCCGGCACCGCTGATGCAGTTTACTGGCGTCACTTCCTGCAGCACTCGATCGACGTGGTGCTGGTGGTGGACAGTGACGGCATCATCGTCAACGCCAATCCGCAGACCGAAAAGCTGCTGGGTTTCAGCAGCGCAGATCTGGTGGGCCAACCGGTGGAATTTCTGGTGCCCGACGCCCAGCGCGATGCCCACCGCCAGCTGCGCCAGCAGTTCATGCAGCAGCCCAGCGGGCGGCGTCTGAATGCAAAACTGGATTTTCCCTGCCGCTGCAAGGATGGCAGCTGGTGCGAAGTGGAGATCAGCCTTGTGCCCGTACATATCGGGCCTGCCGTGCAGGTCATCGCGCAACTGCGTGACATTACCGAGCGGCGGCAGGCCCAGCAGCAGTTGCAGCACAGTGAGTCGCGCCTGCGGGAAGCCCAGGGCATGGCACGCATGGGCAGCTGGGAACTGGATCTGGTCAGCCAGCAGCTGCACTGGTCGGAAGAGGTCTTCAAACTGTTCGAGCTGAATCCGGATCTGTTCACACCCAGTTACGAAGCTTTCCTGCAGTGCGTGTTTCCCGAGGACCGGCAAAGCGTGAACGACGCCTACACCAGCTCGCTGGCCAACCGCACGCCCTACCAGATCGAGCACCGCCTGCAGATGTCCGATGGCCGCATCAAGTTCGTGGTGGAGCGCGGCAAGAGTTTCTATGCCGGCAACGGGTCTGCGCTGCGCTCGGTCGGCACCATCCAGGACATTACCCACCTGAAGGAATACGAGAAGCAGCTGGCGCGGCAGACCACCCGCGACGCCCTGACGGCACTGCCCAACCGCGATCATTTCCAGCAGCAGGTGGACCAGGCCCTGCAGCGTGCCCGTGACCATGGCCAGCGGCTGACACTGATGTTCATTGACGTGGACGATTTCAGGAACATCAACGAGGCGCACGGCCATCGCATCGGCGACCGGCTGCTGAAGGACATCAGCGAGCGTCTGCGTCACTGTCTGCGCGACGGCGACATTCTGGCCCGTCTGGGCGGCGATGAGTTTGCGGTGCTGGTCGAGGCATCGGCGCAGGAGGATTACGATCGTGGCGTGGCGGAACGCCTGCTGCTGGAAAGCGCCCGGCCGGTGACGGTGGACCAGATGGAATTCTTTGTCAGCTGCAGCATCGGCATTACCCGCTATCCGGCCGATGGCAGCGACATCGACACCCTGCTGAGCAATGCCGACGCCGCGATGTATCACGCCAAGTCCGAGGGCAAGAACAACTACCGTTTCTACGCGCCGGAAATGAACCAGTCCCTGCGCCGGCGCATGAACATTGGCAGCAATCTGCGGCGCGCGGTGAGCAACGGCGATTTTCTGCTGCACTACCAGCCGCGGGTGGAGCTGAAGCAGGGCAACATTGTCGGCGTGGAGGCCCTGATTCGCTGGCAGGATGGTGAAGGTGGCCTGATATCGCCGGCTGAATTCATTCCGGTGGCGGAAGAGAACGGGCTGATCGTGCCGATGGGTGAATGGGTGCTGCGTACCGCGTGTCAGCAGGCCCGGCTGTGGCAGGAGCGCTTCCGGCGTGACCTGACGGTGGCGGTGAACATTTCCGCGCGCCAGTTCAGTACGTGTGATCTGGTGCAACTGGTGCAGCGCGTGCTGGACGATACGTGTCTGGCCCCCGACCTGCTGGAGCTGGAACTCACCGAAACCATGCTGATGCATGACGTGCGCCGTGTGCAGCAGGTGCTGGCCGGACTGCGGGAACTGGGCGTGAGTCTGGCCGTGGATGATTTCGGCACCGGCTATTCGTCGCTGAGCTATCTGAAAAGTTTTCCGCTGGATGCGCTCAAGATCGACCGCTCCTTCGTCACCGACATTGCCCGTGACGCCAACGACGAAGCCATAGTGCGCGCCATCATCGCGCTGGCGCACAGTCTG
Source organism: uncultured Moraxellaceae bacterium (assembly GCA_964491665.1). Taxonomy (GTDB): domain Bacteria; phylum Pseudomonadota; class Gammaproteobacteria; order Pseudomonadales; family Ketobacteraceae; genus Ch67. Next base: position 38,717 of record CAZBII010000009.1, read on the forward strand.
GATCTGCGGGTGGTGGCGGAAGGCGTGGAAACGCGCGAGCAGATGCAGTATCTGCTGCTGCAGGGTTGTGACGAGGTGCAGGGCTTCTATTTCAGCCGGCCGGTGCCGGATCTGCAGATCAGCGAACTGCTGCAGCAGTCGGTGCGTCTGGAACTGCCGCAGCTGCGCAACTGAACGTGTGCGCTGGCCACATCAGCGTAGCGGTTTGCGATAGATCGACGGTGCCACCGTGTTGAGCATGCTGGTGACGCCGTTCAGGCTCTCCGAATGTCCCACCATCAGATAGCCACCCGGCTTCAGCTGCATGAGCAGCCGCGCCACAATCTGCTGCTTGGTGGGCTGGTCGAAATAGATCATCACGTTGCGCAGGAAAATCACGTCGAAACTGCTCAGACTGGTGAGATCCGCCTTCAGGTTGGCGTGGCAGAAACGGATGCGGTTGCGCAGGGCGTCGGACATGATGAACGTGCCGTCCTGGTTGCCCACGCCTTTCAGGCAGTAGCGTGACAGCAGGTGGCGGGGAATATTGTCGGCGCGCTCGATGGGATAGTGACCGCGCTGGGCCTTTTCCACCACGCGCGAGCTGATGTCGGTGCCGACGATTTCCCAGCTGTCGAAGCGCGCATGCTCCGCCATCACCATGGCCAGCGTGTAGGCTTCCTCGCCGGACGAACTCGCCGCGCTCCACAGACGGCGCATGCCGCCGTCCCACTGCGGCAGAATTTGTTCCCGCAGAAAATCGAAATGCTTCTGTTCACGAAAGAAGAACGTTTCGTTGGTGGTGAGCAGATCGACGGCCTTCTGCATTTCCTTGCTGCCGGGCTTTTTCAGCAGCTGGAAATAATCGCCGTAGCTGGGCAGGCCCAGACTCTTGACGCGCCTGGCCAGACGGCCGCTCACCAGGGTTTTCTTCACGGCCGTCAGGTGAATGCCGGCCACGTCGTAGATCATTTTCTGGAACAGCGAAAATTCGCTGTCCGACAGCACGGGTTGCTCCATCTGCCTGTCGCCTCAACCGGCCTGTGCCGGATCGCTGAGCTGGCCGAGCATGGCCAGTTCATCCACCGACAGCACCTTGCCCACATTGAGAATGATCACGAACCTGCCGTCGATCTTGCCCATGGCCTCGATGAAATCCGCGCGGATGCGGGCGCCGAACGCGGGCGCCGGTTCGATCTCGCTGGCGGGAATATCCAGTACCGCCGACACCGCATCCACCACGACGCCCATCACCTGCGCGCCGTCCTCAGTGGCCACTTCCACAATTACCACGCAGGTGCGTTTGCCGATGTCGCAGGGCGTGCCGCCGAAGCGCGCGCTCAGATCCACCACCGGCACCACGGCGCCGCGCAGGTTGATCACGCCGCGAATGAATTCCGGCATCATCGGCACGCGCGTGAGCAGGCCGTATTCCAGGATTTCCTTGATGTTGAGAATGCCGATGGCAAACATTTCGTTGCGCAGCAGGAACGTCAGGTACTGGTGGTCCTGCGCGTGTGCGGCCGGCACCGGTTGACCACTCCTGAGCGGGACGGGTGCAATAGCTCTGGTCATGGCGAACTCCTAGAAACGCACGAATTCGGACGGGTTCAATACCACCTGCGGTTGCATCCGCTCGGCATGCACGGCCTTGCGTGGCGCTTCCGGGCGAGCTGATGCCATAGATGCGGTCACGGCGCCGGCTTCCAGCCGGAAGAAGCTCATCAGTTGTTGCAGTTGCTCGGCCTGGCCACTCATTTCCTCGGCGGTGGCGGCGAGCTCTTCCGACGACGACGCGCCCATCTGCGTCACCTTGTTGAGCTGTTCCATCGCAATATTGATCTGGGTGGCGCCGGACGACTGTTCTTCCGACGCCGCGCTGATTTCCTGCACCAGATCGGATGTCTTGCGGATCGAGGGCACGATTTCATCCAGCAGCCGGCCGGCGGTTTCAGCCAGATTCACGCTGCTTTGGGCGACCTCGCCAATTTCCTGCGCCGCCACCTGCGAACGTTCGGCGAGCTTGCGTACTTCGGCGGCGACCACGGCAAAGCCCTTGCCATGCTCACCGGCGCGCGCGGCCTCGATGGCGGCGTTCAGCGCCAGCAGATTGGTCTGATAGGCAATGTCATCGATGATGCCGACCTTCTCGGCAATGATCTTCATGGCCACCACGGTTTCCTTCACCGCCTTGCCACCTTGCTCGGCTTCGCGTGCGGCCTTCGACGCCATGCCATCGGTTACTTTCGCGTTCTCGGTGTTCTGGTTGATGGAGGCGGACATCTGCTCCACCGACGCGGACGTTTCCTCGACGCTGGCGGCCTGCTCGCTGGAACCCTGGCTGAGATTCTGCGCGGTGGCGGACACCTCCTCCGATGCCGATGACAGTGCCGATGCGGCACCGCGCACTTCGCCGATGATCTGCGCCAGCTTGGCCACCATGCTCTGCATCGCCTGCAGCAGCTGACCCACTTCATCCTTGCGATCGACAGCGATGCGCGCCGAAAGATCGCCATTGGCCAGCTGGTTCGCCACATTGACGGCCACGTTCACCGGGCGGGTAATGGAGCGGGTTACCCAGAAGGCAGCACCGGCGCCAATGGCCAGCGCCACCAGACCCACCAGCACCATCAGGTTGCGGCCAAAGCTGTATTCCTCGGCTGCTGTTGCGCCGGACTGTTCCATCAGGCGTCCCTGCAGCAGTACCAGTTCGTTGATCTTGCCAAGAAACGCATTCAGGGCCGGCAGAGTCTGGCTCATCATCAGCGCGCTGGCGTCTTCGTGGCGGCCTTCATCCAGCAGCGCCACCACGCTCTTGAACGAAGCAACATAGGGTTTGCGCACCTCTTTCATTTCCGCGAGCAGACGCTTGCCTTCCTCGGCATATATCAGCTTTTCCAGCTGCGCGATCTTGTCGTTGATGCCGTTGACATTGGCGCTGATACGGTCCTTGGTGGCCGCGATTTGCGCCGCATCCTGCAGCAGGAAAATCTCGAAGCTGGCGCGCGCGTTGTCGTTGGCCAGATCGATGATGTCGTTGGCGACCACCGACTTGGTCCAGTCCAGCGTCACGATGCGATGGGTGATGTCGTTGACCGCCATCAGCCCGCGCACGCCGACACCGACAATGATCGCCATGAGCAACAGCACGGTTGCGAAGCTGAACCCAAGCCGGGTACCGATTTTCAGGTTGTTGAACATGGATCTCTCCTTTGTACTTGCTGATGTAATATCAGGCCCGCGCACGGGCAGACTGATATTCCAGGGTTGAAACGTGTTGAACCAGATCCGGCACGTCGAGAATCAGTGCCACTTCGCCATTGCCCAGAATGGTGGAGCCGCTGACGCCGCGCACATGACTGAATATTTTTCCCAGCGGCTTGATCACGGTCTGGAATTCGCCCAGCAGCTTGTCGACCACCAGTCCTGCCTTGTTGCCGCCGTACTGCACCACCACCACGTTTTCGCGGCGTGGCGGCGTGGTGTGCACGGCAAACAGGTCGCGCATCCGGATGAACGGCAGAACTTCACCGCGCAGATTGAGATAGTTGCGATCCCGATGCTGGCTGGCGTCGCCGTCGTTGAGTTCGACGCATTCGAGCACCATGTCCAGCGGCACCACGTAGGAAGTCTTTTCCACGCCCACCTGGAAGCCGTCGATGATGGCGAGTGTCAACGGCATGCGCACGCGGAACAGGGTGCCCTGCCCCGGCTGTGTTTCCAGTTCCACGGTGCCGCGCAGTGCGCTGATGTTGCGTCGCACCACGTCCATGCCCACGCCGCGTCCGGACAGATTGGTAACGGTTTCGGCGGTGGAAAATCCGGGCTCGAAAATCAGGTTGCAGATTTCCTGGTCATCCAGTGTCTGTTCAGCGCTGACCAGGCCGCGCTCGATGGCCTTTTGCAGGATGCGCACGCGATCGAGCCCGGCGCCATCATCCGACACTTCAATGACGATGCTGCCGGAATCGTGATACGCATGCAGACGCAGGATGCCTGCTGCCGGTTTGCCGGCGGCACGGCGCACCGCCACCGGCTCGATGCCGTGATCGATGGCGTTGCGCACCAGATGCAACAACGGATCACTGATTTTTTCCACCACGGTCTTGTCCAGTTCCGTGTCCGCACCGGTGATGACCAGTTCGATTTCCTTGCCGATTTCGGCGGAAATTTCCCGCACCACGCGCTGGAAACGGTTGAACGTGGAGCCGATCGGTACCATGCGCAGGCACAACGTGGAATCGCGCACTTCCTCCACCAGCCGGGTCAGGGTAGAGAAGGATTCGATCAGGGCGCCGTCGCCGCTGGCGTGAGCGCGCATGGCCGAGCCGGCACTGGCAATCACCAGCTCACCCACCAGATTGATCAGATGGTCAAGCTTGTCGGCATCCACGCGCACGGACTGGTGCTCATGCGCTTTGTTTTCGCGCACGCGGCTCTGCTTTTCGATAGCCGCGTCGAGCACCGGCTGCGGTGTCATGCCGCCTTCCACCACGATGTTGCCGAGTGGACGATCCACCTCGCGGGCGCGCAGTTCGCTCTGGATGCGCAGCGCCTGCTCCAGCTCCGCCAGTGTCAGCGAACCGCAGCGCACCAGGATGTCGCCCAGACGCATGTCCTGCTCCGGCAGTGCGTTGATGAGTTCAATGTAGTCAGCGATCAGGCTGCGTGGCGGCAGAATGCGCACGATGCTGTCTTCGCGCACGAAGGCAAATGCATCCTCGATGGTCTGCTTGTCGGCGTCGCTGCGAAAGCTGATTTCAAAACCCAGATAGCAGGTTTCCGGGTCCATGGCCTCAGCCGGGGGCAGCGCATCATCCAGTGTGGCGATGTGCATGATGGAACCGATGCTGCCCAGATAGCGCAGGAACGACAGCGGGTCCATGCCGTTGCGCAGCAGGTCCGGCCCGAAGCGTAGCGAGATATGCCAGTTGTCGTTTTCCACGCAGTCAGTGTGCAGGCGTTCGACGCGCGGTTCGGCTGCTCCGCTGTATGATTTGATGGAATTTGGCGTGCCGGAAATTTTTGTCTGCGCACCGAATTGCTGCAACTGCGTGGACAGTTCTGCGCTGCGCTGGCGATGGGCGTCGCTGGCACCGGCGTGTCCCTGCGCCACATGCTCAACCAGATCACTGATATGATCGCGGCACGCCAGCAGCAGACGGGTGAGGGCGTTGTCCATCGCCATGGCGCCGTTGCGCAGTGTGTCCAGCAGGCTTTCAACGCCGTGTGTGAAATGCACGATGTCATCCAGTCCGAACAGACCGGCGGAACCCTTGATGGTGTGCGCGGCACGGAAGATGGCGTTCAGATGTTCCTGCTGCTCCTGCGCGTGTTCCAGCTGCAGCAGCTTGTGTTCCATTTCTTCCAGCAGTTCGCGGCTTTCCGCAATGTACGTGCCCAGGGCCGAATCAAGATTCATGCAGGGTCTCCTGCTGCGCGTGTCATCACGACCGGATCGCTGAACCAGCTCACCAGTCCCAGCATCTCGAATACCTCCAGCACGGCGCTGCTGTGATGGGTCAGCACCAGAGTCCGGTTATGCGCGGCGCGCTCTTTTTTTGCCAGCATCAGCAGCTGGACGCCGGAGCAGTCAATCTCCGTCACCTGCGACAGATCGATTTCCAGATTACGCTTTTCCTGCAGGGCGGGCAGCATCTGCTCTTTAAGGCTGAGCGCGTTATAGATGGTCATTTCACCTTCAATCCAGGCGCGACATTTGCGCTTCTGTGGCTCCATTCTGAACATGGCAGCTCCTGTGGGCGGTGCATGCGGCACGAATATGCAGGCAATACTCATCCGTGCCGGAGACGGGCTCCGGTTGTTAACTGCAGATGAATGAGCATTGCAGGGTTGTCAGTGAATACGGTGACTCATGGTGTCAAATCACGTCGTCGTAACACGGCATTGCAGCTGGCGGAACCGCAGTGCGCCGGGCGCAGAAATCCTGGATGTCTGCACGGAGAGTCGCGATGTCTGCACGGTTCGATGGTTGGGAAAAAACGCTTGGCCACGACTGCAATACTAACGTTGAGGTACGGGTGTATATGATGTGAGTATGGATGCGTGCACCATTATTGCGCGTAAGGAACGTCTCGCAATTGGGTAGGAGAATTCCGACAAAATCGCTAAGGCGGAATGGCTGCAGGCCGCGCAATGCTGGCCTGCAGCAATCTATTCCGCGTCAGATCAAGAGCTTGCCAGCAGGGCATCCTGCGGTGCTGCCGAGCGCTGCGCATGCGTAAACTGGAAGTACAGAAAGCCGATCGCCATGAAACCGGTAAAAATACCGGCGATCAGCAGGTTGTAGTAGATCATGGCGATCAGGCAGATGATGGCAATGCCCAATGCCACCGCCGGTGCCAGCGGATATAACGGTGCGCGGTAGGTGCGCTCCAGCGCCGGTGCTGTCACCCGCAGACGGAACAGGCTGAGCATGCTCATCATGTACATCACCAGCGCACCGAATACCGACATGGTGATCATGGCAGCCGTCAGCGACATGCCGCCCAGATTGATCAGGCTGTCGCTGTAAATCGCCGCGATGCCCACCAGGCCACCGCCGATGATGGCGCGGTGCGGCGTGCGAAAACGCGGATGGATTTTGGCGAAATACGCCGGCAGATAACCGGCACGCGCCAGTGCAAACATCTGCCGCGAATAGCCCAGAATGATGCCGTGAAACGATGCCACCAGGCCGAACAGACCGATCCACACCAGCATGTGCAGCCAGCCGCTGCTTTCACCCACCACGGTTTTCATTGCCTGGGGCAGCGGATCATTCAGGTTCGACAGCGCTTTCCAGTCGCCGACGCCGCCGGCAAAAATCATCACGCCCAGCGCCAGCACAACCAGCGTCAGAATGCCGCCGAGAAACGCCACCGGAATGGTGCGCTTGGGATCCTTCGCTTCCTCCGCCGCCATCGCAGCGCCTTCAATGGCGAGGAAAAACCAGATCGCAAATGGAATCGCCGCGAACATGCCACCGATGGCCGCGAGTGTGAACGTGTCGGAACCGGCCCAGCCGTTCAGCACGAAATTGGAGAACGAAAAGCCGGGCGACACCACGCCCATGAACACCAGCAGTTCCAGAATCGCCAGCACCGTGACCACCAGTTCGAACGTCGCAGCAATCTGCACGCCCAGAATGTTCAGCGCCATGAAAATCAGATAGGCGCCCACCGCAATCAGTTTGGGATCAAGCGCGGGAAACTGCACATTCAGGTAAGCGCCGATCGCCATCGCAATCGCCGGCGGCGCAAACACGAATTCAATCAGCGTGGCCAGACCCGCTATCAGCCCGGCCCTGGGGCCGAATGCACGCAGGCTGTAGGCAAACGGTCCGCCGGCATGGGGAATGGCGCAGGTGAGTTCCGTGTAACTGAAGATGAAAGCCGTGTACATGGCGGCGACCAGCAGCGTCGTCACCAGAAAGCCGAGCGTGCCGGCGGCTCCCCAGCCGTAACTCCAGCCGAAATAATCCCCCGATATGACCAGCCCTACCGCAATGCCCCACAAATGCAGCTTGCCCAGGGTGGGCTTCAGTTGTGCTTGCATGACGTATTCCCCCACAAGTTTGGAATGGCGAGGAAATGACCAGCATTATGCGTGCCAGCAAAAAAACCAGCGTTTCTGGCCGGAAAACGCAGGAAAATGCGCGCAATGTGTGCGGATGGTGCATTCGGTGCGCCGCGAGGGTGCTGCAATACAGAGTGACGATGCCGGCGATATCGTCCAATTCCACTTCTGAAATGCTATGTCCTCCAGGCATCAGGTGGTGGCTTGTGGTGTCAGCAGCGTCACAATCATGTCGGAAAGAATATGCGCGAGTTTTTTTTCTGTCATGGCGTTGCTCGGTGCACCCCGCAGATAGCGTACGACCGTAAACAGGGTGGAATTGATTAATACGTAAAGCTTTCCCTCCAGATCATTGATCGGGTAATCCTGATAGTGGCGTACAAAATACGGCTGCGCCATCGACAGAAAAAATTTCTCCAGCGGGTCCAGCAGCTTTTCAAGCGGCAGGCTGTTCCAGCTTCTCATGATTTCCACCGACAGCGGGTCGTTTCTGATAGCCTTGATGCCGTACAGAATCAGATAATCCGATACGGTTTTTAAGTCGAATTTCACGTACTCCAGTTTGGTGGCATGTTCCCGGAAGACGTTGGAAACCTTGTCACTGACGCGCTCCATCAACGCTTCCAGCAGTGCCTCCTTGTCGGGAAAATATTGATACAGGGAGCCTATGCTCACCCCTGCTTTTTCGGCGATATGATTGGTTGTTGTGTCATCCAGACCGCGTTCAGCCAGTGTAGCCGCAGTGGCTTCCAGCAGCCGTTCCACCATTTCACGCGAACGTCTTTGTTTGGGCATCTTGCGCATAAGGATCCAGATCCAGAAACACGGGGTTGATAGGAGTAAACACCCGAAACAAAGTGAGGGTTGAATTGATGTTTGCACCCGCCCTGCAGAAACTTGAATGTATGGCAGGAGATAAAACCCCGTGGCCAACGCGCGGCGCTGACTATCGGGATCTGTTCACCCACTCAAACGGGATGCGATAGGCGCGATAGGTTGGCGGCCCATGCGCTTCCCACACCACTTCCTTGGCGGCGGTGACTTCCAGCAAGGTACCTGTCAGTCCTTCAGTGATAAAGGTATTGCCGTTGGGCAGGCGCTGGGCGTTGCTCATGTTCGGGCTAAACAATTTTCTATCGGTGTATTCCCACACCAGCGAGAAATCGATGGGATTAAATTCCAGTACGCGTGAATGGCCAGCGCCTTTCAGCGCCAGATCACCACGACCAGACGGTGGGCCGTTATCAAAGAGCAGAATATTGCCTTCGCCGGGCAGGCCTTTGGGAATGATGTGCGCACTATGCGAGAAGCGTACGCCGCCCAGATTGGCGCCTGGCTTGCCTTCAGAATAATCAGGACCCATGCGCCAGACAAAACGCCCTGTCCTTTTGTCAATAATGGCGATCCAGTTTGACTTTGCCGATCCGACAATGAGGTTTTCGGGATGAAAGCGCTCATCGCCCAATTCCTCGTACCATTTGTTCGGGCCTACACAGGAAACCGTATTCATGTGTAGCCAGTCGCTGGACAGGCTGCGGCGAATACTTTTCAGGGCAGACTCGGTAAAGCCCATTTCGTCAATGTGATCACTGGCATGCCATTCCCAGATGACGTTGCCCAGCGGATCCACTTCGTAAATAACGTCGTCTTTCAAAAATCCCCAATAAATGGCCTGTTTCCATGGCGACAGGGTTTCATTTGCCATCACCAGGATGTTGCCGCCCTGCGCCGGGCCCACCATTGTCATGCCGGGAACATGGTAGCCGACCGGATTATCCGCAAGCTGATAGTCATGATGCTGCTTTGCCGAACCACCAGACCAGTTTCTGAAGCGCCAGAGAACTTCACCTTCACTGGAAACCTGCCGAATTTCAGGCACCACCAACCGGCCCACTTTCAGGTTGTTACAGATTAGAGAGCCATCATCCAGCATCTTGGCGGGAAAGCCAGGACATGGATAGGTCTTCACAATGCTGCCATCCAGATCGAGTACCGGAGTAGTACTGCCCAATGAAGGCGACGGCAATACGTAGCCAGGCCAGACTTTCTCCGGATTGTGTACCGTTACTGAATATTTGCAGCCAGAGATCAAAGCCAGCATCGTCAAAATTGCTGACGTGCGAATCCACCTCACAATCCGACTCCTGTTGTTGTTTTTCTGAATGGACATTGGTGAGTTCTGCAGTGGTTGAAGGCCGGGAATTGCGAGCGCCTTTGCTGACAAAAATTGCATCGCAGGCATTCATCGCATGAGCAAATGGCCTTTCCGACCGGAATGCCCATGCAGAGTGCGGCTCCGGCAAAATAATTTCAGTGCATAGATATCCTGAAATGCGGGATAAAAACAGAGAGTATTCAGTCATTATCGGGCGAAATCACGCAGCGGGCGATGTTGCTCACTAATGCTGCTGATTGGATAAGGCAGCCGTTCTGCGCAATTGATCTTCTGATCGATCATGCAGGCGATGCGTCAGTGATGTGCAGAATTGTCACCGTTGCGGAAAACCGGAACGATGAAGTATAAATGCCCGGCGAAAAAGACTTGCCTGTTACGACGAAAGTGCACGGTTCAAATTGAAATCTGCCGATTAAATATTTACAAGCGCGCTGTCGTTGCTGCGAAACTGAATTCGATGGAAAAAGTTGGCCATCGGAACCAGCGTTCATGCGATGCAAAAGCGACGGCGACCAAACATAAAAACAAAAAAATACGGAGGCGCCCATGCCGGATCTGATAGTCAATGGGACAAGTTACTCGGTCGACACGTCCAATGATGTTCCTCTGTTGTGGGTACTGCGAGATCAGCTCCATCTGACGGGTACAAAATACGGATGCGGTATGTCGCAGTGCGGCAGCTGCACCGTTCATCTCGATGGCGAAACCGTTAAAGCCTGCACATTTCCGGCCAGCGCCGCGATCGGGCGACAGGTCACCACGATTGAAGGCATCGGTCAGACGGCCTTGGGGCAAAAGGTCCAGCAAGCCTGGACCGGGCAGAATGTGCATCAGTGTGGCTATTGCCAGTCGGGCCAGATCATGGCGGCGGTGGCGCTGCTGAATGGCAACCCCAACCCCAGCGATGATGATATCGACATAGCGATGTTTGGAAATCTGTGTCGATGTGGCATGTACAACCGGATACGCAAAGCCATTCACAGCGTTTCAGAAAGCTGATCACGGGAGGAATATTCCATGACTCAAGTGACTCCTGTTTCCCGTCGCACCTTTCTGAAACTCTCTGCTATTGCGGGAGGCGGTATGCTGGTTGCCTGGCGTATACCCTTGTCTGCTGCAGAGAGTGAGAGCACAGCTGCTGAAGGTGCGTATCAGCCCAATGCTTTCGTGCGCATCACCTCGGACAATCGCATCACCATCATCACGACCGCAGCCGAGATCGGGCAGGGCACCCTGACGGCTCTTCCCATGCTGGTTGCGGAAGAAATGGATGCGGACTGGAATCTGGTGCAGTGGGAACTGGCGTCTCCCACCCGTGAGTACAACAACCCCAAAACCCTGACGCAACTGACCGCCGGCAGTACCACGATCACTTCGCTGTTCAAGCAGCAAAGGGAAGCCGGTGCTGCGGTGAAAGCAGTGCTCATCAAGGCAGCGGCAAGAAAATGGGGAGTTGCGGCGTCTTCATTAAAAGCCAGACTGAGTCAGGTTGTAGATTCCAGAAACAACCGCAGTGCCACTTACGGAGAGCTTGCTGCCGATGCAGCCAGGATTGCCGCACCACGATCCCCCAGCCTGAAAAAACCTTCCGAATTCACCATCATCGGCAAATCCAAGGTGCGTTTGGATGGGGCAGACAAGTCCAGCGGCGCGGCGAAGTATGGCTTCGATCTGTACTTGCCTGGCATGTTAACCGCAGTGGTTAAACGGGCCCCCAAGTTTGGAGGCAGGCTAGTCCGCTTTAATGCGGCGGAAGTGAGATCCAGTCCTGGCGTAGTCGACGTCGTTGAGATTCCAAGTGGCATTGCAGTGGTTGGCAAAGACTTCTGGTCTGTCCATCTGGCGCGGGAAAAGCTTCGTCCGGAATGGGATTTCAGTCAGGCCGCCACGTTTTCTTCAGAAGAGCAGTATGCCCATTACGAAGCTTTGATGGACAAGCGAGGCACCCTCCAGAAAAACACCGGACTGGTCGCCCAGGCGCAAGCCCGCGCCGATCAAAAACTGGAATCGGTATTCCGGTTTCCCTATCTGGCGCATGCTCCCATGGAGCCGCTCAATGTAGTGATTGATTACAACGGGCGGGACTGTGAAATCTGGTGCGGCACCCAATGGCCAGATGCGGATCAGGCTGCAGCGGCAAATGTGCTGGGCTTGCCGGCAGCGCGCGTGAAATTTCACACAATGCTCAGCGGTGGCGGATTTGGCCGGCGTGCCACCATGGATCAGGATTTTGTCAGGGAGGCCGCCCAACTCGCCAAAAAGGTGAAGAAGCCGCTCAAGCTCGTATGGACCCGGGAAGATGATATTAGAGGTGGCTATTACCGCCCCAGTGCGGTGGTCCGTCTGACCGGAACCCTTAACAAAAAAGGCGACGTGACCTCCATCGAAGGCAGGATTGCCTCGCAATCCGTGGCGATCGGCCCGCTCATGGAATCGTTTATCGCGCTGATTGGTGAAGATGCCCGTACAGCACAGGGAATACGGGACATTCCCTATGACGTTCCAAATCTGCGTGCCGAAGTGCACTACGAAAAATACGAGGTTCCTGTTAACTGGATGCGCTCGGTAGCCAATTCTTTCAATATCTTTGCGCTGGAAACCCTCATCGATGAGTTGGCTGAAGCAGCAGGGCAGGATCCGTATCAGTTTCGCCGCAAAATGCTGGCCAAGAATCCCCGATGCCGTCGGGTGCTGGATACTGTTGCAGAAGCGGCAAAGTGGTCGCGATCTGCTCCGGCAGGCGTCCATCGTGGCATTGCCGTCCTCAATTCTTACAACAGCTATATCGCACAGGTTGTCGAAGCCAGTCTGGATGGCGATCAGCTCAAGATTCATCGTGTGATCAGTGCGGTGGATTGTGGTATCGCAGTCAATCCTGATCTGGTGAAAGCACAGATCGAGTCAGGGGTTGTATTTGGTCTGTCTTCTGCGATGGGAAAAATCGACTTGAAAGATGGCGAAGTCATTCAAAGCAATTTTCACAACTACCCCATTCTGAGAATCAACCAAACGCCTGAAATAGAAACGTACCTCGTAGACAGTAACGAACATCCTGGAGGCGTGGGAGAACTGGGAGTTCCCTGCGTAGCGCCTGCACTGGCCAACGCACTTTATCACGCGACTGGCGCGCGCATCAGATCGCTGCCCATGTTCAACCAGAATCTTCAGATTACCTAGTCTGAATGGTTGAGACCGCCTCAGGAAAGCGCGGTTCTCCTGAGGCGTCAGCTCGTTCTGCTGTCTTGCATAAAAACAATAAGAAATACAAAAAAACCATAGAAACAAGATATACCGGGAGTTATCCATGCAGCCAAAGTCATACAAAAGGACTCTGTTGGGTGTATTCATCGCCTCGCTGATTTCAGCGCCATGCTATTCCGTTGTGGAATCGGCAACCTATCCCAATGATCCCAGGTTCTACAGCCAGTGGGGTTTCGAGCAGCCTAACGACGCCGATGTGGATGTGATGACGGCGTGGGAAATGGTGAAAGACAAACCCCAAGCTGAAGTCATTGTTGCTGTCATAGATACCGGTGTTGACAGAACACACCGTGACCTCGCCAATCGATTGGCTCCGGGCTACGACTTTGTCTACGACGATTCAAACCCGTCCGACATTTTATTCCCTCATGGCACGCCCATCGCGGGCATCATTGCCGCCGAAAAGGACAACAACTACTCCGTAGTTGGTCTGGCGGGAGACATGCCGGTAAAAATCATGTCATTGCGAGTCTATTCGACATTGGAGTTGCTGAATGTTGTCCCGGTTTCCCCCGCAGAACGCGCACAGCGTCTGGAAAATGCCTTTCGCTATGCAATAGCAAACGGCGCCAATGTAATTAACTTCTCATCAGCGGTGGCGCTAAGTGATGTGGAATCTGATCCAAGGCTGAAAGCCACAGTTGAATCGCTGGTTCAGGAAGCCCAGGACAAGGGAATTATCATCGTTGCCGGTGCTGGCAACAGTGGCACTATGAATCCTGATTTTTTCCCATACCAATGGGACAAGCCCAACATCATTAACGTCGCATCAATCAATGAGCGGGGCGCGCTGGCGGCAGACTGGGATAGGACAGGAGCTGAACCGAATGATCACAGCTCGTATGGCTCTCACGCGCATCTGGCCGCGCCTGGCACGTTATTGGAAAGCACCTGGCCTTCCAATGATCTGCTGGACATCACTCTGTTTAGCCCCAATAGCAATAACGGCACTTCGTTTGCGGCACCCTATGTGACGGCGGCCATTGCAATGGGGTTGTCGGTAAGGCCGGAACTCATGCGGTCAGACACGCCGGAACGCGCGCTCAAAAATATTCTCACCATTCGCAATGCCTTGCTGCGCGGTGTTAAAACCACGCCGGAACTGAAGTCAAAGGTGGCTAATGGTGAGCCGATTATTGCATCAGGAGGATATCTCAAAATTCCGGGATTTCTGGAACAGCTGGGCGTTCGTTTAAGCGAGCGCAATGGAGCGAGCATTGCCACCTATCCAAAATCGATTGTTCGCGCAAAGCAGAAGAACGGCGAGTTCAATCCCTATGGCGGCGTCATCAAGTTGCCGTATGACAACCGAACTCTGGTGTTGGATGGTACGCAATCCTACGATGATGCCGGCATTGTGAGCTATGAGTGGAATTTCGGAGATAAAAAAACCGGCAAGGGCGCCAAGCTGGAACACACCTTTGATAAGGTGGGAACCTATTATGTGCGGTTGAAAGTTACTGACGGTGAAATAGATTCAAGAACAGGTACCGGAAAGTCGGATGTCTCGGCGCCACTGAAAATTGAAGTGCTGCCACCTGAATATGATTTCATCAAGATTCGCTATAAAGACAATGGAGAAGGATTTGAGGAAGAAGGCCGGATGCTGAATGAAAAAGTCGACATCCGTAAGGTTGGGGCGATGCGCCGTATCAGAGGAACCAGTAAATTCCTGGACGAAAACAACCAGCCCGTTGCGGTCAGCGTTACGACTTCCTTTCCTGCTGGGGGCGTAGTCGTTGGCAATGTAACCTTCTCCAGTCCGGACATCAGGAAAAGTATCAATTTCACGTCGCTGAATGCCGTCAGATATGAGGCTTCAACCAATACATACTCAATTAAAATCGACGAAATGGAGATGCATTTCACTGAGAAAGCGCGCCGTTGATGAAGAAAACATGAAGTTATATATCGAGGGGTATTTGACGAGGATGGGTAAATGAACTTTTTCAAGGCAGTAAAAATTATCAACATTCTATATGTGGTTGGGATCGTGGCAATCACCATCTACAACAATATTATATTTGGGAACCCGAATTTTGAATGGAAGGTCAAGTTGGTCGTCATTCTTGCCGTGCTGTTCATTTCCATTCCAAATTTACTGGCAGCTGGTGCTGTGTCGCCAAGGTTAAGGCTGGCCAAAACAACGATTGTTATTAATGTGATATGCATCTTATTGTTTGGCGCAGGTTTGTCTGCATACGAACAAGAACGGCTGGCAATTCATTGGGCCATTGCTGTGATTTCTATCTGTACACTAAACGTGGCAGCACTGATTTCGGCGCTCGCCCGTAAACGCAAGTTTCATTCAGAGAGTGAAGGTGTGGTTTATCCATAAATGAATTCCTGCCAGATTTTTGGAAGGCGACCATCGCCAGGGTGGTCGCATACAGGTTTCTCGTCAACGCTATTCTCTGTTTCGTCCGCAATAATTCCATCATTCAGTGCGGCGCCTTAATCTCGCTGCTGCGCGTGTCAAATCAAGCGTGGTAGTCAGCTGCCATGGTTACCCTAATAGATCGGATTGCACGTGCGTTTCTGCCGCAAAAACATGTTTAAAATGGTCATCTAACTTCTCTTTCGCGCGAGCTCCACCATCAGTCAGCGCGATGTTAAAAATTTATGATTAAGTCACTTTTCTTCCCCGAATTGCGAGTTGAAAGCGAGCAGCTGCGCCGATTATTGTGCTGTGCTGAGAAAGTGTAGATATGCACTTTCAGAAGTAACCAGAAGCAGTAACTAAAAAGCAGAAATTAGAAAAATAAGAGGATGCCTTAATGAAATCAGTAACCAGAAGAAAATGGGTCCAATGGTCCCTTGCGCTAACGTCGGTATCGACGCTTTCGCTAGCATTGGAAGCCACTGCCGCACCATCGTGTGATGATGGTTTCCTGGTGGCTAATGGTCAGCGTTGCGTGAAGTGGGATAGCATTACGACCATTGAGAAAGAGCCGCAGCCAACCGATCCAGGTAACTACTTTTACGACTTTGACAAAAGTTATGATAACTATGGCGCGCTGCTAACCAACAGGCCGATGATTGAGCCCGATGCAACCCTTGGCGGGAAGTACATGTATGGCGGTGATTTTGTCCGTATCGGTGTTTCCTATCCTTCTTTCGTCACCGCTTCCCAGATAATTGAGTTTGGAATTCCAAATGCACAGCGGCCTCCCTCTGAGTATCGGGATGACGCGCGCAACAGGAGACTGCCCTACAACCTGAATGCAGTGAAAACCGGTAATCAGGACATTGCTGCACCCAACTGCAACGTGTGTCACTCCAGTACCGTTAACGGAAAGCTGGTGCAAGGGTTGGGGCGTTTCAACCATTTCATCGGTACAGACGCACGCGGTTTCACACTCAATGTGCTGGGCATCGGTGTAGCTGCCGTGTTTCGTGGCGATGTCATGGATCAGCTGGATCAGGGTATCACCTTGTTGTTGCGCTTGTTCCGTGATGCAACGCTTCACAGCCACTTGTTCGACGTATTCGCCGGTCTTGGCATGCGTCATGATCCGCACACGCTGGAATGGACAGGCAAGTTGAAAGGGCAA
>CAZBII010000010.1:0-10489 GCA_964491665.1 uncultured Moraxellaceae bacterium
CTTTATTCACGACAGCAGTGAAACCAGCACCGCATCATTTGACGTCAATGTTGACGACGGGAATGAAGACAGCAGTGCTCCAGCCAACAGCACCTTCAACTTCACCGTTAATCCGGTCAACGATGCGCCGGTATTAACCGGCAACCTAACCGCATCAATGAACGAAGGTGCCACTTACACCCTGCAACCCACTGACCTGGGTTTCACCGATACAGATGATGTTGCGGCGGGCGTGACCTTTACAATCAGCAACGCCGTCAATGGCAAAATCCAGGTCAATGGTGTCGACGCCACCACCTTCACCGGCACCCAGCTTGCCGCCGGACAAGTAACCTTTATCCACGACAGCAGCGAAACCAGCACCGCCGCATTTGATGTGAATGTTGACGATGGCAATGAAGACAGCAGCGCGCCAGCCAACAGCACCTTCAACTTCACCGTCACTCCCGTCAACGACGCACCGGTGTTAACCGGCGACTTGACCGCCACAATGAATGAAGGCGCCACCTACACCCTGCAGCCCACCGATCTGGGCTACGCCGATACAGATGATGTCGATGCCGGCGTGACCTTCTCCATCAGCAACGCGATCAACGGCAAGATCCAGGTCAACGGCGTTGACGCCACCACCTTCACCGGCACGCAACTTACCGCCGGGCAGGTCACCTTTATCCACGACAGTAGCGAAACCACCACCGCCACCTTTGATGTCAATGTTGACGATGGCAATGAAGATGCCAGCGCGCCGGTCAACAGCACCTTCAATTTCACCGTCACCCCCGTCAACGATGCTCCTACAAATTCAGGGATCGCCAACCAGAATCTTTTCCAAGGCTTTAGCTCGTATACCATTGACTTGAGCAGCCTTTTTTCCGATGCAGAAACCGCCAGCGACCAGCTGATATTCAGCGTGCAAGGCAACAGCAACATCCAGGTAACGATTGATGCTCAGGGCGTTGCAACCATTAGCTCAACTGAAAGCTGGTATGGCACCGAACGCATCACCATCACCGCCACGGATGCAGGCGGTCTCTCTACTGCGATCAGTGCCGACTTCATCGTCACCCCTATACCTCCCACAGCACCGCCGGAAACATCTGGAACCGACAATCCTGCGTCAAATGGAAATGCACCTACAGTTAATGATTCCCCCGCTATTGATCATGCGCAGGACGGCAGTGGGCCTTCTCATGCTGGCGGACTTGACGGAATCGACCAAACCAAAAACCCAGAAGCCGACACAAAGACAGATGAAAACTCACACTCATCATTGGATCTTAGTGATTTCCTGGGCGGCCAAGGCACAACCATCGATGCCATCGTATCCTTGCGAGATGCAAATGACACATATCTCCGCCCAGGTGGGCTGACAGCATCAGATGATCAAGCACCCACCTCAGGCATCCACTGGTTAAGAGCGCAATTTCTCGAACTCAAAAGCAAAGACATCACGATAACAACACTATTTGAGGAAACGGAGTTCTATAAAAATAGCGGCTGGCTATGGAATAAAGGAAATGACTCCGACCAATACATGCGGAAAAACCTGGACAATGACGAAGCCACTGTCCAGATAGTTAAAATGGCGGCGGGATTATCAATGATGCTTGCCAGCCTGTGGCTTGGCCGCGCGGCCGCGTTTGGCGCCTCTCTGTTTGCTGCTATTCCGGCATGGAGAAATATGGACCCTATTGCGGTATTGCCCAAGAAGAAACGGCCCAATCGCAAAACCAAAGACGAAGAAGATAATAGCGATGTCGAAAAAATGTTTTCACAAAAGCCCTAACCCAACCAAATGGATAGCGCCATGCTAAAACTGTCTCCTGCGATGAGAATCACACTGGGAATCGTCGCTTTGACTTTGGGCCTGTTGGCGTTTGCAGATTTGATGGGACTGATACCCGACAGCAAGCAGCAAATGGTGGAGCAAAGACGCCGATTCAGCGAAATGATGTCGATTCAAGTCGCCATCGCCCTGAAAGACAAAAATTTCGTGGCACTTCAAAGCTTGCTGTGGTTTGCCGTCGAGCGCAATGACGATGTAACAAGTGCAGCAGTAAGGCGCCGCGACGGAGTTATTCTTGCATCCCACGGCAGGCATCAGGATTACTGGCATCCCGACAACAGCGACACCGCAACGCAAATCAGTCTTCCTGTATCTCAGGGAGAAGGATCGGCGAGCAACCTTGAATTGACCTTCGCGCCCATCGACACGACGCCTGCTTTCGGAATTTTCTCCAAAGGCATACTGGGTCTTTCTGTTTTTGTGGTTTTGTTTGGAACTGGTGGCTATTGGTACTTCGTGCGTCGCAGCCTAAAGTATCTGGACCCAAGCTCCGCTGTACCTGCCAGGGTTAGGGCCGCCATGAACGTACTCAGCAATGGCGTATTCATTCTCGATGAAAAGGGACACATTGTACTGGCGAACGACTCAATAGCCGAAAAACTGGGTGAATCGCCCAACAGCCTGATAGGAAAAATGCCCTCCACGCTGCCGTGGATCATACCGGAAAAAAGCGGCTCTACATTTGTATTGCCATGGCGCGAAACCTTAAGTGCCCGAATTTCAAAAACCGGCGTTTATTTTGGGCTTGAAGGAAAGGAAGGCAAAAAATATACATTCCTGGTCAACAGCTCGCCAATTATTGATGCCGACGGAAAGCAACGCGGCGCCATCGTCGGGCTGGACGATATCACCGAGGTCGAAACCAAGAATATTTTGCTGGAGAACTCGATTCGCGAGTTGGAGACATCCAAAAAGCAAGTTGAAGAAAAAAATGTCCAGCTTCACCTCATGGCAACCCGCGATCCTTTAACCAACTGCCACAACCGGCGCTCCCTGTATAGCAGTCTCGAAACTATTTTTCCGACAGCAAAATCAACCGGTGAAAATCTTACCTGCATCATGGCTGACATTGACCATTTCAAATCAGTCAATGACACCCATGGACACGCCGCAGGTGACGAGATCATCAAAATGGTTGCATCAACACTGCTCGAAATCATTGGAGACAACCACATTGTTTGCCGCTATGGCGGCGAGGAATTTTGCATCATGCTCAACGGCGTCGGCATTTTCGAGGCAAAGAAAATAGCAGAACGCTGCCGGATCAAGATAGAAGCCCAAACCACAGCCGGCATATCCGTTACCAGCAGCTTTGGTCTGAGCATGCTTAAATTTGGCGCAAAAACCGTTGACGAACTGATCAGCCAGGCCGATGAAGCACTCTATGCATCGAAAAAAAGAGGCCGAAACTGCGTTACAACCTGGGACAGGAAAAACGAAGCCGACAAAAGCAAAGCCGGAAACTAGAAAGCGCTGCGGAGTGGGTGCCTGCAACACGCCACATGCAATCCTGTTTTATTCCATTTTTGGCAGTGCAGACAAAGCCTTCCTATACTCTTGTTTATCCGTCAATTATTCCCACTTTCACACGACTGAAACACTATGGATCCAATTGCTCAGAACTGGCTAAACCTGCAATGTCAGCATATTGAGCACGTGACGGATGCACTGGTGTTGATGGGTACTCCAAACGGCAAGGATGCCCTGCCGATGGCGCACTGGCCTCCCGGGGGAAAATGCCAGCCACTATTGCAGTCAAAATCGGAGAGCCTGTTCAAGCAAGGCAAAACAAAGATCATCATAACCCCCCTGGCCAACAGCACCTCATCTCTCGTCGCGTGCCCCATCATCGCAAATGGTCAATGCTTTGGCATACTCATCGTGGCCATAAGCAGCAAAGACAAATCGATTCAGAAACAGGTTGCCCGTGACTTAAACATCGGATGCCAATGGTTCACCTGGCTGGCAAGAGAACGGAAAGCATTTCGCGAACAGGACTCCGATCTGCTGAGCTACGTGGACTTGCTGTCACTGTCGCTGAAGCATGAAGATTTCTACCCATCCGTCCAATTGATTGTCGATACGCTGCAAAAACGCCTGGATTGCAGCCGGGTGTCTATTGCCATGATGGACAAGGGACGCATGGCAATTGCAGCCGTATCCGGCGGGCTTTCGGGTGAAGCACGATCCTCCACCGATGCCGCCCTGATCAAAGCCATGGAAGAATCAGCAGATCAGGCCGCAACGATTATCCTGGAAAAGGATTCAAAGGGGTCTGACCTTGTTACCTTTGCGCATCGCGCGCTGATGGAAGAACATTCGCTTCACTCCGTATGCACCACACCCATGATCTATAACGGCAATGTGGTCGCTGCCATCACCTATGAAAATTTCAAGAACGGAACAATGGACAAGGTAACGCTGAACTTTTATGAGCAGCTTGCCTTGCTACTGGGTCCAACACTGAAGCTGAAGTGGACGTTGCTGAAAGGGGTCAAAAAAAGCACCTTCACATTCAGCAAAAAATCCAAAAAGATCATCGCCTGTGTTGCGTTGATTCTTGCTGGCATTTGTTTCGTGCCCGGCACCTATCATGTCTCCGCCATTGCGGTCGTCAAGAGTGACAAAAAGCAATTGCTGCTATCAGCGCTGGATGGCTTTATCGCCAGCTCCCGGGTGCGCCCAGGGGATCACGTCAGCGCTGGCCAGCTGCTTGCCAGCCTTGATGACCAGAATCTGCGATTGGAGCAGGCGAAATGGGAAGGCAAGAAAAACCAGCTCACAAAATCCTACAACAAGGCTCTGAGCAATCTCGACAGAACAGAGATAAACATTGTTAAAGCCCAGATGGGACAAGCCAGCGCAGAACTGAGCCTGGTAGAAAACCAGCTAAAGAGAATGGAAATTATTGCCCCGTTTGATGGCGTGGTAGTAGCAGGAGACTTGAGCCAGTCGCTTGGCGCACCGGTAAAAAGAGGTGATGTTCTGTATGAGATAGCGCCAGAACAGCAGTTTCGCATTCTCTTGAAAGTGGATGAAC
Organism: uncultured Moraxellaceae bacterium; assembly: GCA_964491665.1. Classification (GTDB taxonomy): domain Bacteria; phylum Pseudomonadota; class Gammaproteobacteria; order Pseudomonadales; family Ketobacteraceae; genus Ch67. The sequence goes on from CAZBII010000010.1 coordinate 4,887, forward strand.
GCGACATAGCGGCAATAGAAACCGGACAGCAAGGGACTGTCAGGTTATCAAGCATGCCTGACAAAAATATCCCCATCGCCATCGAGAAAATCACCCCGGTATCCGTACCCGCCGATGGAAAGAATTTTTTTCATGTGGAAGCCACCCTGCCAGATGCAAACGACCAACGCTTAACACCCGGAATGAGCGGTGTCGCGAAAGTTGAGATAGGCGCACGGCCCTATATCTGGATCTGGTTTCACCGCACCTTTGACTGGATCAGATTGCTCATTTGGCGGCTATGAATACATCCGACAGCAAACCGGAACAACTATTACCGTCGCCGTGGCAAAAAGCGAAATCGCTGATTCCTGCCATCAATCCGGCGTTGACCGTGCACCGCCAGACAAGCCGGTCAGAGCAATGGTTTGTGCTCCGTCGCAAAGGGAGCAACCGGCTTTACCGGATAAGCAACGAACAATGGAATATCCTCGGCCTATGTAACGGCGACAGAACCCTTGCAGACATTTTTGATCTTGTCACACACAAGCAGGCCGCTATATCCGAAACCGATTTACTGGCGATTATCCAGCAGTCGTTTCAAAAGGGATTAATCCAGTTAAGCGATGCCGGGAAATTGGTGAGTCCGCCCAAGTCGCGCATCGATCCATCCCTGCTTGAAAAATTCAAAAATCCCTTCTTTATTCGCTTGCCGCTGTGGGACCCGGATCGCTTTCTGACAAGATACCAGGCTGTCGTTTCTCCATTTTTCTCCATACCGATGCTGGTAATCTGGCTCATTACACTATTTATCGCATTGTTTAACGCCGCATTTCACTGGGACTCCATTACACACAACCTGATAGACACGGTTTTCACCCCTCAAAGCCTGTTTATCCTTTGGTGCATTTATCCAATAACCAAGCTGATTCATGAACTGGGCCATGCATTTGCGGTAAAGGTTAATGGCGGCAAAGTTAGCGAAATCGGCATCGTGCTGATGTACGGCATTCCGTTGCCGTATGTCGAAGCATCCGACGCACTGACTTTCCAGGATAAACGCGCGCGACTACTGGTAGACGGCATCGGCATAATGGTGGAGCTGTTTCTGGCATCGCTCGCCCTGTTCGTATGGCTTAATGTCAGCTCCGGCCTGGTAAGCCAACTGGCCTATCACATCATGATTCTCTGCAGCGTATCGACCGTGTTCTTTAACGGCAATCCGCTGATGCGCTTCGACAGCTATTATCTATTATCGGATTTTCTGGAAATCCCGAACCTGGCGACACGCTCCAATCTGTTTTGGCAGTATCTTTTCAAGCGCTACCTGTTATCGACTCCATCCAGCTTTTCCACAAGCCGGAAGGAAAAGAGGTGGCTGGTAGCCTACGCACCACTGGCACTGCTGTATCGCTTTGTGGTGATGGCCACCATTACCATTGCTGCCTCTCAACTTTATCTCCCCCTGGGCATTCTGCTGGGGATCTGGTTCCTATCAACCCAGGTCATCAAACCGGTAGTCCATGCGATACTTTTTATTCTGACTGCAGAACAGACTGCGCAAAGAACCCGTGCCATTCAACTAGCGGCTATTTCAGTAATGTCATTCATACTGGTCTTTGGCGTTATTCCTTTCCCCATTGAACGCACACTGCCTGCCGTTGTTTGGTTTCCGGAAAATTCAGAGGTAAGAGCGGGAGCCGACGGTGTAATCCAGCGCGTAATAGCGGCTGAAGGGGAGCATGTGACGGGCGGTCAGCTCCTGTTTCAACTCGAAGACCCTTATCTCACGCTAAGACGCGACCTCGCCCGGTATCGGCTGGAGGAGATTGAAACCAAACTCAATGCCGCCATGGCGGCCGATCCTGTAGAAGCACAACAGCTGCGCGACGAACGCACGGTTGCACAGTCGGAACTGCACACACTGCAGCAGGAACTGGATCAGCTGGATGTGACCAGCACGGCCACAGGCCAGTTCTATCTGCCACCGGAAGCCGACGCATCGGGTGCGTTTGTAACTAAAGGCAAAACGATCGCCTATATTCTGGATAGAAAATCCATTGTTCTGCGTGGACTGATTAGCCAGGATGATGTCGACGTCATTCGGTCACGCAGCCAATCTGTCAGTGTGAAGCTGGCCAACTGGCCCAGCCAAACCTATCCGGCAAGTGTCACGCGCTTCATGCCCACGGCATCAACGGAACTGCCCAGTGCCGTTCTTGGCACAGCATACGGCGGTGAAGCCAGTGTTGATCCGGCAAACCCGCAGGGCAATCTCGCACTGCAGGAATGGTTTCAGTTTGAGGTAACCGTAAGCTCGTCGGAGTTACATCAAAATGCAGCCTTATGGGTGGGCAGCCGTGCCTGGGTACGCTTTGATTCAGGGAAAGAAACGCTGCTCGACCAGATTTATTGGAAATTAAGCCAGCTGTTAATGGAAAAACTGCATATTTAGATTACTTTTATTCTTGGGTACTGGCTGTTTACGCGCGCCGCTATCCGAATTTTTCGTGATGAGTGAATCCACCTTTGGCTGTATTCTGCGAATGAAAATACGTCTTCTGAACTGTGTGACAATTGCAACGGCCGTTACCCTTTCCGGCATCCATTTGACAGCGAACGCGCAAGCGTCTTCCAGCCTGGATTGCCTGATAGAGCCCTGGGAAACCATTGATATGAGCTTCGCCGATCAGGGGGTTATCAGCTCGATCAATGTCGAGGTAAGCCAAACCGTAAAAAAGGGCGACGTGCTGGCATCGCTGGACTCGGGCGCAGAGATAGCGTCCGTCAAGTTGCGAGAATTCCAGGCCGATCGCACAGAAGAAATCAACGCCGCCACTGCTTTGCAGCAATTTGATCGTCGCAACCTGGAGCGGGTGCAGACGCTCTACAAAAAGAAATCCATCCCTTTTCGTGAACTGGACGAAGCCGAAACGGCCGCACTCATCTCCAGCAAAAAACTTCTGCTGGCCAAAGAAAACAAATCCCAGGCAGAACTCGAGCTTGCACTTGCACAGCAAATCCTGGCACGGAGAACGATCTACAGCCCATTAACAGGCATCGTCATCAAACGCCACAAATCCGTTGGCGAGTATCTGGAAGGCGATTCAGTTCTGACGCTGGCACAAATGAATCCACTACGGGTGCACGTTCTGATGCCGGTTGCGCAATTTGGCCGCATAAAAGCGGGAATGAAAGCGCAGATAGTGCCGGAAGAACCACTGAGCCGGTTTGGAGCAAAAGCAACTGTCGTTATTGTCGATCAGATAGTAGATGTAGCCAGCGGCACCTTTGGCGTGCAGCTTGAATTGAACAATGACAGCGGTGAAATACCTGGCGGATTGAAATGCACCGCCGAGTTTCTTAACCCCTGAAGACACGCCAGCTTCATCATAAAACGCTGATCCGAAATACTGATACGCGTGCAACCTCAATGGATGAATTGCCCTGCCCGGGCAATGCCGATCACGCCGATCAGAATCCAGAACGCATTCAGCAGGGTGTAGGCAGAGTCCTTTCGCAGCGCGGCGCACCATGTCAGCAAAATGGCATCCGCCGTATTGAATATCCAGACAAACATGAACGGACTTTCCGGCCCCATCCAGCTCACCAAGGTGAAGCTGACAATCCGCATGAGCACACCCACCATCTCGAGCGCTCTCATATTGGAAAGAATGAAAGTATTGATACTACTGAACACAGGACACCCCTACCGAGCAAGCAAGACTGACAAAAGGAAAGAGCGGCATAGTGTACATGACAGGGAGCAGCAACGGCGCGGGGGATTCACCCAGCTGCAATCAACGCACTTTCAGCCTGACGAACGTTGGCGCCAGAAAACGCTTCAAAAAACAAGATCGCCCACGCTAGACACTGCAGGGGTAGACGCCGGGCGCCATAAACAGCCAGAACACCAGCGAAAACGCAAATATCCCATGTCTTGCAAAGGGCACCAGAATTCCCTTCCATTCCTGCAGGATGTCATTTTTTGATGGCTTGCTCATGGGCTGCTCCTCTCTGGATATGCCCGGACTCCTGTCCGGGCAAACCGCCAAAGCCGGTGGCTACAGACGATGCAGCGCGCAGATCTTGTTGCCCGCCGGATCGAGCAGATACGCCAGATACAGCTTGCTGATGGTACCGTCGCGCACACCGGGTGGATCTTCACAGGTTACCCCGCCATTCGCCAGGCCTGCCGCATGCCATTCGTTCACCTGCTCGGCGCTTTTGGCAGCAAAGCCAATGGTACTGCCGTTGCCCTTGCTCGCCGGCTGGCCATCAATGGGCTTGCTGATGGCAAAGATGCCCTTGGGCGTCATGTAGAAGCAGCGACCCTTTGGATCAATCACGCCGGGCGCATAGCCAAGCACGCCGAGAATGGCGTCGTAGAACTTTTTGGATTCTTCAATGCTGTTTGCGCCAAGCATTATGTGGCTGAACATTTTATTGCTCCTTGGTTTTGGGGTGCAGGAATTCCGCGTCTTTTCATATTTCCGGTTTCTAATGCGCTGCCGAAGTGGCCAGCCTGATGCCCAGTGCTCCCAGAATGGCGCCAGCTGAACGATCAATCCGTTTTTTAAACTGAAGGTATCTGGCGCGCGGCCTTTCAGATGACAGGACCATGGCGACGATGGCATACCAGCCGGATTCAATCGCAAACGCAAGAAAAGCGACCAATGCATTGAATTCCATGCTGGGCGCTGCGGGCAGGAATGTTGCGAACACACTTGCATAAATGACGGCAGTCTTGGGATTGCTGATTTGCGTGGTTAATCCCAGAAGAAGCTGATAGCTGTGACCTCTGCCGCTGTCGCATGATAGAGCTGCGGATGCTTCCAGTGGCCGAATTGCACCCTTGAATATGCAAAAGCCCAGATAGGCCAGATACAGGCCGCCCACCAGCTTAAGCACAAGGTAGAGCACCGGAACAGCTTCGAAGATTGCGTTCAGCCCAAGAAGCGAGGCGATAGCAAATATCAGCGCCCCCAGCCCCATACCCAAAGCAGCAGATAACCCACTTTTTCTGCCGAAGGATGCCGCTGTTCGCGCGACCATCAAAAAGCTCGGCCCAGGGCTTACCGCGCCGACGCAAAGCGCCGTACTGATGCCAATCAAAGAAACAATTTCAATCATGAATCCCTTCTCCTCAACGACGCAGCCGAATCACTGGCGCACTTCAACCATTCAATATGAAACAAGCACCAGGAGCAGGGCCAGCAGCCCTGGAGCAGCCTGGATGAAAAGAATTTTACGACTTGCGGTCATGGCGCCATAAACACCGGCCACTATCACGCACAAAAGAAAATAGACCTTGAAGTCGTAACCCGACGCACCCTGAATAAGGCCCCACAAAAGACCGGCTGCAATAAAGCCGTTATAGAGACCTTGATTGGCAGCCAGCACTTTTGTCGCCGCAGCCTGCTCGCTGGATTGTCCAAACGCCTTCAATCCGGCCGGCTTATCCCACAGGAACATTTCCAGAACCAGAATATATCCATGAAGGAGAGCCACAAACAAAACTGCCATGTCGGTAATCATTGTCATTTGTTCTCTCCTGCGTGGAAGAAAAGCCTTTATATTCAGAATAATTAAAGTTTCTAAAAGCCGGTTAAAAGCTGAAAGCA
>CAZBII010000010.1:10589-54528 GCA_964491665.1 uncultured Moraxellaceae bacterium
GCACAAGCACAAGCACAAGCACAAGCACAAGCACAAGCACAAGCACAAGCACAAGCACAAGAATGTATTTTGGCTATCCGCTTTTCGATACCGAAACACTACAAGAAAAAGGATAGGCAGCCTCTCGCGACTTCTGATTGATCGAATTGACGCATTCCATGGCCGCATCGAAATCAGCCCACCCAATCTTTGCCTTGCCATTTTGGTGTATGGCCATCATCAGCATGGCCGCTGCATACTCATCCATTTTAAAACATGCCTTTAAAACACAGACGACATATCCCATCGGGGTCTTGTCATCATTTACAAACTCGATTTCTGCAGGGATTTCTACCACATTATGCTTGCTTTTTAACGTCAAGCAGACAAGACCACTGTGATCATGGCCGCGAACGACACTTCCAACATCGCGGGAAAACCTGATCATCCCAATGAATCTGGTAGCGTCACTATCAACATTCAATGAATTTGTTTTTACCGGTAATAAATTAATAAAACCCAGCAGCAATGAGATGGAACCTACAATTGCAAAGAAGGCACTCGCATGAAAGAAAAAGAAACCGATCATCAGAAGGCTGCCAACCACGAAATTTGCCAACACACCCGCACATATGATCAACATTTCTGATCCCCACGAAGTTTTCGTGAAGTCTCTTTCATATCTGACAAGGCCGGTAAAAAAGCCGCTCCGCAAGCGAAAGCGACACCCTAATTTCTCACGCCTAACGCAAAAAGGACCAACCGAGAACTCCACCAATTGATGCCCAACAAGCAAAACACATATTGCGTGACCCAACTCATGAACCAAAATCGCGCAAAAATAGCTAACGTAATATATGACCAGAAATTCCATAATGCTCGTGACACCACCAACCTGCACCTAATGCGAAAATATTTCAGTTTTCCTGAGCCTACACATCCGGCTCCTTGCATTTACTCCTGAACAGCTCGAGCGGCATGTTACCAAGACCTATAATTCGATTGCCGGTGTAGGTCGTGGCTGACTGCATGGCGGCAGGCGAGCCGATGAAGAAAATGATAACGCCATCGCCATAGCCTTTTCGTTCGGACGGATAATAGCTCGCGTCCGGGTATTCATCACCCACCTGGTAATGAATGGTGATTCCGTCTTTCTTTTTAAGAAACTCTTTGATGGTAGCAGCCATTCTTCCGTCTGGCTGCTTCTCATAAGTGGCTAGCGCAATAGCGGTTGCGCTCTGTATCTGCTCATCTGGCGTGAGCTCGTGAAATGGCCTCTGATGTTCAGGGCTTGATGGGGCATCACTCACACCAGGTGTGGACACGCTGTGATTTGTCTGGAAGGAGGGAGGGATCGCCACCTGTTTTAGCTTGTAATTAAGAAGGGCCGGAGAGATCGCAAAGTCAGCCGCATACGAAATAATAATGAATGCCACGGAAAATCCGGCCCCAAACACCATACCTTCCCAGAATTTATTGAACATGCTTCATTGTGTCCTTATGCATAACGACATGTCACAGTACGCGCACTTGGCGCAGCAAACCGTCTGGCAAACCGGGCGCCGCAACATCCCTTTGGATAGATCACACGATAGTTCTCGACAAGAATTTCGCCCACTTTTTTGTGTAGGCTTTTTTTGTCTTTTGGCATAGTGCCACAGCTGACGTTATTCATGCTGAGGCTCCGCTACCCCTTCCCCTTCCACACCCGAATCCCGCCCAGCTCCCTTTTGGCATAATCATTTTTCGCATCCGTCTCCAGCGTCCTGTTGTACCACTCAATGGCCTTGTTCTTGTTGGCCAGATGCTGTTCCCAGCTGCTGGAATGATTCCGTGCCATTTCCCGATAGACATACCCCGGATTGTTCGACGCAAACACATTGCGCGGATTTTCGCGGTACGCTTCTTCGTTCAACAGAATGGAACCCTGCAGGTCGCCGGCCTTGATCTGGTCGTCAGCCCTGTTCGACAGCGCGGTCGACAGTTTCACATGGCCCAGCGGGTAATCCATCAGCGCCAGACTTTTGCGCGCATACGCAATCGCGTCGTCGTGCCGTTTCAGGTAGCGCGTCAGAAACGCCGCGCCAGGCGTCCACCGCCAGTTTGATGGTTCTGGCTTCTTTCATGCAGGCGGCCAGTCCCGGCGTCGCCAGCAGCATCAGCAGCGCCAGCAGTACGGCGCCGGTCCGTTTGCTTCCCGCCATCCCCGCGTCCCCTGCGCCAATGAAGTTTCGTCAAGCATACATACAGCCGCAGATTACGCCCACCCTCAGGCGCACCCCGCCAAGGCTCCCGTTCCCTGCCGGCCACCACGGTTTCACTTCCGCACTCATCCGTTTGATTAATTTGGTGATCGGATTGACTAATCTGGTCAATCGATTGACCAGTTTGATCAAATGGATGAGTCCGGAACTGATCGGATTGACTAAATAAGCGAATCGATTGACCAATTTGATCAAACGGATGAGTCTGGAACTGATCCGATTGACTAATTCAGTGAATCGATTGACCAATCTGATGAATCCATCGACCGGAAGGCTGATCCAGGTCAGATTTAGGCCCCTCCCCCTGCCCGTTGGGGTTATCGCGGCCATTATGTCTGCCAAAAGAATCACTTAGCCGCTCCAGCGCAGCCCCGCCACGGGCGCATGCACCATTGCAGCGCACAATCAACAAAGACTTTTTGTGACACATTTGTGATAATCGCGCGGCTTTTTTGGCTGAACAGGCAATCCCCTGCATGCACTTCCTCCTTGATCTCGATTTGTGGCTGCTGGTCAGCCTGGGTCTGGCCATGACCTTTGTGCTGGCATTCGAATTCATCAATGGCTTTCATGACACGGCCAATGCCGTGGCCACGGTGATCTACACCAAGGCCATGCCGCCCTATCTGGCGGTGTTTGCTTCGGGGGTTTTCAATTTTCTGGGGGTTCTGCTGGGCGGCGTGGGGGTTGCCTATGCGATCGTGCACCTGCTGCCGGTGGAGCTGCTGATCAATGTGGACACCGGGCGCGGTCTGGCGATGGTGTTCTCGCTGCTGTCGGCGGCCATTGTCTGGAACCTGGGCACCTGGTATTTCGGCATTCCCGCCTCCAGTTCCCACACGCTGATCGGTTCCATTCTGGGCGTGGGTCTGGCCAATGCGATGCTCACCGAGGTCACCGTGGGCGACGGCGTGAACTGGCAGAAGGCCATCGATATCGGCATTTCGCTGCTGGTGTCGCCCATGGCGGGCTTTGCGGTGGCGGCGCTGCTGCTGCTGGCGCTGAAGCTGTGGAAGCCGGTGTCCACCATGCATGACACGCCGGAAACCCGCAAGGAAGTGATCGGCAAGAAACACCCCCCGTTCTGGAATCGCCTGACCCTGGTGCTGTCGGCCATGGCGGTGAGTTTTGTGCACGGTTCCAACGATGGCCAGAAGGGTATCGGCCTGATCATGCTGGTGCTGATCGGGATTGTGCCGGCGCAGTTCGCGCTGAATCTGGACAGCAGCAAGTACGATGTGGCCCGCACCCGCGACGCGGCGATTCATCTGGGCGAGTTCTATCAGGAAAAACACGACGCGCTGGCGGACTATCTGGCGCTGGGCAAGCGCAGCCGTTCGGATCTGCCCAACCAGTACAAGTGCGATCCGCAGCAGACCGAATCCACCCTCTACGCCCTGAACAATACGCTGCAGGGCATCAAGACGTTTGCCGATCTGAACACCCAGCAGCGCGTGGATGTGCGCCGCTATCTGCTGTGTCTGGATGATTCCGCCAAGAAGGTGATGAAGCTGAACAACCTGACGGCGTCCGAGAAGGACGATCTGGATCATCTGCGCAAGGATCTGTCCGGCAGCACCGAATATGCGCCGTTTGGCGTGATCCTGTCGGTGGCGCTGGCGCTGGGCCTGGGCACCATGTTCGGCTGGAAGCGCGTGGTGGAAACCGTGGGCGAGAAAATCGGCAAGCAGGGCATGACCTATGCGCAGGGCATGGCGGCGCAGGTGACGGCGGCGATTGCGATTGGCCTGGCCAATATCTACAAGCTGCCGGTGTCCACCACCCATGTGCTATCGTCCGGCGTGGCGGGCACGATGGTGGCAAACAGGAGCGGCATCCAGAAGGAAACCGTGACCACCATCCTGACCGCTTGGGTGCTGACGCTGCCGGCCACCATCCTGCTGTCGGCGGCGCTGTATTACGTGGCCAATCTGTTCTTCGTGTCCTGACCTTTCCCCCCGGCGGACTGGGCAGCACGTCCCGGTCCGCTATACTCGGGTCCATACTTCCGGTGAGTTGGACCCCGCATGAATTACCTGTTCGGACTGCTGATTTTTTTCGCGTTGCTGCTGGCCATTTCCTACGGCTCGGCCATTGTGCGTCTGCGCCGGGTGCGCTGGCGCAGCGGTCCGGCAATAGCGCCCTGCACCGACGCCGGGGTTGATCCGCACACCCGCGATCTGTATGCAGCCACCGCGCAGGCGTTGCAGGCATTGGGATTCGAGCCGGCGTTCTGGTACCAGCTGCGTGAACCCACGCGGCAGGACGACAACGTTCTGCACATCGCGGTCTGGTTGCATCCGCAGCAATGCACCTATGCGCAGATCGCGCCGCACCCGCTGCCGGACGCGCAGCAGGCCTGCACCGTGGATTTCCTGAACTTTGCCGCCGATGGCCGCGTGCTGCAGACCTGCAATGGCATCGCGCATTTTCTGTATGCGCAGGTGCCGGGCTGGGAGGTACAGGATGCGTATCTGCCCACCTTGGCGGCGCAGTGGCAACAGCATGGTCTGGCGCTGGCGCAGCATGCCTGGGTGGCGCAGCCAGTCGATGCGGCCGGGTTCTGTGCCAGTTCGAACCGCTATCTGGACGAGTATCTGCACATCCAGTTGCAGCAGGGAACCATGCAGGCGCTGCGCGATGGCCGTTACCGGGTGTCGCTGCGCGGAGCGTGGAAGATGCTGCGCCAGCAGCAGGCGGCAGCGCCGAAGCTGAAGGCGATGCTGGCGCAGATGCCGCAGGACGCCCTGCAGCCGGGCAACGCCGCCGCCGACGTGCTGGCACACCAGCGGCATGAGGCGATGCTGCCGCCCTCAGGCAATGGCGCTGGCGGCAAGCTGGGCCTGCTGCTGGTATCGCTGATCGTGTTTGCGGTGAGTTTCGGGGTGCAGTTCGATCTCACCTATGTCGCCATTCTGATCGCGGTGCTGTTCCTGCACGAACTGGGGCATCTGCTGGCAATGGCGGTATTCGGCTTCCGCGATTTGCAGATTCTGTTCATTCCGTTTCTGGGTGCCGTGGCGATGGGGCGCAACCAGCATTGCCCGGCGTGGCAGCGCGCGCTGATCGATCTGGCGGGGCCGGTGCCAGGCATCGTGCTGGCGCTGGTGCTGCTGTATGCGGGCGTGGCGGATGGATCGCCGTTCTGGCTGCAGGTGATCATCGTGCTGCTGGTGCTGAATTACCTGAACCTGCTGCCGATCCATCCGCTGGATGGCGGGCATCTGGTGCATCTGCTGCTGATGCAGCGCTGGCCGCGTCTGCAGATGGCGTTCTGGGTGGGCAGCGTGCTGGGCATGTTCGCGCTGTCGTGGTGGCTGGATTCGCCGCTGCTGGCGGGGCTGGGTTTTCTGTTCGGTTTTGCATTGCGGCACCAAGTGCGCGAGGCGCGTGTGCTGCAGCATCTGCGCGCGCAGGGCATCAGCAGTGCCAGCCAGGAGCCGGAGCAGCTGCGTGCGCTGTACGCCGCCATGCACGATCTGAAAATGCCATGGAATTTTGCCACCCGCCTGCAGAGTGCGCGCAATCTGCTGCAGCATCTGAGCGTGCCCTATCCGTCGCTGCGCGAATCGCTGTTCGGCCTGTCGCTGTATGTCGCCGCGCTGCTGGGGCCGCCGGCCCTGATGGTGCTGGAAGCGCCGCATCTGCTGGGCGCACTGCTGCCGGCCATGATTGCGGACGTGGAAACGCCGGACTGGGAAGAACAGCTGGCCAGTGCCACGTCGGACGCAGCGCGCATTTCGATTCTGACGCAGGCCGGTTATTACCATCACTGGTCTGGCGAACGCGCCACTGCGCTGCAGTATTTCCGCCAGGCCGAGGGATTGCTGCATACGCTGCCGGACGCATCCGCACCGTTGCAGGCCAGCGTACTGACGGGGCTGGCGATGGCGCTGGCCGGACGCGATCAGGATGCCGCTGCCGCCGATCTGGAACAGGCGCTGGATTATCTGGAACAGGCGCAGGCGCTGACCGACACCGGCGAAGACAGCCTGCTGCTGCTGCAGGCGCAGCTGAATCTGCGGCTGGACCGCATCGAGCCGGCATTTGCCCTGTTCCGGCAGGCCTTGCAACCGCTGCCGGACGCCGATCCCGAAGACGCCTATTCGCGTGTGCAAGTGCTGGATGAATTCACCTCCGCGCTGCTGGATCATCACCGTTACGCCGACACGCTGGCGGTGCTGGAGGAATACGCGCCAGTGGGTGAAGTTGATCTGCCGTACTGGCACGCACGGCTGCAGAACAAGCTCGGCTGGGCACAACTGCAACTGGGCCAGCATACCGCCGCGCAGGACACCTACACCGACTTGCTGCAGCAACCGGATAAAAAGAAAAGCGATGGCCGTTACGAACGTGCCGATACGCTGACCCACCTGCTGGTGGTGCAGCACGCAGAAGCCGGCGGCGGCGCATCCGCCCACAGCCGCGCACCGGAAGCCACGTTCCAGCAACTGCTGGACGAACTGGCGCGCCGGGAACTTTCACTGACCGATTATCTGGATCATCTGGATTGCGAGTGCGAGCGCAACGGCGGCTATCGGCAGGAACAGGGTGAAGCGATGCGCGCGGTGGTGCGGGTGTATGGCGGGGTCAGTGCTCAATCTTCCCCCGCAGTGCAGCACTAGCAACCACTGCCAGATCGCGTCAGAGTGATCACCCAATGACCGCACCTTGATGGCGGTCACTATCTGATTTTGTCTCGCCGAACTGTACCCGTTCTGTTACCTGCCCAATGCAAAACTGCCTGCGGCCGCTCAGCTCCATCAGCACTCATAAACCAGAGTGTCGTGCGTTGCTGATACGGCGTTAAATCCACTTCGATCTACTCTCACCTGCTTGTCAGAGATCTAGGTTGCTGCGTCAAGCGTGGTGCCACGAGTGATCACAAGGAGCTAACCATGGCACGTTACGAAATTCAACTAGCGACATCCGACGTAAAAAATGCTGGCAGTGACGCCAGATTCTATATCACGCTCAACGGCACACGCGGCTCGTCAGCAGAAACACAGATCGACAACTCGGCGGACAATTTTGAACGCAATCATCTCGATTTTTTCCATGTCGACAGCCCTCTGCCGCTCGGCGACATTCAGTCCATTCGCCTGAGGCACGACAACAGCGGAGACAAGCCCGGATGGCATGGCCGCTACATCATCGTGCGTGAACTGGGCTCCACCAAACCGTATATCGCGAGAATAGACCGTTGGCTTGCCGTGACGGAAGGCGACCGGCGGACCGACATCACGATCAACGCCACAGAGCATCAGCCCAGTGATTCAATGATTCACTCTGTTGACTATGAGCGTTTCAGATTCAAGTTTCCGAACAGCTTTGCCAATCCGCTTCCATTCCTGGGTTTCCACTGGGGATTTTGCGGCGGCATGAGCGCCGGATTTCTATATCGGTGGCGGCGCAACATAGCAGCGCCCGCGACAACTACGACGCCCGCGCCCGGCTCATCGCTGTATAACGAACTTCTTAACCGACAGATTGAGTCACTGTCACCCCGACTGGTTGGACGGATGCTGGAATTCCAGATGTCCCCTGACAAGCCCAGCGATTACAAACCACACACGATCGGTCATCACACCAAACAGAACTGGGCCGACAAGCTGCGGCCTAACCTGCGCATCAGCCCAACTGTCATGGTTCTGATTCTGGCGGACGGCAATGATTCACCCGCCAAGAATCATCAGGTTCTCGCCACCGGGTATCGCTGGTTTTCCGACACGAAAGACCTGCTGATCTCTGCTTACGACTGCAACGACCCCGATGGAAAAATGGAACTCATCTTCAATTTGCAGCGAAGCGACATCAAGGGGCGATTCATGGATGGGCGACACATCAGGGGCTTCTTCTGGAACGAAAACACATCCAGGGCTTCTGACTGAATAGCAGTCCGCGTCCAAGGATGGCATGACAGCAATGCGAACCGCAGGCACATGCCACGCCCCGGACATCCCCGGATAGTGGAACAGGGCGCGACCGGCCTCCTGCGGTGCAGGTCACGCCCGTCATTCCACAATCTTCCCCCGCAGCGCCTTGACCGCGCCGCGTTTGGTTTTGCTGTCCACGCGTTTTTTCTGCGAATTCTTGCTGGGTTTGGTGGCGCGGCGTTTTTTCTGCACCACCATCACCTGCAGGATCAGTTCCCGCAGTCGCGCCAGTGCGTCGTCACGGTTTTTTTCCTGGGTACGAAACTGCTGCGCCTTGATGATGATCACGCCGTCCTTGCTGATGCGGCGATCCTGCAGCGCCAGCAGGCGCTCCTTGTACACGTCCGGCAGCGATGAGGCGTTGATGTCGAAACGCAGGTGAATCGCCGACGACACCTTGTTGACGTTCTGCCCGCCGGCGCCCTGGGCGCGGATGGCGGTGAGTTCGATTTCCTCGTCGGGAAGGCTGAGGCTGGGGGAGATTTCCATGAACACCGCTCGCTGACATGATCCAGACGGCATCATGCCAGCGATTGCCGGCTGCGGCCATGCAACCGGGCGTCAGAAATAGGCGCTGTAACTGAATTCCACCAGATACGCCCGCAGGTAGGTGCTGAAATCAGTGCCGGCATACGGGTTGTAGATGAAGTTGTTGAGGTCGTCGCTGCTGTTGGCGTTGGTGCTGCTGTTGGCCGGCACATCCGCGTTGGCGGCGACATAACCCAGCGCCATTTCCACCACCTGGCCTTCCGGCAGTTTGTAGGCAAAACCCACCGAGTACAGATCGGCATCGCCCACCGGCAGCAGCACGTCCTGCTTGTCGTCGGGGATCGAGGTCTTGCGCGGCTCATAGCCGAAACGCAGTGCAAGATCGCTGCTGTACTGGTATTCCCAGCCGAACGCCCAGTTCCACACGCTCTTGTAATGGCGCGGAATGGTCAGTTCGGTGAGACGGGAATAGTCCGACACCAGAGTGGCCAGCCTGGTGAAATCCAGTGCCTTGTCGAATTTCACGGTGAGGCCGTCCCACGCCGCCCAGTCGGTCCACTTGGCATCCATGTTGAATTTCCAGCGCGGTGTCATCTGCAGGCTGACGCCGGTGGAGAAATGCGCCGGCGTCACCAGCCGCACGATGGAATTGCCTTTCTCGCTGCGGTTGCCCACCGGAAACGGAATCAGCGACTGGATGGCGCCGCCCAGATCCGATTCGTGCAGGCCGCCGAAAAAGTTCACCCACTCATCGTTGTAGGTGAGGCGGTAGGTGCCGTGGATTTCCGGATCGCTTTCGGTCTGGTATACCGCGCCCCATTTCAGCCATTGCAGCGGCTGCCAGATGAACCCGACGTTGATGCCGGTGACCAGCGAACTTTCGGCGTCGAATTCCAGCTTCGCCACGTCGGTGTACGGTCCCAGCCGCGCCACTTCCTCTTCCAGGCCGCAGAAATTGATGACCGGTTCAGGATCGCCCGGGTCGGGGCACAGGTCCTGCACCTGCAGCATTTCGGTGAGGTTTTCACCCAGCGCCAGCGCCATGTTGGGCACGCGGATCTGGGTGCCGGCGGTGACGCCCTGCCACGAGAAATGGATCGTGGCACCCACCTGCAGTTCGTCGTTCACCTGGATGCCGATGGATGGCGAGAAATAGACGATGCGCATCATCGACATGTACTGGCCCATGTAGCGGGCCGGATCGTCATCGTCGCGGATGTAGCCGGCGGCCATGGGTGTGTAGGCGGCGGTGGCGAAGGTCATGTTGGAATTGAGGGGCCGGTAGGAGGCGCCCCCCAGCGGGGCCACCAGGAACGGCAGCGGCCATTCGTAGATGCCCTCGTTGTAGGGCAGGCGCAGGCCGACGGTGCTGGTGTCGCTGGACTGGTAGGCGGATTCGTCGTGGTAGCCGAAGTAGTCGATCATCTGCTGGGTCTTGGCGTCGTGGCCGCCAAAATCGACGCCGAACTGCATGTTGGCGGCCAGCACCTTGAGGTTGTACTGGCGGCCGTCCAGATTGGCCAGCCCGGCCGGGTTGTAGTGCACGGAATCGATGCCGGGCGGGTCGGCGGTGACGGCATTGCCCAGCGACAGGGCCTTGGCGTTGCCCATGGTGAGGTTTTCCACCAGCGCGGCCGAGGCGGGAACCGCCAGCAGGCCGCTCCACAACGCCGCGACCACCACCCTGTACCCGTGACGGTTCATCATGTGTCTACCCCCGCTCTCCAGTCCTTCTGTACAACTATTTGTTTTTTATATTTTTTATTGCAAAGAAACAGCGCAATCAGTGGCCTGTCGCCACGCTGTCTACTTCGTTTGAATCCTGGCCAAGGATAATGGGGGAACCTGCAGGCTGTAAAGCTTGTTTACCATTGCAACTGGGGCAATTACCCGCACGGGGGGATTCCCGCAGCCTTTTCTATACTCAGATTCATACCCTGGCTGCCTTCGTGAATGGAGTCCACTACCCCCATGCTTGCCCTGATCCGCTGGATGCTGCTGGCCGGATGCTGGCTGCTGCTGACGCTGAGTCTGCCCGGCCGGGCCGATGGCGTGCTTGCCCTGCTGTCGACCGGGCAGGCCTATGAGCCGTCGCCCGTGGCGGTCTACCGGATGGATGCCACGGCGCGCACTCCGGCGGAATTGCCGGCCGATGGCTGGCAGCCGGTGCCGGGCGCAACGCTGAACCTGGGGTACGTGGACGCGGCAGTGTGGCTGCACTGGCAGGTGCAGCGCGGCGCCGATCTGCCCGCGCAGTGGTTTCTGGTGGTGCACTACGCGATGCTCGACCGCATCGACATTTTCATCCGCGAGCAGGGCGCCACGGAGTTCAGCCAGCAGCTGACCCTGGGCGATCATCTGCCCTTCCGGCAGCGGCCGCTGCAGCATCCCGAGTTCATCGCGCCGTTCACCCTGGCCAGCACCGCGCCCCACGACATCTATCTGCGGGTGGAATCCAAGGGTTCCATCCAGGTGCCGGTGAGCGTGCAGAATCCGGACTACTTCTGGCAGCACGACCGCAATCTGGCGCTGCTGGAAGCGGGCTCCTATTTCATCTGCCTGATCATGGCGCTGTACAACTTCATGCTGTTTCTGTTCCTGCGGGACCGCAGCTATCTGTTCTATGTACTGTACATCCTGTTTTTTGTGGCGGCGCTGGGCACCAACCGCGGCTGGAGTTACCAGTTCCTGTGGCCGACGCTGCCGCGCATGCAGGATTTCGGCATTGTATTCTGCACGCTGATGGCCATTGCCAGTGCCTGCGCCTTTGCCACGGGATTCATGCGCCTGAACCGGCTGGCGCCGCGCCTGCACCGGCTGGTGAGCGGCATGTCCATCGCGGGCGTGGTGCTGGCGATTGCGACACTGGCGCTGGATTACCGCATTGCCATCCAGATCATGGTGGGCTTTTCGCTGACCTGCTCGGTGGCGCTGGCGATCGTGGCATCCAGCGTGTGGTATCGCACCCATTCGCGGCAGGCCGCGCTGTACTGCATTTCCTGGCTGTTTCTGCTCACCGGCGTTGCGCTGTACATGGGCAACAAGTTCGCGCTGCTGCCGGTCAACCTGTTCACCAATGAAGGGTTGCGCTGGGGCGCGCTGCTGGAAATCGTGTTTCTGTCGTTCGCGCTGGCGGACCGGGTGAACCAGGACCGCGCCGCCACCGAGCAGGCGCAGCGCCAGGTGATCCAGATGCAGCTGTCGATGAATGCGGAACTGGAAAAGCAGGTGAAATCACGCACGCAGGAACTGGAATACCTGAACCATCTGCTGCACCAGGCCAGCATCACCGATGCACTCACCACCACGGCCAACCGGCGCCACTTCGACGACGCCATCGACAAGGAATTCCGGCGCGCCATGCGGGATGGCACAGCGCTGTCGCTGCTGATGGTGGATCTGGATTTCTTCAAGAAAATAAACGATACCCACGGCCATCTGGTGGGAGACAAATGCCTGCAGCTGGCGGCGCGGGCACTGCTGGACTGCATCAAGCGGCCGCCGGATCTGGTGGCCCGTTATGGCGGCGAGGAGTTTGCGGTGCTGCTGCCCAATACGCCGCTGGCCGGCGCGCAGGTAGTGGCCGACCAGATGCTGGAACGCATCCGCGCCCTGCAGATCGACATTCCGTCCGGGGAGATCATCCGCATTACCGTCAGCATCGGCGTGGCATCCGCGCAGCCCCGCCAGGGCGATGCCCACCCGCCGCTGATTCACGCCGCCGACACCGCGCTGTACGAGGCCAAGCACCGTGGCCGCAATCAGGCGGTGGCCGCACCGGCTACACTTGACTGACAACACCGCTACCGGAACCGCTCGCATGTCGCTGCACTTCAGCCCCCAGGACCAGCAGCTGTTGCTGGCATCATTCGAACTGGCTGCCCTGGGTGCCGCCATCCTGGACAGCGATGGTCGCTGGCAACGCCTGAATCAGGCACTGTGCGACCTGCTGGGCTACCGCGAAGCCGAACTGCTGGGCACGGACTGCCGCACCCTCATCCATCCGGACAATCTCGCCAGCGATCTTCATCACCTGGCTTTGCTGCGCCAGCGCCGGCAACCCAACTGCGTTGTGGAAACCCGCTATCGCCACCGCGACGGCCACTATCTGTGGGTGAAGCTGAACCTGTTTATCCAGCACGACGGGCAGACAGCGGACAAACATTTAGTGATGCTGGTGCAGGACATCAACGCCGACCGCGAGCACCTGCTGCAGATCCAGCGCAACAGCCAGCGCCTGAACGAAATCATCCGCACCCAGGCGCAGCTGGCGAACGTGCAGCTGGACCTGACCCGTTTCATGCAGACCGTGGTGGAACGCATGCAGGCGCTCACCCCCGCCGACGGCGCGGTAGTGGAACTGGTGCAGGATGACCGCATGGTGTATCGCGCCGGCAGCGGCTGCATGAGTGACTTTGTCGGCATGCGGCTGAAAGTCGACAGCAGCCTGTCGGGCCTGTGCGTGCGCCAGCGCGAAGTGCTGAAATCCGACGACACCGCCACCGATCCGCGAGTGGATGCCGCCGCCTGCCAGCGCGTGGGTGCCGGCTCCATGATCGTGGCGCCCCTGCTCAACAACGGCGAGGCGGCCGGCGTGCTGAAACTGGTGGCGCGCAACACCCACGCTTTTTCCGGCGACGACGTGCAAACCCTGCAATTGATGGCGGGCCTGCTGGGCAGCGCCATGGAGCATCAGCTGGCCTTCGAAACCAACCGCAGCCTGCTGGCGGAACGGGGCCGCGCGCTGACGGCCCTGCAGTCGGAAATGGAGCTGCGCAACCGCTACGAATCCCATCTGCGGGACAGCGAAGCCCGCACCCGCCGCATCATCGCAGCCTCGCTCGACGCCTTCGTGGCCATGAACCATGCCGGCATCATCACCGAGTGGAATTCCCAGGCGGAAACCGTGTTCGGCTGGCCCCGCGACGAAGTGATCGGACGCCCGCTGGCCGGTGTGCTGATTCCCGCCGCGCAACGTGAAGCCCACGGCGCCGGACTGGTGCGCTACAACAACAGCGGCGTGCCGGTCATGCTCGAGCGCCGCCTGCAGGTCATGGCCATGACCCGCGATCGGGGCGAAATTCCGGTGGAAATGACCATCAGCGCCATCGAGATTGCCGGCCACTACCAGTTCCACGCTTTTCTGCACGACATCACCGAGCGCCGCAAAACCGAAGCACGCCTGCAGCAGATGGCGCAGCACGACCAGCTTACCGGCCTGCCCAACCGCAACCTGTTTTTCGACCGGCTGGAACAGGCGCTGGCCCGCAACGTGCGCCACGGCGACTGGCTGGCGCTGATGTATCTGGACGTGGATCATTTCAAGCAGATCAACGACACCCTGGGGCATGCCAGCGGCGATCTGTTGCTGCAGGCATTTTCAGCGCGGATAGCCGCCGCCGTGCGCGCCAGCGACACACTGGCCCGGCTGGGTGGCGATGAATTCTCGCTGATTGCCGAGGGTCTGCCGTCGTCACAGGCGGCCGGGGAACTGGCGGGCAAGATCGTGGCACTGATGGCGCGCGAATTCGTGCTGGAGGATCAGGTGGTGAAAGTGGGCACCAGCATTGGCGTGGCCGTGGTGAATGGCCAGGCGCTGGCGGCCGACGCGCTGCTGGAACAGGCCGATCAGGCGCTGTATGCAGCCAAGAAGGCGGGCCGCAACGGCTATCAGATACGAGTGGTCTGACCCATGATTCCTCTCAAGCCAGCCGCTGCCGGTCTGGGCTAGAATCCGCAGCAGAATTTTCATTTCCGGTTCCAGACGCAAAGGGGCGCAGCGTGCTTCACCACAACGATAACAAACGAGGCTTGTTCCACGCATGATGATGCAGTCGGCAGTAGAAGGTGGAATGCGGGCGAGCCGCCCGGGTGAACGCATACTGGCGGCGCTGGGCTGGCTGCTGGCGTTCTGGCTGGTGGCGGCGTCGTTGTGGATCGGCAGCCTGCAGGACTCGCCGCAATGGCACGCGGTGACGATCGGTCTGGGTGTGCTGGCCTTCGCGCTGTTGCGCTGGGCACTGATCGGCACGTTCCTGCGGCTGGGCGATATTGTCCGCGTGGCGGCGGTGTTTGCGTTTTTCCATCTGCGGGTCGATCCGGCGCAACCGATCTGGACCGTGCCGCCGGATCTGGCCGGCGTGTTCACCTTCAGCCGGGTGGGCGCGACGCTGCTGTTGTTCACCTGTTTCTGCGTGGAAGCCGGATCGCTGGTGGTGCGGCGGCGTGGCCTGACGGTGCGCGAAGTGCTGGCGCTGGTGCTGGCGCCCTGCCTGTTCAACTGGCTGTTGCTGCTGACAGCGCCGGCGCTGCCGGGCCTGGCAACGCTGCAGGCGGTGCTGGAAGGCGGTGCCGCCGATCTGCTGCTGCGCCTGCTGATCGTGCTGGCGTTCAACCTGATCGTGGTGCAGCTGCTGGCGTCGGTGACGCGGCAGACGTTCGGCCTGCATCTGCCGCTGGTGCTGGCGCTGCTGGGCGTGTCGGTGCTGGCGACACTGGCGCCCACCATTGCCGACCTGCCGTGGCGCTTCCGCGCGGAACTGGCGTCGCCGCTGCTGCAGGTGCTGGCCATCATTCTCACCTCCGTGCTGGCGCAGGCCGCACTGTGGGGCCAGACCTATCTGGTGACCGGTTTCCTGATGGATGCGCTGGAAGGCCGCGCACCCATGCTGGACCGCGCCCGCAATCATCTGCAGCAGGGTGCGTATCGCGGTGCGGTGTACGGCGGCCTGTTCATGATTCTGGTGCATCTGCTGTCAGGCGGTTACCAGAGTCTGGCGGCGCTGATCCTGGCGTTCCCCTACGCGTGCGGCGCCATTCTGGGTGCGCTGCTGTTTCCGCTGGCGAAAACCATCATCGAAAGTTTTGACGGCAGTGCGCCGTTTGTGACGCGTCTGCTCAACAGTCTGCGCGATCCGCTCAATTATGTGCGCGGGCTGGTAATAGGTAGCGGCATTGTGCTGGCGCTGGATCAGCAGTTGCCGGTGCAGGGTCCGTGGCAGCGCTCCGGTTTCGGTTTTGTGCTGGGAGCGCTGGCGTATGCCGGCGTGCATCTGGCGCGCGACTGGGTGCGCATCGCCCGTGGCCAGCGCCAGTTCCTGCAAGGCTGGAAAGTTTACGGCGTGGAAGTGCTGATGGGTGGCGTGGTGGGCGCGGCGCTGACCTGGTACGGCGAAAGCACGCAGCTGCAGGTGGTGCTGGCGAAGTTCGCGCGTTACGCCAACCTGAGTGTCGCCGCGCCCGAGCCGTACATCATCTATCCGCTGTTCAGCAAATGGGGCGCGCTCAATCTGGGGCTGGAAACCAACGGCGCGCGCCTGCTGTTCAACGAATCCCTGTCCGGCGTGATCAGCTGGTCGATGGCGGCGCCGCTGTTCAGCGTCAACCTGGTGTTTCTCACCGCGCTGCTGCAACGCAACACACGGCCGATCCGCGAATTCACCACCACCGCCGGCCTGAAAAAAGTCATCGCCGAAGCGCTGCGCGTCGAGCGCTGGGGCCTGTGGATGGCGCCAATCATCTATTCCTTCCTGCGCATGGCGCCCGATCCGGCGTGGTACAACCAGGACGGCGCGTTCCGCACGCTGGTGGCCACCGGCATGTCGCTGACGCTGGACAACGACGCCTTCCGCACCTGGAGCCTGCATCTGTTCACCAGCCTGCTGGCGTTCGACTGGCTGCGTATCCTGATCTGGTTCGACCACATGGGCCTGCGCGTGGCCACGCTGGTGAACCTGTCGTTCATCGGCGGCGACATGCTGGACGAGAAAACCGCCCGCGTCGTGGGCTATCCGTCCGCCACCCGCTACATTCCGGAAGGACTGCGCCGCTTCGGCACCTGGATGCCGCTGCTGCTGCCGTTCTACATTCCGCGCGGACAGGAATGGGACACGGCCTGGAACACGGCGGAGCAGATGGCACTGCAGGCGCAGGCCGACGCGATTTCCGCCAGCACCTGGCTGTGCGCGGGCTTTGCCATCATCGGCGTGATCATCGCCGCGCTGCGGCTGCGCCAGAGCGGCGGCTCGCACCAGCGTTACGGCGGCTGGGCCAATCACGCCTTCAAGCTCAGCAACGAACGCTATGCCGTGGAAATCGACGAGCAGGGCCGTGGTTTCAGCCAGGCGCAACGCAGCGGTGGCAGCCACGAGCAGGTGGATCTGACGCAGCGTCCGCTGTCGCCACTGTCGGCCACCGGCAAGATTTTCTACCTGCTGGAAAATGCGGCGCCAGGAAAAAGCAACCGCGCGCCGGAGATCTGGTCGCTGCATTCATCGCCGCGTCCGGGCGACGGTGCGCAGTACAGCGTGCATCCGCTGCCGCGCAAGGCGCTGGGTTTCACCTGCCAGCACCGCGAACTGCTGGCGCAGGCCAAGGTCTGCGTGCATAAAACCGATGCGCTGGAACAGTGGGAAATCACCCTGACCAACACCAGCCAGCGCGAACGCACGGTGCAGCTGATCAGCTTCCGCGATCTGGTGCTGCGTCCCAACGGCGCGGCGGAACGGCACCAGAGCTTCAACGATCTGCACATCAGCACCGCCTTCGTGCCCGATCTGCAGGCCCTGTTCGCCAGCAACCGCCTGCTGGGTGGCCGCAATAAACAGCCGTCCGGGGAAACCTGGTTTCATGCCATTGCGCCGCTGCCGGCCAATGCCCGTCTGCTCGGCTTCCAGGACACCCGCTCCGGCATTCTCGGCGCTGGCTCCAAACGCTATCCGTCCACCCTTTTCCACCGCGAACCGCTGCTGCTGGAAGCGGGCACCCTGCACCAGTTCGACCCCTGCGGCAGCCTGGGCGTGGAAGTGCGGCTGAGCCCCGGTTCCCGCGTGACGCTCACCTTTGTGGAAGGCTGGGCTGCCAGCGGCATCGAGGTGATGAACCTGCTGTACCGGCACCTGAAAACGCCGCTGCTGACCGCCACGCAGCTGGCGCAGATTCTGGCGCAGCCACGCCGCCACCGCCCCGAACTGCCCTGCTCCCTGCCGGGCGGCCCCGACCATCCGTGCAGCCCGTGGCAGTTCAGCGCCGACGGCCGCAGCCTGCAGGTGGGCAGCAACACACCGCGGCCCTGGTCGCATCCCATGGCCAACGCGCTGGGTTACGGTGCCTTCGCCAACAACGAGGGCGCGGTGTATTCCTTCTGCGGCAACTCACAGCAGAACGCGATCACGCCGTTCAAGCTCGGCCCTGGTTCCGCCAGCCTGCCGGGCCAGTCCTGGTATTTCTGGGATCTGGATCGCGACGAACCGCTGCTGCGCCTGCCACTGCGTCTGGAAGGTGGTGCCGACCAGCGCGGTGACGAAGAACTGCAAACCGAATTCCGGCTGGGCAGCGTGCACTATCGCGCGCGCCGCGGACACTTCACGCTGGACATGGATGTGTTCACCGTGCCCAGCCAGCCCGCCGAGGGCCGCCTGCTGACGCTGCACAACACCGGCAGTGCGCCGCTGCGTCTGCGCGTCAGTGCCTGTCTGCAACTGGTGCTGGCGGAAATCCAGTCCGACACCCGTGGCACGCTCAACGCACACTGGGATGACAAACGGCAGGCGTTCTTTGCGGAAAATCCCGCACAGCAGTTCCGGCGCGGTCCGGTGTTTGTCGCCGCCAGTTTCCAGCCGGAAACGGTGGAAACCCTGTATGGCCGTTTCATCGGCGAAGGCGGCACGGTGGAAACGCCGCAAATGGCACGCACCGGCAAGGCCGACACCCGCAGCATGGACATCGGCTACCGCGTCGCCGCGCTCACCAGTGTGGTGGTGATTCCGCCGGGCCAGTCGCTGCAGTTGGGACTGGTGCTGGGGCAGGCCGCGTCCGAGCAGCTGGCCAGCGACATCATCACCAAACTGCGCCGCACCGACGCCCTGCAAACGGCGCTGCAGCGCACCCACGCCTGGTGGCAGGATTTCCTCGGCGGACTGCGGGTGCAAACAGCCGACGCCGCCTTCGATCGTCTGGTGAATGACTGGCTGCCGTATCAACTGGTGGCCGCGCGCCTGTGGGGCCGCACCGGTCCGTTCCAGCGCAGCGGCGCCTTCGGTTTCCGCGATCAGTTGCAGGATGTGATTCCGCTGGCCGCCACCCATCCCGCGCTGTGTCGCCAGCAGATTCTTTTGCATGCCGCGCAACAGTTCCTGGAAGGCGACGTGCTGCAGTGGTGGCACACCACCTGGGACGGCCACACCGGCATCGGCGCGCGCAACAAGGCGTCCGACATCCCGCTGTGGCTGCCGTTCGTCGCGCTGCATTACGTGAAGGTGAGCGGCGACGACGACATCTGGAAGGAATCCCTGCACTTCATCGAAGGCAAACCGATTCCGCCGCAGGCCGAAGGCATTGTGTTCGTGCCGCTGCGCTCACGGGAAAAGGCCACGCTGTATGCGCACTGCAAGCTGGCCATCGACCGCGTGCTGGCACGGCTGGGGCAGAACGGCCTGCCGCTGATGGGCACCGGCGACTGGAACGACGGCCTCGACGCCGTGGGCCACGACGGCATCGGCGAGAGCGTGTGGCTGGGCTTTTTCCTCTACAGCGTACTGCTGGATTTCGCGCCGCTGGCCGCCGCGCAGGAAGGCCACGAGGCCGGCGAACGGCTGCGCCAGTGTGCCGCGCAACTGCAGCAGGCACTGGACCGGCAGTGGCGCGAGCAGCGTTACGTGCGCGCGATTACCGACGCCGGCGAGGAGCTGGTTTTCGCCGACGCACTGATGTCGTCCTGGCCGATCATGAGTGGCGCGGTGGACGCCGCCCACGGCGAGAAAGCGCTGCAGCATGGCCTGTCGGCACTGGAGCGCGACGCAATCGTGCTGCTGCTGACACCGCCGTTCGACGCGCAATCCAAACCGCGTCCCGGCCGCATTGCCCAGTATCCACCCGGCGTGCGCGAGAACGGCGCCCAGTATTCCCACGGCTCATCCTGGCTGGTGGACGCCGCGCTGCATCTGGCAGACCAGCTGGAACAGCAGGGCAACCCCGGCGGCGCGCAGCACTGGCGCACGCGGGCCGGCACGATCTGGCACAAGATCTCGCCGCTCACCCACACCGCGCCGGAGCGCTGGCTCAACTACGGACTGGAACCGCATCAACAGGCGGCGGATGTGTATTTCGGCCCCGGTTACGAAGGCCGTGGCGGCTGGAGCTGGTACACCGGCTCGGCGGCGCGCATGCTGAGCGCGGCGTGGGGCTTGCTGGGGCTGGAATTCCGTGCCGGCCAGCTGCACGTTGCGCCTTGGGCACAGAAGGGAGAGGTGTGGCCACGCCTGCAACAGGTGGAATGGCGCGGCCACGTTTACCGGATGGAGAACGGCCGGATGGTGGACGTTACAGCAGTTCCGGCAGATGGGAACGGATCTGGTCCGGCGGCATCCGGCTGACATCCTTCGCCAGTTCCTGCGCGATCCGGTCTTTCAGCGCTGCGCTCCACTGGGGGCGCAACAGACCCAGAAATGACGGACTGGCCAGCACATAGATGCGATCCGGCTTGTGGGATTGCGCCGCCTGTTCCAGCGCCTTGCCCACTTCCTTCGCGAACACTTCCGCCACATGCTGGTGGGCGCTGTCATGGTTGCCCAGATCGTGCGGATTGCCGCCGCTGGCATCGCTCACCAGATCCTGCTCGCGCAGACGCGCCTCGGGATTGGCCAGCCCGGTGATTTCCACCAGCGCTCCCTCGCGTTTTTCAGCCTTGAACAGACGGGCGCGACCCTGATCGGCCGCCAGAACCAGATACGATCCCATGACGAGCATCCTTTTCTTGGAGAGGAAGGCGCAGCATACACCCGCGCCAGAGGCGGCACGCCTTGATGGGGGTCAAGTTTCGATGAAGGAGGGGAAGGGAACGGGGGGAATCAGGGGCGGCGCGACCGCTGCGCACCACCCCGTCGGGATCAGGCCTGCGGACGGCCGTAGTCGTTCACGCCCTCGTCACCGGCCAGAAAGCCGTTTTCGATCAGTGCCCAGAACGGACCAATCACCGGCACAAAGCTGATCAGCACCCACCAGCCGGACTTGTTGCGGTCGTGCCAGCGCTTGATCTGCACCGCCAGTCCCGCCCAGATCAGCACGATGTAGACCGGCACCGCCACAATCACCATCAGGGTGTCATTGCCAATAACGCCGAGCACCCCAAAGATCACCATCAGGCCGACAAACATCGGCAGGAAATACAGCAGCCAGTAGCTGCGGCGGTTGATGCGGCCCTGGAAGGAAAACCAGATCTGCGCCAGCGTCAGCTGCTGGGCGCCGGTTTCAGCGGCCGCCACGTTGGAACCTGGCGCTTTATAGACATCTTGAGACATGCACGACTCCTGAAGGAAGGATGGGATTGGCGGGTGCCCGAAAAGGACGCGCCCATTCTAGCAACTGAACAATGGTCACAGAGCCGGTCAATGTCTGATCACGGCTGTGAAAATTAACAATAGTCCGCTACAGCAGATCCGTCAGCAGCACCCCGATGCCCACCCGCTGGCCCCGGTAGTTGTAGTCGATCAGGCTCTCGCCGTAACCGTTGAAGTACTGCGCAAACCCTCGCACCCGTCCCCACAGTGGAAAACTCACCCCCAACTCGACCGCGCCGCGATTGTCGCTGCGCAGGTTGTTGCGCAGCAGCAGGGAATATTCGTATTTGCGCCGCTCCAGCACCGCCTGCAGCTCGAAATAACCCATGTAGTCGTCGATGTCGGGATTGTCGTCGCCGGACGCGTCCTGCGGATCGTCCTTGGGATCTTCCGGCAGCCGGTACCAGGGCCGCAGGCTGATCAGGTAGTTTTCGTGCGCATAGAAAAATTGCGTGTACACCCGGTTCCAGCTGCGGCTGAGCGGATCGGTTTCGCCGTTGGACTGGTGCTCCATGCCCAGACGCAGCGCCGCGCCGTGGCCGTCCCGCGTCACGCCCAGCGGCATGGTGTAGAAAAATTCCGGCTGGTAATTGGTTTCGCGGAACGGCGCCGACGAATCCTGGTTATACACCTGCCAGTAGGACTGCAGGGTGAAACCGAAATAGAAACTGTCGCCCAGCACCAGCAGATCGCGCTCGGTAAGCGGCACCTTGAAGCTGATCTGCATCTTGGCTTCCTGATGCTTGAGGGTGTTCTCGCCGGCAGCCAGGTAAGGCGCATCGTTGGGATCATGCATGTAGGTGAATGGCAGGATGTAATTCTGCTTGTGCGCGGTGATGACGTAGGGATTCCACTCGGTGCGCTTCTCCATCGCCAGCCGGTTCACCGCCGCCGGCACCGTCTGCGGCAACTGCACCTGGATCTGCTGCAGCTGGCATTCGGCCCGGATCTCGCCGATGGTGAGGGTGGGCTCGGCGGTCTTGGCGGCTTCGTGGACGCAGTCTTCCAGCGAGGGAACGGGCGCCGCAGGCTGGGCCACCGCAATCAGCGGCAGCAGCCACAGGATTCCCGCCCGACAGCACCGGTCAAGCAGCCTGCCTTTCTTCACGCTCATTCTCTTTTCCTCATGGACACGGCGCCAACAGTATGAATTAACAATCAAAAATTTACAGGTGGCCGGACAGGCAAAGCCACCAGCCTTTCCTATACTTTGAAAGATGTCTCAACCGAAAGAAATCGCGCCCGATCTTCAGGACGGGATTGACCGCAAGCTGCTCAAGCAACTGAAAGAGCGGTTCCTGCAGGTGAATCATGGCCGGCTGGAGCGTATGTTATCGACGCTCGGCAGCCGCCACCGGTTGTTCCTGGAATCGTTGCCGTTATTACTGCATCTCAACCATCCGTCACTGCCCGGTTACGTCTCCGGACGTACACCCTGCGGTGTGTGCGGCTTCACGCCCGAAAAAGAAAACCTGCGTGCCGCGCAGACCATTTCCCGCAGCTTTGTGTACCGCCGCAAGGTCGTGCACCAACCGCGCATTTTCAGCATTTTCCTGATGGGCAGCACCGGCACCGTGGCGCATTCCGAATCCAGCGACATGGATATCTGGATCTGCTACGACCCGGGCCTGCCGCAGGAAGCCATCGACGAATTGCAGGACAAGCTCAGCGCCATCGAACGCTGGGCCGATTCCATCAGCCTGGAAGTGCATTTCTTCCTGATGGACCCGATCAAGTTCCGCACCGGCGTGCGCAGCGACCTGTCCGGCGAGGACTGCGGCAGCGCGCAGCATTATCTGCTGCTGGACGAGTTTTACCGCACCAGCATCATGGTGGCGGGACGTTATCCGCTGTGGTGGATGGTGCCGGCCTACAACGAAAAGAATTACGACACGCTGGCGGAAAAACTGGTGCGCAACCGTTTCATCGAACAGGATGACTGCGTGGATTTCGGCGGCATTTCCGATTTTCCCGCTGGTGAATTCATCGGCGCCGGCATGTGGCAGCTGTACAAGGGCATCGACTCGCCGTACAAGTCCGTGATCAAGATCGTGCTCACCGAGGTGTACGCCAGCGAACACCCGAACGTGGAAAGCCTGAGCGTGATCTACAAGAAAGCCGTGTACGGCGGCCAGCTGGATCTGGATGAGCTGGACCCTTACGTGATGCTGTATCGCAAGATCGAAAATTACCTGACGGCGCGACAGGAATTGCGCCGGCTGGAACTGATCCGCCACTGCTTTTATTTCAAGGTGAACGAAAGCCTGAGCCGGCAGGTGAAGCCGGCGGATTCCAGCTGGCGCCGCGAACTGATGATCCGCCTGACCCGCGAATGGGGCTGGGACGAGGCCTACCTCAAGCAGCTCGACAACCGCAAGCGCTGGAAAGTGAACCGCGTGCGCGCCGAGCGGCAGGAACTGGTGCAGGAACTCAACCAGAGTTACCGCGTGCTGTCGGCGTTTGCGCGCGACAACGACATCGAAGCGTCGATCAAGCAGGAAGACATGAACCTGCTGGGCCGCAAGCTGTATGCCGCATTCGAGCGCAAGGGCGGCAAGATCGAACTGGTGAATCCGGGGATCGCGTCGTCGCTGGTGGAAGAACATCTGTCGTTCCACTACGTGCGCGACACCGAGCATGGCGTCAATGACTATTGGGCCGTGCATCAGGGCTATCTGAAAATACGCGAAGCCAGGGGCCGCGATCCCATCAAGAAAGCGCGCAGCATCATCGAGCTGGTAACCTGGTGCCATTTCAACAGCCTGCTGGACAGCGGCACCCGCCTGTCGGTGGATGCCAACGGCAGTGACCTGAGCGATGCCGAACTGCAGCAGACCGTGCAATCACTGCTGCAACTGTTTCCCGGTGGCGCCCCCTATGCCGCGCAGGAAAATTTCCTGCACGCGGCAATTCCCACCCGCATCGTGCTGTATCTGAATGCCGGTCTCGATCCGATGCGGCCGATGACGCAGAAAGGCATTCACCGCCTCACCGATCACACCGACGCACTGAGCTACAGCGCACTGCACCACAACCTCGTCGTCACCGTGGACCAGATTCTCTGCAACAGCTGGGGCGAAATCATCTGCAGCCATTTCTCCGGCGAGAATGCGCTGATCGATTGTCTGGTGCATTACATGCGGCAGATTCCGCCGGACGGTTCCATGCCGCTGCCGAAACTCGACGTGCGCTGCTACTGCCCCACCCGCGCCAGCTCCATCGCCGCCCGCGTCGAGGAACTGTTCCGCGACATCATCGCCTGCTATTACAGCGGCACCCGCGCCATCAACACGCGCTACATTCTGGAAATCGAGCAGTACATTTACCTGCTGCAGTTCAAACGCAACGTGCCATTCGTGCGTGGCCTGCGTTCGCAGAAAGAATTGCTCGACGTGCTGGGCGAACCGCAGGCGCACTACAGCGCCCTGGTGCTGGACCGCAACGCGCTGGACAAACATCCGCTGCGCCTGATTGCACGGCAGGCCATGCCCGGCAAGGTGCAGGTGTTCTTCATGCGCCATCAGGACAGCAGCGAAATCTACATTCACGACGAACACGGCTCGCTGTTCTACACGCAGAAAAACAACGTGGATGAAGACACGCTGCTGAATCCGATCCGCCTGTTCCTGCAGAACATCCAGTATCGCCGCACCACCGTTGACCAGCCGGAAGGCTTTACCCTGCCGCAACAGCAGCAGAAGGTGGCGTATCACGAAATCCGCCGCAACAACCGCGGCGAACTGCTGTGCGAGCGCAAGCCGCTGCTGGAACTGGTGGATTCGAAGCAGGTGCATCACGTGCAGGCCATCGCCCAGACCGGCACCTTCGGCGACGTGTTCTACACCGTGTACTGCGACGACCAGGAATTTTCCCAGCTGGAATACGGCGACGCCCTGTTCGCGGCGGTGGCCGGCCATGTGGCCTCGCTGCGCCGCAAGCGCGAGCGCTACCCCATCTACATCACCGACCTCGACCTGAGCCAGCTGGACCTGGCCGGCAACGCGCCCCTGCAGACCGTGCAGTTCCTGCAGCACAAGGAAAAGCTGGAAACGGCCATCAACGAGGCCCTGCGCATCTCCTGATTTGCCCCCCGCTTGGGTATAATGGCGACACCTTTTTCCCACCCGGATTTTCCCATGCCCACCATTTTGCGCCTGATGCGCATCCTGCTGCCTGCCGGCCTGCTGCTCCTGATGGCTGCCTGCGGCCAGAAAGGCGCCCTCTACCTGCCCGGCGACGAACCCGAACCGGGCTCGGCCGCCACCGTGCCCTGCCGCACTGCCACCTGCAAGGCGCTGCAGCAGAAGGCCGACGAAGTGAAGGCCGCCAGGGACGCACTGGAAGCTGAATCTGCCGACTCGATGCCGGCCAGCACTACACAACCCGCGTCCACCGCACCTGCGCCCACGCTGGAACTACAACCCCAAGCTCCCGAACAAGAGACCACTCCATGAGTTCGTTTGAATACCGCCACAACCGCCTGCACGCCGAGAACGTCGACACCCAGGCCATCGCCGCCGCCGTCGGCACCCCCTGCTATGTCTATTCCCGCGCCGCGCTGGAAACCCACTGGCGCGCCTTCGATTCCGCCTTCGGCAGCCATCCCCACCTGATCTGCTATGCCGTGAAAGCCAATTCCAACCTCGCGGTACTGAACGTGCTGGCCAAACTGGGCGCCGGCTTCGACATCGTGTCGCAGGGCGAACTGGAGCGCGTGCTGCGCGCCGGCGGTGATCCGGCGAAAATCGTGTTTTCCGGCGTGGGTAAATTGCGCGGTGAAATGGTGCGGGCACTGGAAGCGGGCGTGCACTGCTTCAACGTGGAGTCGGAAGCGGAGCTGGACATTCTCAATGACGTGGCCGGTTCGCTGGGCAAAATTGCCCACATTTCCCTGCGGGTGAATCCGGACGTGGACGCCCAGACCCATCCCTACATTTCCACCGGCCTGAAGCAGAACAAGTTCGGCATCGACATCGACCGCAGCCTCGCGGTGTACCAACACGCTGCGTCGCTGCCGCACCTGAAAATCACCGGCATCGACTGCCACATCGGCTCGCAGCTCACCAGCGTCACGCCGTTTCTGGACGCGCTGGACAAGGTGCTGGAGCGCATTGACCAGCTGGCAGCACACGGCATCCACATCGAGCATCTGGACATTGGCGGCGGCCTCGGTGTGCGCTACCGCGACGAGCAGCCCCCCACGCCGCAGACCTACGTGACGGCGCTGCTGCAGAAACTGGGTGACCGCAAGCTGAAAATCCTGATGGAGCCAGGCCGCGCCATTGCCGCCAATGCCGGCATTCTGCTGACCGAAGTGCAGCTGCTGAAATCCACCGAAGTGAAGCATTTTGCCGTGGTGGACGCGGCGATGAACGACCTGATCCGGCCGTCGCTGTACGGGGCGTGGCAGAACATCATTGCCGTGCAGCCGAATGAAAAAGCAGAAAAGCAGAATTACGACATCGTGGGCCCCGTGTGCGAAACCGGGGATTTCCTCGGCAAGGATCGCGAACTGGCGATCGCGCCGGGCGACCTGCTGGCGGTGTGTTCCGCCGGCGCGTACGGCTTTGTGATGAGTTCCAACTATAATACCCGTAACCGCGCCGCCGAAGTGATGGTGGACGGCGACCACTTCCACATCGTGCGCCGCCGCGAAACCTACGACGATCAACTGGCCCTGGAATCCCTGGTACCCTGAGACAATGAAAATCGAATTCACGAAAATGCACGGCCTCGGCAACGATTTCATGGTCATCAACCAGGTGACACAGAATGTCGAGCTGACCCCGGAACTGATCCGCCGCTGGTCCGACCGCCACACCGGTGTCGGCTTCGACCAGCTGCTGCTGGTGTCGCCGCCCTCCTCGCCGGACGTGGATTTTCGCTATCGCATTTTCAACGCCGACGGCAGCGAAGTGGAACAATGTGGCAACGGCGCTCGCTGTTTCGCCCGCTTCGTCTATGATAAGAATCTCACCAGCAAGAACGTGATTCCGGTGGAAACCAGCACCGGCCGCATCGAGCTGCGTCTGGTGAGCGGCGGACTGGTGACGGTGAACATGGGCGCCCCGATTTTCGAACCGGAGCAGATTCCCCTGAGCGCAGCGCAGCAGCAACCGCTGTATCAGTTCACCGCCGCAGGCGAGACCGTGCAGCTGGCGTGTGTGTCGATGGGCAATCCCCACGGCGTGCTGCAGGTGGACAACGTGGACACCGCGCCGGTGGAAAAGCTGGGCCCGCTGCTGGAACCGCATCCGCTGTTTCCACGCAAGGCCAACATCGGCTTCTGCCAGGTGGTGGACCGCGACAACCTGCGCCTGCGGGTGTATGAACGCGGGGTGGGGGAAACCCAGGCCTGCGGCACTGGCGCCTGCGCCGCTGCGGTGGTGAACATCGCGGCGGGCCGGGTGAACAGCAAGGTCAATGTGACGCTGCCCGGCGGCACCTTGCAGATCGAATGGCGGGGCGAAGGTCATCCGGTATTGATGACCGGGCCCGCAACAACCGTATACGAGGGGACCATCACGCTATGACCGAACTGACAGCGAGCAAAGCCAAAGCCGAAAAACTCACCGCTGCCGATGTCACGAATTTCCTGCGCGCCCATCCCGATTTCTTCGTCAACCGAGCCGAACTGCTGTTCGACCTGCAACTGCCCCACGGCCACAGCAACGCCTCTTCGCTGCTGGAGAAACAGGCCAGCGTGCTGCGCACCCGCAACACCGAACTGCGCCACAAACTCAACGAACTGGTGAACGTGGCACGCGACAACGACCGCCTGTTCAACCAGATCAGAAAGCTGGGCCTGACCCTGCTGGAAACCGAATCCCTCGCCGAATGTGACGCCACCCTGCACCGCATCCTGCTGGACGAATTCAAGCTCGACTGCACCAGCCTGCTGCTGTATGGCACCGAACATGAACCCGGCAGCATCATCTTCACCAGCAAGCCGGAACTGCAGGCCATTCTGGGCGATCTGCTGCGCGGCGAACGCATCATCTGCACCACGCTGCGCCGGAAGGAAATGGCGTTCCTGTTCCCAGGTTACGAACACGCCGAAGGTTCTGCCGCACTGATTCCGCTGCACTTCCGCGGCGACATCGGTCTGCTGGCGGTGGGCAGCGCCGATCCCACCCATTACACCTCGAACATGGACACCACCTTCGCCAGCTACATCGGCGAGATTCTCAGCCGCCGCATCTATCACCTGCTGGGCTGAACCGTGAACGCGCAGGACGACCGCGACAACGCCACTGCGCGCGCCATTCACACCTATCTGCAACACCTGCAGCAGCAACGCCAGCTGTCGCCGCACACGGTGGATGGTTACCGCCGCGACCTGCAGCAGCTGCAGGACTTCTGCACGAAAAACGCCATTGAAGATTGCGCCACCCTGCAGCCGCATCACATCCGCATGCTGGTCGCCGAGCGCCACCGCAAGGGCAGCCAGAGCAAATCCCTGCAGCGCCTGCTGGCCAGTCTGCGCGGACTGTTCCGCTTCCTCATCCAGCAGAAAAAAATGGACCTGAATCCCGCCGTGGGCATCCGGCCGCCGAAAGGCGAAAAACGTCTGCCGCACACGCTGGACGTGGACCAGATGCAGCAGCTGCTGGATATTCGCGACGATGATCCGCTGGCGATTCGCGATCGCGCCATTCTGGAACTGTTCTATTCCTCCGGCCTGCGCCTGAGTGAACTGCTGCATCTGACGCTGCAGAATTACGATCGCAGCGACAGCACCGTGCGCGTGCTGGGCAAGGGCAGCAAGGAACGCATCGTGCCGGTGGGCAGTGCGGCGCAGCAGGCCATTGCGCAGTGGCTGGACATTCGCGACCAGTTTGCACCGCAGGGCGACACGCTGTTTGTCAGCCAGCGCGGCACGGCGCTGCATCCGTCCACCGTGCAGAAACGTTTTCGCGACTGGGGCATCAGGCAGGGCATCGATCGCGGCCTGCATCCGCACCTGCTGCGGCACTCGTTTGCCAGTCATCTGCTGGAATCCAGCGGCGACCTGCGCGGTGTGCAGGAACTGCTGGGCCACGCCGACATTTCCACCACGCAGATCTACACCCATCTGGATTTCCAGCATCTGGCCAACGTCTACGACGCGGCGCACCCGCGCGCCAAAAAGCGCAAGGACTGAAACGGCACCGGGCGTCTACACTTGCACTGTCACCCCGAACTGAATCCGCGCCCGCTGATGACTGCTGCACACACCGACCATCCATCGCTGTCCGATTACGAATCCCGCTGCGTGCTGCCGCTGCTGCAGGACAGCCTGCTGGGTGACATCGAGCCGCGCGCACTGGCGCGCCTGCTGCCGCATCTGCGCACCTGCGATCTGGCGGCCGGTGAAATCCTGTTCCGGCATGGCGCCAGCGCCGACGCGCTGTATCTGCTCCTGCAGGGCTCGCTGCAGTTGATGGGCAGCGACAACGCACCATCCGTGCCGGTTACGCAGGGTTGTCTGGGCGAGGAAGCCGCGCTGCCGGGCCAGCGTTATCTGGCAGATTGCCGCGCGCTGGAACCCTGCCGGCTGCTGCTGATTCCGCGCGCCAGCCTGCGTGCCGTCATCGCCGACAGCCCGGCGCTACAAAACCGTTTTCATGCGGCGCTGCTACAACGCCATTCCGGCCAGCAACTGCTGCTGCCCGCACAGCCGCGCGACACGGAGAAGTCCGAAGCCAGCTGGACCAGCATCGGCGGCTGGCTGATCACCGCGCTGGCACCGGTCGGCGTTCTGCTGGCCGGTCCGTCACTGGCACTGGACGTAGACGCACTGGCGTTTCTGGCAGTGCTGTCGGCCGTGATCTGCATGTGGATGTTCAGTCTGGTGGATGAATATCTGCCGGGACTGTTTGCGATTCTGGCCACGCTCACGCTGGGACTGGTGCCGGTGGACGTGCCGCTGTCCGGCTTTGCGTCCGACAGTTTTTTCATGGCGATGAGCATTCTCGGACTGGGCACCGTGATCGTGTCATCCGGGCTCAGTTACCGCTGTCTGCTGTGGCTGCTGTCGCACATGCCCAACAACCGTTTCGGCCAGCACACCGGCCTGCTGCTGACCGGCATTTTTCTCACGCCGCTGGTGCCGTCGATCAATGGCCGCGTGGCGCTGGTGGCGCCGCTGTTCCGCGACATGCTCGACATCCTGCAGGCGCCGCCGCGCAGTCGCGTCACCACGCAACTGGCGGTGGGCGCGTTCAGCGGCATCACGTTGCTGTCGGCCGGCTTCATGAGCAGCAAGTCGGTGAACTTCGTGGTGTACGGCATGCTGCCGTCGCAATGGCAGGACCAGTTTCAGTGGCTGTTCTGGCTGCTGGCATCGCTGGTGGTGGGCGGCGTGACACTGCTGCTGTATGCGCTGCTGGTGCTGCTGGGCTTTCGCGATCGCTGGCGTCGCCACGCCACCACTGCGCCGCCGCGTTTGCGGGTGAATCCGCAGCAGCTGCAGGCGCAGCGCAAACTGATGGGAGCACTGCGCGACAGCGAATGGGCCGCCGTGCTGGGGATTCTGGTGTTCATGCTCGGCGTCGGCACCGCGTCGCTGCATCACATCGATCCGCCCTGGCTGGGGCTGGCAGTGCTGTACGGGCTGCTCATGTTCGGCTTTCTGCGCAAGGATGAATTCCGCCAGAAAATAGACTGGCCGTTTCTGGTGTATCTGGGCGGCATCAGCGGCATCGTCGCCACCTTCAATTATCTCGGGCTGGACGCCTGGCTCGCGCGGGATCTGAACGGACTGGCCAGTGTGCTGCAGGGCAATCTGGAACTGTTCATCGTGCTGCTGGCGGTGCTGGTATTGCTGGTGCGACTTGTTGTGCCGATCAGCGCCACCATCGTGCTGCTGGCCACGGTATTTGTGCCGCTGGCCGACAGTGTGGGCGTGAATCCGTGGGTGGTGGGTTTCATCGTGCTGGTGCTGGGGGAACTCTGGTTCTTTCCGTATCAATGCTCCTACTACCAGCAGTTCCGCCAGCTGGCCGGCGCCGGTGATCAATACGACGAGCGCGCCTTCCTGCGCTTCAACGCGCTCATGAATCTGGCGAAAGTGGCGGCGCTGTTTGCCTCGCTGCCGTACTGGCGCTCGCAGGGGTTGCTGTGAACCGGACGATCAGAACATGAAACGACATCTGCAACTGGCCAGCATGGCTTTCTTTCTGCTGCTCACGGTGACGGCGCTGCTCTGGTTCAGCCTGCACAAGCCGCGTCTGCTGATTCTGCAAAGTTACGATCTGTCCTACTCCTGGAGCCGCGATGTGCAGGAAGGATTGCTGCGCGTGCTCGACCGCAAGCATTACATTTCCGTGCGCTGGCATTACATGGACACCAAGCGGCACCCGTGGCCGCAGTTCCGCGAGAAAGCCGGCATTGCCGCGCGCCGCGTGATCGACGACTGGCAGCCGGATGTGGTGATTGCCGTGGACGACGACGCGCAGCAGTTCGTCGGCCGGCACTACGTCAACCATCCGCATTTGCAATGGATTTTCGCCGGCGTGAATGGCGAGGTGGACAGTTACGGTTACGACGCGGCGGACGTGCGCAATGTCACCGGCGTTTACGAGCGCATCAACATGCGCGTGCTGCGCGACACACTGCTGCATCTGGCCGGCAACTCGCCGCGCGAACAGCCGCTGCGCATCGTGCACATCGCCGATCGTTCCGAGTCGGTGCTGAAAGATGATGCGCAGTACCGCGCCTTCGACTGGGCGCCGCTCACCCTGCTGCCGTCACAACTGGTCAGCACCCAAGAGGAATGGCAGGCCGCCGTGCGCTGGGCCAATGCCCACGCCGATTTCATCCTCACGTCCAACTACCGCAAGATCGAACGCAGCGCCGACGATCACACACTGGTGCCGGCGCCGGAAATCGCGCGCTGGACCGAAGCCAACGCCACCATTCCGCTGCTGGGAAAAAACGGTTTCTTTGTGGAAGACGGCGGCATGCTGGCGATTTCCACGTCGCCGTACGAACAGGGCGAACTGGCGGCGCGCATGGCGCTGGATCTGCTGGAGCAGCCGCGCGCGGCACACACGATTCCGCGCGCCACGTCCCGCCAGTACATCGTCTACATGCGCGGCAACCGGCTGGCGGAACGCGGACTGCAGCTGCCGGAACTGTACGAAGCCTTCGCCCGCGCCACCAACAACTACTACTGAATCAGTCCGTGCCGAACAGGCGCTCGCTGTCGGCCACCACCACGAAATACCAGCCCAGCGCTTCCAGCGGAAAATACGCCACCACCTCGCGCTGCTGCGGCACCATCTGATAACCGAAACGGTCGCCGTTCATGGCCTGCAACAGCGACGGATACGGCAGCTTCGGCAACGCCAGCACTTCATCATTCTCCGCCTCCTGCTGCGCCAGCACGTCACGTGCATCGCCGAACGGCTGGCCCGCCACATGCGGCTGCGCCGTGCTGCGGATGATCACCTGGCCCTGGCCGTCCACCAGCAGCGTTTCCTTCACATAGGGCGGCGGCGGCAGATCCAGGATGTGCGTGATCAGATACTGGAAAGTAATGTCGAGGCCGGCCACGCCGCGAAACTGCTGCTGATCGTCATACAGCGCCACCGAGGCCGGCAGCAGCAGGCCCTTGCCGAAACGGTCGGGATAGGGATTGCCCCACTGGATGCCGTGGCGGTCCAGCGCCAGCTTGTATTTGGGACGCGTGCGGCCGTCGTAATCCGGTGGCAATCCGCCGTGGCCGGGATAACCCGCGTGCGCGCCGTTGGCCAGCGTGACGAACGAACGCAGCACCGGCACGCCCTCCTCCAGAATCAGTTGGCGCGCGTCCGGCCCGCTCACCTGCGCCGGCTGGCTGCCTTCACTGCGCAGCGACAGCGCCGCAAACGCCGGCCCCAGCGCGGCAAAAGCATGCAGATCCTGCTGCACCGTCGTTTCCTCCACACCCGGCGCCAGCTTGATGCTGGCCCACTGCACGCTCATGGGCGAACCGTAATAGGACGAGTCGGCCAGATCCGGCACTGCGCCGCGATCGAAATCGGCAGTCTGGTAGTAGACGGACGCCGCCGCCGGCTGCTGCAACGCCTGCAGCACGCGGCCGCTGAACTGCTCCAGCGCGCCGTTGTAGCGGAAGAACTGGTCATCGATCACTTCGCGCTGGTGCGACGACACGCCGAGGAATTCCGTAAGCTTCTGTTCGTGCTGCTGCGCGGCGAGGCGGGCGCGATCTGCTTTCCACAACAGCGCCAGGTTGGCGGACACCCCCAGCAGCATCAGCACGATGATGGTGACCAGACTGGCAGCGCGATGGCGGCTGACGAAACGCAGGGTGGCCTGCAGCGGCGAATCGGGTCTGGCCAGCACCGCTTCCCCGCGCAGATAGCGGCGGATGTCGGCCGCCAGTTCAGCCACGCCGGCATAGCGGTCGCCAGGTTTGGGCGCGGTGGCGCGGGCGATGATGGACTGCAGCTCCGTCGCAATCCGGCGCCGGCTCTGGTAATGCTGGATGGCACTGCGTTCCCCGTGCGCGGCCTTGCGCATCAGTTCGTTCATGGTCTTGCCCTGCATGGCGCGCCGCAGCGTCACCACTTCCTGCAGGATCAGGCCGAGGGAATACAGATCGCTGCGCCCGTCCAGCACCGGATTCATGCCCTTGGCCTGCTCCGGCGACATGTAGGCCGGCGTGCCGATCACCACGCCGAACTGGGTGCGCTGGGTGCCGCTGCTGTCGGTGTCGATCATCTGGGTGGCGTCCGCCGTTCCGGCCTCACCTTCCGCGTCCGGCTGGCCCATGATCCGGCAGATACCCCAGTCCATCACATACACTTCGTTGTAGCGGCCCACCATGATGTTGTCGGGCTTCAGGTCACGGTGCAGCACGCCCTTGCTGTGGGCGTAGGCAATGCCGTCGCACACCTTCAGCAGCACGTCCAGATGGGTGGCCAGCCGTTCGCGCTCGTCGCGGGCATGGCCGGCATCCAGCTGCTGCCGCGCTTCCGCCAGCAGT
The DNA here is from genome assembly GCA_964491665.1 of uncultured Moraxellaceae bacterium. Classification (GTDB taxonomy): domain Bacteria; phylum Pseudomonadota; class Gammaproteobacteria; order Pseudomonadales; family Ketobacteraceae; genus Ch67. The sequence goes on from CAZBII010000010.1 coordinate 44,566, forward strand.
GCGGTCAGGGTCTTGCCCTGCACCAGTTTCATGGAATAGGCCAGCCCGCCGCCCTCGCCCACTTCCAGGTTGTAGATGGGCACCACGTTGGGATGGTCCAGCTGCGCCGTGACCTGGATTTCCTCGAAGAAGCGCGCGGCCAGCGCCGGATCATGCGCCACTTCCGGCAGCATGCGCTTGAGCGCCACCTTGCGGCACAGGCCGGTGTCCTGCGCCACCAGCACCTCGCCCATCGCGCCCTTGCCCAGCACTGCCAGCGGGGTCAGGCGCTGGCGCGGGTCGATGCTGCGCACCACTGGCGCCGGCTGGCCGGGACTGGCGTGGCCGGCGGCGACCTGCAGGGTGGCATCGGCACAGATCCGGGTCAGCTGCTGCACTTCCACCGGCGCTTCCGCACCGATTACGGCACTGCCCGGACGGGTCTGATCGCTTGTGGTCATGGAGGGGATTTTCCTTCCGCTTCAGAATCTTGTACTGAGCAAGTGTAGTCGCCCTGCCGGCTGTTGCCGGGTCGTCCGCCCGCTTGCCCGTGCCACCACCGTCAAGCAGGTTGCGCTTTCCCGCCGGCGCCGCCATTGCTATCATCCGGAACCCACAGGTTCTGCTGCACTGGCCGCAGACGGATTTGCCCACAGGTTTCCGGAGCCAACATGAACAAGATCATTCTCGTCACCGGCGCGACCGGCGCCCAGGGCGGCGCACTGGTGCCGCAGCTGCTCAAGCGCGGCTTCCAGGTACGCGCCCTCACCCGCAATCCCGCCAAACCCGCCGGTCAGGCCCTGGCCAGGCTGGGCGCCGAAGTGGTGGCCGGCGATCTGGACGACGAAGCCTCGCTGCAGCGCGCCTGCGCCGGCGTGTACGGCGTGTTCTCGGTGCAGAATTTCTGGGAGAAAGGCGTCGGCTACCAGCGCGAAGTGGAGCAGGGCTGCAAGCTGGTGCGCGCCGCCAAGGCCGCCGGCGTGCAGCATTTCGTGCAGACCTCGGTCGCCAACTGCGACAACGCCGACGGCGTGCTGCACTTCCAGAGCAAACATGAAATCGAGAAATACATCCGCCAGCAGGGCCTGCCCTTCACCTTCCTGCGCGAAGTGTTTTTCATGGAAAACTTCACCCAGCCGGTGATGATGTCCGGCCTGAAGAAAGACACCGATCCCTACTGGATTCTGCCGATGATCACCGGCCTGCTGGATGCCAACACCCGCTTCCACATGATCACCGTGGAAGACATCGCCTGGTTCGCCGCCGAGATTTTTTCCCATCCGGAGGAATTCCTCGGCCGCCATCTGGATGTGGCCAGCGACGTGCTCACCGCCGCCGAAATGAAAGACATCTACCGCAAGGTCACCGGCCGCCGCGTGCTGCCCTCCAGCAAAATCCTGACCCGCCTGCTGCTGCGCCTGACCAATCCGGAAAGCGCGCGCCAGTTCGTCTGGAACAACAGCGTGGGCTGGCACTTCGACATCGAGCCCCTGCGCCAGCGTCATCCCGGCCTGACCCGCTTTGAAACCTTCCTTCGCCACCACACCGCCGCCTGAGGAAACCCCATGATCACGCTGGAAGTGAAAAAAACCTTTGCCCATTCCGCCGATGCCGTGTGGCAACTGGCGGGGGATTTTGGCGGCCTGCAGGCCTGGCTGCCGGGCGTGACCGGCGTGCGGGTGGACGGCAGTGGCGCCGCCGACGCCGGGGGCAATGCCGAGCGCGCCGTGAGCCTGATGGACGGCAGCGTCACCCGGGAACGGCTGGAATCGCTGGATGCCGCCAACCGCACCTATGAATATTCCATCCTGGAAGCCAAGGGGTTCGACGCCGACACCCGCTACCGCGCCCGCTTTCAGGTGCTGCCGGCCGGCGACGGCTGCGAAGTGCGCTGGGGCGTGCAGCTGCAACTGCCCGCCAGCGTGCCGGCCGACAAGCAGGCCAAGGTGAAAACGCGCATCGAGCAGATGTACAGCCTGTTCCTGCAGCATCTGGACGGCGTGCTGGCGCGCTGACCCGGCGCCGTCCTCAAAGGCGCCTCCACCTGCTAAGATGCCGGCATGATCAAACTCATCACCTTCGACCTCGACAACACCCTGTGGGAAATCGATCCCGTGATCGTGAAAGCCGATCACGCCATGCGCGAGTGGATCGAACAGCAGGTGCCCGCCGCCGTGGCGCATCTGGAACGCAGCGCCATGAAGGATTTGCGCCAGCGCACCGTCAGCGAATTTCCCGAACTGGCCCACAAGCCCACCGGCCTGCGCAGGAAAATGCTGTACCGCGCCTTCCGTGACGCCAGCCTGTCCCACGAGCAGGCCGAGCACATGTCGGCGCAGGCCTTCGATGTGTTCTTCCACCACCGCAACCAGGTGCAGCTGTTCCATGACGGCGAGGCCGTGCTGCAGGCCCTCAGCCGCGACTACCGCCTGATCGCCCTTACCAACGGCAACGCCCATCTCGAGCGCATCGGCATCGCGCGCTATTTTGTAGCCCACTTCAATGCCGACAACGTTCCCCGGCCCAAGCCCCACGCCGACATGTTTCAGGCCGCGCTGGACTTTGCCGGCGTGCAGCCGCAGGAATGCGTCCACATCGGCGACCACCCCCACGAGGACATCGACGCCGCCGCCGCCCTCGGCTTCCACACCATCTGGTTCAAAAGTCACTACGCCCCGCCGCCGCCCGACGATTTCCGGCCAGAACACACTGTCACCGCCCTGGCCCAGATCCCGCCCCTGATCCGCGCCCTGGACACGCAAGCCCGCCCCGGCTGACCGGCGCTGCCCGTCCGGTTCTGCCCCGGCAAAAAGCGCGCACGCCACTTTTCCCGCCCCGGAATTGCCGTACAATGGCGCGCCTTTTCACTCCAACCCGCTTTTGTCGTACAGGACTGGACCGCCCCCATGGTGACCTTGCTCCACAGCGCCCGCGCCAGCGCTATCCTGCTGTTCTGGCTGGGAATCGGCCTGCTGCCGCAAACCGCCCGCGCCATCGGCGACGTGTCCTATCTGCCGGCGGACGACTACAGCCAGCGCTGGTCCATTGCCGCCACCCTGCGTACCCAGTCCTCGCCCTATGAAGACGAAGACCTCCATTCCGACTTCATTCCCCTGCTGACCTACAGCGGCGAAACCCTGTTTCTGGCCGGCACCAAGGCCGGCATCCACGCCTACAAGAGCGAAAACTGGCGCGCCAACCTGTACGCCGGCTACCGCTTTGCCGGCTACAACGACGACGAAAAGGACTATCTGAAAGGCATGGGGCGGGAAGACAGCGTCGACGGCGGCTTTGACCTGACCCGCGTCACCGCCCTGGGCGATTTCACCTTCGATGCCGCCTCCGACATCTCCAGCAATCACAACGGCCAGGTGCTGTCGTTCAACTGGAGCCGCTACTACGACCACGGCCCGTGGAAAATCCTGCCCTGGGTGGGCGTGAGCTGGTATTCGCAGGACTACAACCAGTACTACTTCGGCGTGCGCACCGAAGAAGTACTGCCCGACCGACCGCGCTACCGGGTGGATGAATCCACCAGCTTCCGCATCGGCTCCGACATCCGCTACGCCATCGACAGCCGCCAGTTCCTCACCTTCAACATCGAATACGAACGGCTGGGCGACACCATCTACGACAGCCCCATCGTCGACGAGCAGGACATCCTGAAACTGGGCCTGAATTACCGCGTGCAGTTCGAAGAGGAAAGCGGGCAGCGCACCGGCCCCAGCTACGACTTTTTCGACGGCCCCGGCAAACCCTGGTTCATCCGCGTCGCCGGCGGCTTCGAAACCGAAACCAGCCTCAACCAGATCGTGCGCGGCGACATCGAATACGAACCGTCGCACCCGGCCCTGTTCAGCGTTTTCACCGGCCGCCAGCTGTCCGACACCTTTTTCGGCACCAATTTCGAAGTCTGGCTCAAGGGCGGCATTGCGCGCCGGTTCGAGCGCGGCACCCAGCCGGACTTTTTCGAATACGTCGCCGCGTTCAAGTTCTACTACAGCGACCTGCCCTGGTCCGACTCCGTCATGACCCGCTTCGGTTTTGCCGAAGGCATTTCCTACGCCGACCGGGTGCCCTACATCGAACGCCTGAACGTGGAAAAGAAAAGTCCCACCACCTCGCACCTGCTCAACTATCTGGACGTGAGCGTCGACGCCAGCATCGGCGACATCATCAACAGCGACGACTACCGCCACTGCTTTTTCGGCTTCTCGGTTCACCACCGCTCCGGCATTTTCGCCAGCGCCGACCTGTTCGGCCCGGTCAACGGCGGCTCCAACATGAACACCCTTTACGTGGAATGCCTGTACAACTGAGTGACGCCGGAATGCAGGCGAAAAAAAACCCGGTGATGTTCGTCACCGGGTTCAGAAACGTTCTGATATATCTCGCAATCAATAAGAGTAAGCCTTCAACCTCACCTGCAAGCAGTTCTACTGTTCAGATCGGCCGGCTGCCGTAATTGGATTCCGGCTTGCGCGGAGGGTCCATCCGCACATTGGGATCGACCTGGGTGATCTTGCCACCGCCGCTCAGAAAGCGCTTCATGTCTTCTTCCAGACGGCGGCGTTCTGCTTCCCGGGAACTCACGGTGCGGTCGCGGCCATCTTCAAAGGTGATCTGTGCGGGTTCTTCAACGGCCGGCAGCGCCGCCTCGTCTTCACCTGCGGGTTCTACTGCGTTTTCGTCAACATCATCGTAATCAGACATCGTCGCTATCCTCAATCATTTTGGCTGCTTGCAGAGGTAAAGATATTTATAGTCGAGCCGTTTGGCTTTGCTAAAAAAATTTTGCTTTTTTAGATGGTATTTTTGTCTAAGGATTCAGCTATCTATAGCTTTATAGCCAAATGGCCTTGGCCCCATTCCCAAACGGAATTTAGACGGCGGCCATTATAGCGACACCGCTAAAAAAGAGTGAGTTTTCAATCTGATAGATTTATTGAGGAAAGGGGACCCATGGACGAAACCTTGCCATTGGTGGGAATCAGCGCCTGTCTGGCCGGGCAGCCGGTGCGTTATGACGGCCGCGACCGGTTCAATGCCCTGATCGCCGAACAGATCGCTCCCCACTGCCGGCTGCTGCCCTTCTGCCCGGAAGCCGTGGCCGGCATGGGCATTCCACGCGCGCCCATCCAGCTGGTGCAAAGCGAGACCGGCATCCGCGCCCGCGGCCGCGATGATCCCGCCGTGGATGTCACCGACCGGCTGCAAACCGTGTCCGCCATTGTCAGCCGTGTCTATCCGGAGCTGTGCGGATTCATTCTGCAAAGCCGCTCTCCCAGCTGCGGCCTGGACACCACGCCGGTATTCGACCCGCAGGGCCAGCTGCTCACCCCCGCCGGCAGCGGACTGTTTGCCGCCCATCTGCGCCTTAGCTTTCCCGCTATGCCGCTGCTCAACGACACCGACCTGACCCCGGATACCGTGGCAGATTTTCTCGTCCGCATACGGCTGCGGGCACGGCAACTGGGCTACCCTTGAATAAGTAGTTACCTGCAACACGCTAACGACGAAGAAGCGAAACATGGATTGTCAGCGCACCTACCCTAGACAACAGCTCCGTTTGCGCGGACTGGCCAGCCTGCTGGCCGGCGCCCTGCTGGCAACGTCCGGCCCGCTGGCGGCTGCCCAGAGGGATCTGTTCGAACTGTCGCTGGAGGAACTGGGCCAGGTGAACATCACCGGTTCCACGCTGACCGCAAAAAAGCTGAGCGATGTTCCGGCTGCAGTGACCGTCTTCACCCGCGAGGAAATCCGCCAGCTGCCGGTCAGCAGCGTTGAACAACTGATGAATTATGTGCCCGGCTTCCAAGCGGCACGCTCCTCCGACAACAGCATAAGCCAGCCTTATTCGGTGCGCGGCCGCAAGCTCGGCGTGTCAGGGCGCGAAGTGCTGGTGATGATCAACGGCATGCGCATCGAGAATTTTTTTACCGGCGGCGCCGCCAGCACCTATCCCCAGATTCCGCTGGCCAACGTGGAGCGCATCGAATTCATTCGCGGACCAGGATCGTCGCTGTACGGTTCCAACGCCCTCACCGGCATGGTCAACATCATCACCGATGAAGCCGGCAGTCGTTTCTATCTGAATGGCGGCACGCCAGAACAGGCCAGTGCCAGCTGGCTGCACCAGTTCGGCGGCGACAACGCCGGCGGCAGCCTGTTCGTGCAGGGCACCCGCGCCAGCGGTGAAGACTATCGCGTGCAGGACAGCTTCAGTCCGCAAACCGTGATGACCAGCGACCCGCAACAGGGCCGCGAAGCACTGCTGCAGCTGCGCCTGAGTCAGGATACGCGTCTGCAGCTGCTGGCGACCGATCGCGACATGGACGACTTCTACGTCACCGGTTTCGTGGCCAACGGTTTCAACAGTTACGACACCCGCTATTACCACGGCATGCTGGAACACACCCTGCAGCTCAGCCCGGCACTGTCCAGCAAACTGCAGGCGGGCTATTCCCGCTTCCGCATGCTGGTGGACACGCAATCCACGCCGCCCGGTGCACTGGCCGCCATCAGCTCTCCGGCCAGCAACGAGCCGGTACGCTTCTATTCGGAAACCGTGACCACTGAAAGCTGGGCGCGCTGGCTCAACGACTGGACCCTGAATGAAAGCCACACCCTGCAGTTCGGCGCGAGCTACCGCAATCCGGGCATCGAACAGTCGCAACTGGACAGCAATTTTGATCTGGCCGCGCTGTACCGCGGTGAATTGCCGATTGCCTACCGCGCCGATTTCGGCAACCGGGTCGATACCACCGAAGCGGCGGACATGGACGTGGCCTCCGCGTTCCTGCAATACCAGTCGCGCTGGACCGAGCAGGCCGAACTGGTGCTGGGCGTGCGCTACGATTCCTACTCGCAGGTGGGCTCCCATGTCAGCCCGCGCGCTGCCCTCACCCTGCATCCCAACAGCAGCGACAGCGTGAAATTACTTTACGGGCGCGCCTTTGACGCCCCGGTGGCAGCCGAACTCTATACCATCAATAACACCATTCTGCTGGGGAATCCTGACCTGCAACCGGAAACCGTCGACACCTGGGAACTGCTCTGGCTGCGGCAGTGGCAAAACGCCAGCTTCACCACCAGCTATTTCTACAACCGCTTTCACGACTCCATTTCGCAGGCGCTGGTCGAGGGCATACGCACCTATGAAAACGCGGGCCACGAAACCAGCGACGGAATCGAAACGGAACTGGCCGTGCAGCTGAATCCCGCCTTCAGTCTGCGCGCCACCGGCACCTACCTCTTCAACCAGGTCACCTCCAGCTTCCGCGAATCCGATCAGTTATTTTCCCTCATCGGCCGCGTCCAGCAACCGTTCGGCTACGCCACGCTCGCCCTCAACCACCAGTCCGACCGACAAACACTCAGCAACAACGGCAACCGGCGCGAAAACCTCGACGGCTTCTGGTTGGCCAATCTGAAATTCGGCTATTACCTGGCACAGAATCTGGAAACGTATCTGGAAGTGCAGAACGTGACGGACGAGGCGTACTTCACGCCGTCGGTGTCGGGGAATATTGCGGCGGGGATTCCCAACCACAGACGGGAGCTGCGGCTGGGATTTGTCTGGGATTATTCCAGATAGGTGTAGCCCACCAGACCTTCGCGCAGCTCGCCGAGAAATTCGGTCTGCTGTTCCCTGCTCAGCCCGGTCATCAGGAGCTGCTCGTGGATCTGCTGCTGCAACAGCATCGGATCGTATTCCACGTACCGCAGAATGTGATCCACCGTGTCACCCTTCAGCATGTTCACGATTTTGAAACCACCCTTGCCATCCAGCGTGACATCAATCGCATCGGTGTCGCCGAACAGGTTGTGCATGTCGCCGAGAATTTCCTGGTACGCACCCACCATGAAAATCGCCAGCGCGATGTCCTCGTCGTCACCATACGCCGGCATAGGCAGGCTGGTGGCCAGATCGCCGGAATCCACATACTTGTCGATGCGGCCGTCGGAATCGCAAGTGATGTCCTGCACGATGCCACGGCGGTTGAGCGGACGGTCCAGCCCGCTGATGGGCAGCACCGGAAATACCTGATCAATTCCCCACGCATCAGGGATCGACTGGAACAGGGAAAAATTCAAAAAGATTTTATCGGCGAGCTTTTCATTCAGCTCATCGATGATGTCCTGCTGCACGCGGGATGACGCATCGAGCTTGTCGCGCAGACACTGGCAGGCGGCGCCGTAAATCTGTTCCGCCTGCGCCTTCTGTTCCAGCGTCAGCACACCGTGGGTGTACATGTCCTGCGATTCGCCCAGGCGATACACCACTTCGTGATACAGCTCCGACAGCGACTTGCCGCGCGCGGCGTTTTCAATCTGGTGATAGCAGCGCGCCAGTTCCTGCAGCACGACAGGATCATCCACGGTCGGTTCGTCAGGCTTGCGTGCCGCCGGACTTTCCACGCCGATCACATTGCTCACCAGCACGGCGTGATGCGCGGTCAGCGCGCGGCCGGATTCCGAAATCACGTTCGGCAATGGCAGAGCGTCCTGCGCGCACACTTCCTGCAGCGCCAGCAGGATGTTGTAGGCGTATTCCTCCATCGAATAATTGATGGAGCAGAAACTGCGGGATTTGGTGCCCTCGTAATCCACCCCCAGGCCACCGCCCACGTCGACAATGTCCACCGCCGCGCCGGCCTGCCGCAGCGCCGAGTAATAGCGCGCCGCTTCCTTCATGCCGCGCTGGATGTCGCGGATATTGGAAATCTGGGAACCGAGATGGAAGTGCAGCAGTTGCAGGCGGTCCAGCGCATTGGCTTCGCGCAGGGTGGCCAGCACGTCGAGGATCTGGGTGGCGGACAAGCCGAACTTGGATTTCTCGCCACCGGTGTTCTGCCAGTTGCCCTTGCCGATGGAACTGAGACGGGTGCGCAGGCCGATGCGCGGCTGAACGTCCAGCCGGGCGGCCTCTTCCAGCACCAGCGCCAGCTCGCTCATTTTCTCCACCACGATATACACGCGGCGTCCCATCTTCTCGCCGATCAGGGCCAGGCGCACGAACTCGCGGTCCTTGTAGCCGTTGCAGACAATCACGGAACCCGCCCGGCTCAGCGCCAGCACCGCCATCAGCTCCGGCTTGCTGCCTGCTTCCAGCCCCACGCCACAGCGCGGATGGGCCGGCGCGGTGCCATAGATCTGCTCCACCACGCGCCGCTGCTGGTTCACCTTGATGGGATAAACCGCCGTGTAATCAGCATCGTAATCCAGCGTCTGCATGGCGCTGGCAAAGGCGGCGCTGAGCTTGCCTACCCGGTCCCGCAGGATGTCGGTGAAGCGGACCAGCAGCGGCGTGCGCAGACCGGCCTGACGGGCCGCATCCACCACGGCGGACAGGGCCACGCGACCGGCATCCGGGCTGGTGCCCACATCGATCTGGCCTTCGGTATTGATATCGAAATAGCCGTCGCTCCAGTTGTCGATGCTGTAAGTGTCGCGGGCTGCTTCAATCTGCTGGTTTGCCATCGGGCCTGTGTCATCCTTTCGTGCAAGGTGGAAGGTTCGGAGATAAGGTAAAAAACTTGGCCGCAGGGGCCACTTCAGGTATGGTTGCGCGCGATTTCAACCGCCATACTTGTGCCATGCAATCCGGCCAGACTGGCCTTCAGCATCCGCCCAACCCACCCAGACAGCATTCAGTACGGGGTCCCAGCATGATCGATTCATCCCAGGAAAAATGGTTCACCGAAGTGTTCGGCAACGAGGGTACCGCCTTCGGCCTGGCCGTCACCGAAAAGCTGCATCAGGAACAAACCCGTTACCAGTATCTGGAGATCTACCAGACCCGCACTTTCGGCAAACTGATGGTGCTGGATGGCTGCGTGATGCTAACAGAACGGGACAATTTTCTGTACCACGAGATGATGTCGCACCCGGCCCTGTTTACCCACCCGGACCCGAAGCGCGTGGCCATCATCGGCGGCGGCGACTGCGGCACCCTGCGCGAGGTGCTGAAGCATCCCGGCG
>CAZBII010000011.1:0-53343 GCA_964491665.1 uncultured Moraxellaceae bacterium
GGCTTGCCGTCACTGCGGGCCACCACTTCACCGGACAGCAGACGCACCAGCACGGTTGCCGACAGATTCAGTGCGCCCAGCGTGGTGAACAGGTGATCCACAAAGGCCACTTCATCCTTCACCTTGGCAATGCCCTGGGAAAAGCGCAGCAGCTCGCCCATCTCGCTGGTATTGCGCAGCATGGTCCAGGACATGGCGCGCAGTTCCTCGGCGTTGCGCTTGCTGGCTTCCACGGACTTCTTGCGCACCAGCAGCGACTGGATGAGGGACTTCAGTTCGCGCAGATCGAACGGTTTGGTGAGGTAGGCGTCGCCACCGGCGGCGTAACCGGCCAGCCGGTCATCCAGATCTTTCATGCAGGTGACAAAAATGATGGGCGCGTCAGCTAGGGTGGGTGTCTGCCGGATCTGCTGGCACAGCTCGTAACCGTTGAGGTCCGGCATGTTGACGTCCAGCAGGATGACGGCGGGCTTGAATGCGCACAGTGCCGCAATCGCGTCATGGGGTGACTGGAGGATCTGCACGTCGAAACTGTCGCACAGGGATTTCTCCAGCAGACGCAGATTGGTGTCGTTGTCATCGATGCAGGAGATTCGATCTTTGTTCATGGCCAACACATCCGTTTTGTACCGCAAGACACAAGTATTTGCCGCAAGGCGGGCTTGTTCCAAGGCCGCAGAAAAGCCGGGCATGACGCGTGCGCACCGGCAGACGGGCTGCCTGTGGCAAAGCTGCTGTTTTATCAGCGCATTGTCAGTGCATGCCGCGCTGGCAGGCGGCGAAACCAGATTAAGGATCCCGGATTGATTTCAAATAAATCTAATACAAAAAGTGTGTGCTTGTTTTCAGCGTAGACAGGACTGGTGCGGAAGTACAAATTTCAGGGCCGGATTTTTTTGCGGGGATAAGCGCCGGTGCTGCAGGGCAGGCACCGGCGGCAGGGAGCTCTATTTTTTCCAGTAGCGATCTTTCAGCAGCCGCTTGTACAGCTTGCCCGTGGGGTGGCGCGGCAATTCACGTTCGAAGTCGATGCTTTTCGGGCATTTGATGTGGGACAGTTTCGAACGGCAGTACGCCAGCAGTTCCTGTTCCAGCGCCGGGCCGGTGTCGCTCCAGTGGGCGGGCTGCACCACGGCTTTCACTTCCTCGCCGAATTCCTCGTTGGGCACACCGAACACGGCCACGTCCGCCACTTTCGGATGCGTCACCAGAATATCCTCGGCTTCCTGCGGATAAATGTTCACGCCGCCGGAAATGATCATGTACGCCTTGCGGTCGGTGAGATAGAGGAAGCCTTCGCTGTCGGCGTAACCGACGTCGCCGAGGGTGGTCCAGCCGTGGCGGTTGGTGGCCTTGGCGGTTTTTTCCGGATCGTTGTGATAGCTGAACACCGGGCCGTTGGCGAAATACACGGTGCCGGTTTCGCCGGGCGGCAGTTCCTCGCCAGTTTCATCGTCGACGATTTTCAGCTGCCCCAGAATGGCGCGGCCCACCGAACCCTTGTGGGTGAGCCAGTCGGCGGAGTTGATGGCGGTAAAACCGTTGCCTTCGGTGCCGGCGTAATATTCGTGAATGATGGGGCCCCACCACTCGATCATTTTTTCCTTCACTTCCACCGGGCAGGGCGCGGCGGCGTGGATCACCACTTTCAGACTGGAAACGTCGTACTTTTTGCGAGTGTCATCCGGCAGTTTCAGCAGACGGATGAACATGGTGGGGACCATCTGGCAGTGGGTGATGCGGTATTTTTCCACCAGCTGCAGAAAATGTTCCGGCTCGAATTTTTCCATGATGATGCAGGTGGAGCCGGTGCGCAGGAAGTTCACGTTGTAGCGCAGCGGCGCAGCGTGATACAGCGGCGCCGGCGACAGGTAACGCATTTCGGCGCCGGGGGTGAAATACAGCGCCTGCAGCAGCATGAACAGCGGCGAGGGCGTGCCCAGCTTGTCGCCGTTGAGCGGCACCTTGATGCCTTTCGGCCGGCCGGTGGTGCCGGAGGAATAGAGCATGTCCATGCCTTCGCTTTCGTCGGCAACCGGCGTGGCCGGCTGCTGTGCCACAGCATTTTCCCACGACTGGTAACCGTCGATCACGCCATCGAGCATGTAGGCATTTTGCAGTGCGCCGGATTGTTGCACCAGCCGCTGCGCCACGTCCTTTTGCGCCAGCGAGGTGATGAAACATTTGGCATTGCAGTCCTGCACGATGTACTCCACTTCGTCCACCTGCAGGCGATAGCTGATGGCGGTGTAGTACAGGCCGGCGCGTTGCGCGGCCCAGCAGATCTGCAGAAAGCGCGGATGGTTCTCCAACATGATGGCGATGTGATCGCCGGTCTGCAGGCCCAGCTGGCGGAACAGCTGCGCGCCCTGATTGGAAGCGTCGTCCAGTTGCCGGAAGGTAACGGTGATGCCGCTGTCCGCCATGATGTAGGCGGGCTTGTCGGGCATTTGCTGCGCGATGATGCCTGGATGCATGTGGATTCCCTCTGTGAAAAAAATGGTGCTGTGTTTGCTGTTGTTGTTCGTGTCGCTTGCGCGCGATTTTTTATTTGCCGGTGATGCTGCTGGCGAACGCCAGAAAATCCTGCAGATGCCGCTGGAGGCGTTCCTGCGTTTTGTGATCGGTCAGGTTGCCATCCGCATCCAGCTTCTGTGTCACATCGGCCACCATCATCTCGTGGCTGGGATGAATGCGCGACAGGGTGGAATCCAGCACCAGCTTCAGATGGGCCTGCGCCCGCGCGCCGCCTACCGGGCTGCCGGCCTGCGTGATGATGGTGACGGGTTTGTCTTTCAGTGGTGATTTGAAGGCGGGGCGCGAAGCCCAGTCGATGGCATTTTTCAGCACGGCGGGAATGCTGTGGTTGTATTCCGGCGTGCAGCAGATGATGGCGTCGGCATCTATCACCTGCTGCAGGAAATCCAGAATCACCTGCGGCCGGTTGGCGCCGGCCAGATCCTCGGAATAGAACGGCAGCCGGTCCAGCGCGGGTGTGCTGCAGATGTGATCCGGTAGTTGTGCGGCGACAAATTTCAGCAGCGCCTGGGTAACACTTTTCCGGTGAAAACTTCCCGACAACAGCAGCAGGTTCATGCGGTGCAATCCTCGCAGTGAGAACGTGGGGCTTGTGTTGCGTGTGTCAATCCAGAATGAAATCGATGTTGTCGATCAGGCGTGTTTTGCCCAGGCGCGCCGCCACCAGGATCACCAGATTTTTGTCGCTGGCAGCAGCCGGTTCCAGCGTGTCGGCGCGGCAGATGGTGAAATAGTCCGGCTGGAAACCGCCCTGCTGCAGATGCTCGCTGGCGGCCTGCTCCAGCGCATCAAAATGAGTGTCGCCGGCGCGGATGGCGTCGCGGGTGCGGCACAGGATTCGGTAGATCAGTGCGGCCTGCTCCCTTTCCTCCGCACTCAGATAACCGTTGCGCGAACTCATCGCCAGACCGCTGGCTTCGCGCACGGTTTCCACGCCGACAATCTCGATATCAAAACAGAGTGCAGTGGTCATGCGGCGGATCACCGCCAGTTGCTGGAAATCCTTCTTGCCAAACAGCGCCACATCCGGTTTCACAATGTTGAACAGCTTGGTAACGACCGTGGACACGCCGTCGAAATGGCCGGGACGCACGGCGCCGCAATGACGCTCGGTGACCTTGGTGACATGCACGCTGGCCCAGCTGGCCTGATCGCCGGGGTACATCTCATCCACCGGCGGCGCGAACAGCAGATGGCAGCCTGCAGCCGCCAGTTTTTCCTGGTCTTCCTTCAGCGTGCGTGGATATTTGTCGAAATCTTCTCCCGCACCGAACTGCGTGGGATTCACAAACACGCTCGACACCATGAAGTCGGCGCGCTGGTGGCCTTCACGCACCAGCGTGATGTGGCCTTCATGCAGGTTGCCCATGGTGGGCACGAAGCCGATGCGTTTGCCGGCCATGCGCTGTGCCCTGATGATGGCGCGCAGTTCCTGGATGCTGTTGACGGTTTGCATGGAATACCTGCCTGCGGAAATTATTCGAAGGAATGTTCGGCGGCGGGGAAGCTGCCATCTTTTACCGCTTTCACGTACGCCGCGATTGCGCCCTGGATGCTGTCATTGCCGGTCATGAAATTCTTCACGAACTTGGCGGGTTTGCGCGTGGTGGCGCCGAGCATGTCGTGCAGCACCAGCACCTGGCCGTCGGTGGAATTGCCGGCGCCGATACCAATCACCGGAATGCTCACCTTGCCCATGATTTCCTGCATCAGGTCCGACGGAATGCATTCGTACAGCAGAATCGCCGCGCCGGCCTTTTCCGCCGCGATGGAATCGTCGATCAGCGCCTTGCGTTCCGCCGGATCACGGCCCTGCACCTTGTAGCCGCCAAACTTGTTCACCGACTGCGGCGTCAGGCCCAGATGCACACACACCGGCACGCCGCGCTCGGTCAGCTTGCGCACGCTCTCGGTCAGCCAGGCGCCGCCTTCCAGTTTCACCACATGAGCGCCGGCGCGCATCAGCGCAGCACAGCTGTCAAACGTCTGCTGTTCGGTGGCGTAGGTCATGAAGGGAAGGTCGGACATGATCAGCGCGCCCTGATTGCCGCGACGCACGCACTCGGTGTGATAGATCATGTCGTTCAGTGTGACGGGCACGGTGCTGTCATGGCCCTGCAACACGTTGCCCAGCGAATCGCCTACCAGCAGCACTTCCACGCCGGCCACGCTGGCCAGATGGGCGAAGGTGCTGTCATACGCGGTGAGGGTGGCAAATTTCTGGCCCTGCTGTTTCATCTTGTTGAGCGTGGTGAGGGTAATTGCCATGTGATGTTTCCCTGTGTTGGTGGGCGTGACTGAGGCCGTTGCGGGGAACCGGTTTCAGCCGGCGGCGGGATTGAAAAAGTGGCGGCCGCTGCGAACCGTCAGAATATACTGCACCAGATTTTCGTAGTCACGGGCGCTTTCTGCCAAGTTGATTTCGGCGGTGTTCACCATCAGCAGCGGCGCTTCATCGTAATACAGAAAGAAGCGGTTGTAGGCTTCGCTCAGCCGGTGCAGGTAGTCGTCGCTGATGGACTGTTCGCTGGCAATGCCGCGCCTGGCAATGCGCTGCTGCAGGATCTCTACCGGCGCCTGCAGATAGATCACCAGATCCGGCCGGGGGGTGTCCTGAATGACGTGCTGGTAGATTTTTTCGTACAGCACAAACTCATCGTCATCCAGTGTGATGGAGGCGAACAGCTTGTCTTTCTGGATCAGGAAATCAGCGACCCGTACCGGTTCGAACAGATCGTTCTGGCGCAATGCGTTCAGCTGGTCGCGACGCTGGAACAGAAAAAACAGCTGGGTTTGCAGGGCCCACTGTTTGCTGTTCTGGTAGAAGCGGTCGAGGAAAGGATTTTCGTCGGCGCCTTCCAGCAGCGTGTCATAGCCAAAGGTTTTGGCGAGCCGGTGGGTGAGGGTGGTTTTGCCGACACCGATGGGGCCTTCCACCACGATGAAGCGGGGAAGCGGTGGTTGCTGACTTTGCTGCGTTGGCTGCCGTTCAGTCATGGGTGCCGGTTTCCTGTAGGCGCCGGTTCAGCGGCTGGCGTCAGCGAGTGGCCAGATGCCGTTCCGGTCGCAACCCTGTGCCAGATCGCGCACGCGGCGGCCATCGGGCAGCGTCAGATCTGGTGCCAGATCCTGCAGCGGCAGCAGCACGAAATTGCGCTCGCCCATGCGCGGATGGGGAATGTGCAGATGCGCCTCGTTCACCACCTGATCGCCATACAAAAGAATATCCAGATCCAGTGTGCGCGGCAGCCAGCGTTCCGGTCCGCGTTCGCGCCCCTGCTGCTGTTCGATCTGCTGCAGCGCGGCCAGCAATGCCTGCGGCGACAATGCGGTGTCGATCTGCGCCACGGCATTTACGTAATCCGGCTGCTGGCCGGGGCCGATGGCGGCGCTGCCGTAAAACGGGGACACCGCCACCAGTTGCGATTCCGGCAATTGCGCCAGTGCGTCGACACAGCGCTGCAGCTGGGCGGCGGGCGACTGCAGATTGCTGCCCAGCCCGATGAACGCGGTGATCATTGCGGATTCGGCCGGTTGCCGCGACGGCGATTGTTGTAGCGGCGGCGTTTGCGGGGCGCTTTCTGGCCGATCTGCTGGCACAGGCGCTCGCGCTCGGCGGGATCGGCCTGCTGGTAGTCGGTCCACCACTGGCCCAGTCCGGGTGTGGTTTCACCGGCTTCTTCCCGCAGCAGCAGCAGGTCGTAGGCGGCGCGAAAACGCGGATGCTCGATCAGACTTTCGCACCGTTTGGCGGAGCGCTGGTCCAGACGGCCCTGCAATTCCCAGATTTCCCGCATCGGCAGGCTGAAGCGCTTGGGAATGGCAACATGGCGCGACTGATCGTGAATCACCTGCTGGATGGCTTTCTGCAGCGCCGGTGCATGCGGAATGCCGTCATCGCAGTATTTGCGCCACTGTTTCTGCAGCGGCCCCCACAGCAGCACGGCCAGCAGGAAATAAGGCGTGACCGGTCTGCCGGCGTGAATGCGGGCATCGGTGTTGCGCAGGCCGATGGCAATCATTTCCTGTGCGCCGGGGGCGTTATTTTTCTCGGGCACCGACAGCGGGAACAGCCAGCGCGCCAGATCGTATTGCGTCAGCAGCGGCCACACGGCTTCGGCGTGGCCGCTCATGAACAGTTTCTGGATTTCCTCGAACAGGCGCGCGGGGGGGATCGATCCCAGCAGATCCGACAGGCGCCTGATGGGCTCGGCGGTGGCCGGTTCGATGGTGAAGCCCAGTTTCGCGGCGAAGCGCACGGCGCGCAGCATGCGCACGGGGTCTTCGCGGTAACGCTGTTCCGGGTCGCCGATCAGGCGCAGGGTCTTGCGCATGATGTCCTGATAGCCGTTGACGAAATCCAGCACGGCGCCGTCGGTGTGGCGGTAGTACAGGGCATTGGCGGTGAAGTCGCGGCGCACGGCGTCTTCGTCCAGGGTGCCAAACACGTTGTCGCGCAGCAGCATGCCTTCGTCCGACTGGTGCGACTGGTCGGTGTCTTCTTCGGTCATGGTGTGATGGGCGGCGCGGAAGGTGGCGACTTCGATGATGTCGCGGCCGAAGCGCACGTGGGCCAGACGGAAGCGGCGGCCGATCAGGCGGCAGTTGCGGAACTGGGCGCGGATCTGTTCCGGGGTGGCGCTGGTGGCGACGTCGAAATCCTTGGGGTGCATGCCGATCAGGCCGTCGCGGATGGAGCCGCCCACCAGGTAGGCTTCATAGCCGGCGCGGGTGAGGGTGTCGAGCACGCTGATGACGTTGCGGCCGATGTCTTCTTCAGGAAAATGGTGTTCACCACGGGGAATTTCGCGGCGCGTGAAAGGCGTGGATTTCTTTCCCTTGATCAGGCCGGTAATTTTCTGGATCAGCCGTTTTGGCATGGAGGCGGCAGCGTTCCTGGTGGATGTGCGTGAATGTGGGTTTTGTGAATGAAACGGGTCCCGATTCTAACACCGGAGCCCGCAGCAGAATACCGGTTATTCAACAGGCTAGACGGGGGTGCAGGCAGCGTCCAGCACTGCACTATTTCAGCCCCAGCCGGCGTGCCAGCTTGTGCAGGTTGCTCGCATCCAGCTGCAGTTCGCGGGCGGCGGCTGCCCAGTTGTGGTGATGGCGCTCCAGTGCGGCCCGGATGGTGTTGCGCTGGCACTGTTCAACGGCGGCCTGCAGGCTGGGCGGCGGACTTTCCGTTGGCCGGGCAGACGGGGCTGTGACTGCCGGTGCGGTGGCGGGCGCCAGCACGCTGTCCAGGTCCAGCAGGCCGGCATCCAGGGTGACGATGTCGCTGCGGGCGGCGCCCCGGCTCAGGGCCTTCAGCGCGCCGCGGCTGATGACGTGTTCCAGTTCGCGCACGTTGCCGGGCCAGGGGTAGTGCAGCAGCGCCAGTTCGGCGTCCGGTGCCAGCCGCAGGCTGCGCAGTCCCAGTCGCGCGCGGTTCAGTTCCAGAAAGTGCCCCGCCAGCACCAGCACGTCGTTGCCGCGTTCCCGCAGCGGCGGAATCGGAATCGGGTAGACCGACAGACGGTGGTACAGATCTGCGCGGAAATGGCCGTCGCGCACCCGCTCCTTCAGCTGGCGATTGGTGGCGGCGATGATGCGCACGTCCACCCGGCGCGGCTTGTCTTCCCCCAGTCGCTGGATTTCGCCGTTCTGCAGGGTGCGCAGCAGCTTGGCCTGCACCGGCAGCGGCAGTTCGCCCACTTCGTCGAGGAACAGGGTGCCGCCGCTGGCGGCTTCCACCCGTCCGGCGCGGTCGCTGCCGGCACCGGAGAAGGCGCCTTTCACATGGCCGAACAGTTCGCTCTCGGCGAGGGATTCCGGCAGTGCGGCGCAGTTCACATGCACCAGCGCGGCGTTGCGGCGCGGTGACTGCAGGTGCAGGTGGCGGGCGAACAGTTCCTTGCCCACGCCGGTCTCGCCCATCAGCAGCACCGGTAATTGTGAATCGGCCACCACGCCGATTTCATGCAGCAGCGACTGGATGGCCGGGCTGCGGCCGATGATTTCGCCTTCCTCCAGCGGCTGGGTGCGGTCGTCGTCGGCCTGCTGGCGCAGCAGGGTGAGGCTGTGGCGTTCCTGCTCCAGCCGGGTCATGCGAATGGTGGCTTCGATGGCGGTGACGCAGCGGGCCAGTTCGTCCTGCGCCTGGCGGGTGAAGGTGCCGGGTTGCAGGGCATCCAGCGTGAGTGCGCCCCAGGGTTCGCCGTCCACGGTCAGGCTGACACCCATGCAGTCGTGTACCGGCAGCGGCTCGCCGGCGTTGCTTTCCAGCAGGCCGTCATAAGGGTCGGGCAGACCTGAATCATGATCGAAACAGACCGGCCCCCGGCTGCCGAGGATGGCGGCCAGACGCGGGTGCTGCGCCACCACGAAACGCCGGCCCAGGGCTTCGCGCACCAGACCTTCCGCCGCCAGCGGGCGCAGGCTGTCGTGTTCCAGCCGCAGCAGGGCCACGGCGCCGCAGCGGAAATGGGAACGGATCGCCGCCGTGAGCTGTTGCAGGCGCAACCCCTGAGGCAGTTCGCGGACCAGATCCGCCAGCAGAATGTGTTCCAGCATGGTTATTTCTACCTTGGTTGGGGTTAAAAAAACCCTAGCATGACCGGGTAGATTTAACCATTCCCCTGAATGATTCCTTTTGAATCAGTCGTTTAACCAATGGCATGCCACTTGCGAGGGAGTCGGTAGTGAGGCGCACGAGCCGCCTGCCTGTCCGAACACTCAAACCGACCTGCGAAGTTAAGGAGTTTCCCATGAATCTGCTGGATCAATCCGTTGGCTGGCTGGCGCGCAATATTCCCGGCTCCACCCAGATTTTCCGCGAGTACCAGATGGATTTCTGCTGTGGCGGACAACATGCCCTGCGCGATGTGATTGCGCAGAAAAACCTGCCGGCCGAGCCGATTCTGGCGCAGCTGCATGCGTTGCAGTCGCATCCGGACAAGGATGCGCAGGACTGGAGTGCCGTGCCGCGCGCGGCGCTGATCGAGCACATTCTTACCCGCTATCACGACCGTCACCGCCAGCAGCTGCCCGAGCTGGTGCGGCTGGCGCGGCGCGTGGAGCAGGTGCACGGCGAGCGCGAGGAATGTCCGCGCGGACTGGCGCAGCATCTGGCGCGCATGCAGGACGAACTCGAATATCACATGCACAAGGAAGAGCAGATCCTGTTTCCGCTGCTGGAGCGCGGTGTCAACGGTCTGCCGATTGCGGCGCCGATTTCGGTGATGCGTTTCGAGCACGACCAGCACGGCGAGGCGCTGGCGGTGCTTGCCGATCTCACCAACGACATCACGCTGCCGAAAGGCGCCTGCAATACCTGGCGCGCGCTGTACGCCGGGCTGGCGCAGCTGCGTGACGATCTGATGCAGCACATCCATCTGGAAAACAACATCCTGTTCGCCGACGCGCAGGACATCATGACGGCCTGATCACGCCGGGGAGGACTATGACGGATTACCGCAACCTGCCGCTGGTGTATTCCTGTTCCGGCTGCTCCAGCGTGGCGCAGCTGGCCAACCGGCTGGCGCTGGAGCTGGACCGGGAAAAGGTGGCGGAGATGTCGTGCATTGCCGGCGTGGGCGGCGGTGTGCCGTCGCTGGTGAAAAAGGCGCAGTCGGGCCGGCGCATCATTGCGCTGGACGGCTGCGCGTTGCGTTGCGTGGCGCACTGTCTGGCGCGCGCTGATGTGGTGGCCGACCAGCACTATCTGCTCACCGATTACGGCATGAAAAAAAATTACCACGCCGATTTTTCTGAAGACGATGTGGAGCATCTGAAAGCCATCATCATCCGCACCATTGAAACGGACGCCGGCGTCGGGGAGCGGGCGCACGCCGGCTGATCCGCCACATAACAATACCGTCTGCGAGGCATGCCATGCATAACAACAGCGCCGCCGATGTGCAGTTGCCAATCCCGATCAGTCGCGCCTGAATGCCGGCGTGGCGGTCGCGGATGACTGCGCGCCCCAGCGCGGCGTGACGTCAATTTCCAGATCCAGCTGATCCAGAATGCGTTGCACCACGCTGTCCACCAGATCGTCGATGCTGCGCGGATTGCCGTAAAAACCCGGCGCTGCCGGCAGGATGGTGGCACCGGCCTGCGCCAGCGTCAGCATGTTCTGCAAATGGATCACTGACAGCGGCGCTTCCCGTGGCACCAGAATCAGCCGGCCGCGTTCTTTCAGCACCACGTCCGCCGCCCGTTCAATCAGGTTGTCGCTCATGCCGTGGGCAATGGCCGCCAGCGAACCCATGCTGCACGGACACACCACCATCCGGCGCGGCGCGGATGAGCCTGACGCCACGCAGGAAAACCAGTCGTGCGCGTGCGGCAGATCCAGATAGTCGCCATCCACGCCGAAGCGCGCGCACAGAAACGCCGCAATTTTTTCCCGCTCTTCATGCGGCGCGCCGCTGGCCGGAAAATCCAGACACACTTCCGTCGCAATCACCACGCGTGCTGCGTCCGACAGCAGGCAGTGCACGGCAATTCCGTTCTGCGTCAGCAGTTGCAGCAAACGCAATCCATAGTGCGCGCCGCTGGCACCTGTCATCGCCAGCGTGATGCTGTTCTTCAATGTTTTCATGTGTCGTACCGCTTTATTTCCAGCTGCAGAAAGGGGAATTCGCCACGAATCCGCACAGTGCCAGATTGAATGGATTCCTGCGTTGCCCCATGTCAATGCGATGCTGGTTGCGGCGGCTTACAGTCGCGTCCCTGCAGCGGTGTTTTGGTCAGAGTGGTTATGACGCAGTTCAGCGATCTTCGCGCCTTTGTGCATTATCTGGAACGTTGCGGCGAGCTGAAGCGCATCGCTCACGCCGTCAGTCCGCAGCTGGAGATGACGGAAATTTCCGACCGTGTGCTGCGTCAGCAAGGGCCGGCTCTGCTGTTTGATAATCCCGCCGGTTTTGGCGTGCCGGTGCTCACCAATCTGTTTGGTACCGGCAAGCGTATTGCGCTGGGGCTGCGGCTGCGCGATGTCAGCGAACTGCGGCAACTGGGCGAGGTTCTGGCGCACCTGAAGGAGCCGACACCGCCGGCATCCGTGCGTGGCATCTTCGAACAGCTGCCGGTACTGAAAAACGTGATGAACATGGCAGCAAGGGAAGTGCGCAGCGGTCCCTGTCAGGAAGTGGTGATCGAAAAAAACGACGTGGATCTGGCGCAATGGCCAATCCAGACCTGCTGGCCGGAAGATGCCGGCCCGCTGATTACCTGGCCGCTGGTAATTACGCGCGGACCCAACAAGCCGCGCCTGAATATCGGCATCTACCGCCAGCAGGTGATCGGCCGCAATCGCGTCATCATGCGCTGGCTGTCGCATCGTGGCGGCGCCATTGATCACGCCGAGTGGCAGCAGAAAAACGGTGCGCAACCGTTTCCGGTGGCGGTGGTAATCGGCGCTGATCCCGCGACCATTCTGGCGGCGGTGACACCGATTCCCGACACGCTGTCGGAATTCGCGTTTGCCGGTCTGCTGCGCGGGCAGAAAACCGCGCTGGTGCAGTGTCTGAGTCACGATCTGCAGGTGCCGGCTACGGCGGAAATCGTGCTGGAAGGATTCATCTATCCCGGCGATGTTGCCAGCGAAGGTCCGTTCGGCGATCACACCGGCTATTACAACGAGCAGGCATCGTTTCCGGTGTTCACCATCGAGCGCATCACGCACCGGCACCGGCCGCTCTATCACAGCACCTACACCGGGCGACCGCCGGATGAGCCGGCGATTCTGGCGGCGGCAATGAATGAAATGTTTGTGCCGATCCTGCGCAAGCAGTTTCCAGAGATCATGGATTTCTATCTGCCGCCGGAAGGCTGTTCCTATCGCATGGCGGTGGTCAGCATTCGCAAGCAATATGCGGGACACGCGCGGCGCGTGATGATGGGTGTCTGGTCGCTGCTGCGCCAGTTCATGTACACCAAATTCGTGGTGATCGTGGATGAGGATATCGACGTGCGCAACTGGCAGGACGTGATCTGGGCGATCACCACGCGCATGGACCCGCAGCGCGACACCATGACCATCGAGCACACACCGATTGACTATCTGGATTTTGCTTCGCCGGTGTCAGGGCTGGGTTCCAAGATGGGATTCGACGCCACGCATAAATGGCCCGGTGAAACACAGCGTGAGTGGGGGCGCGTGATCCGGCGTGATCCGGCGGTGGTGCAGAAAATCGATCTGCTCTGGCACCGGCTGGGGCTGTAGAACATGATCCGGTGCAGCGGCGCTGCCGGCAGGAGTTTCGCGCATGAAATCAGAAAATAGAATTGAACTGGTGTGCCCGGCCGGCAACTTTCCCTCAGTGAAAGCGGCCATCGATAATGGTGCGGACGCGGTGTACATAGGTCTCAACAACAAGACCAACGCGCGCTATTTTTCCGGTCTGAATTTTTCCGACACCAGCATCGAAAAGGCGGTGCAGTATGTGCGTGATCACGGCAAGAAAGTGTTCGTTGCCATCAACACATATCCGCAGGAAAGCATCTGGCGGCAATGGTGTGAAGCGGTGGATATCGGCGCGGGCCTGGGTGTGGACGCACTGATTATTGCCGACATCGGTGTGCTGGAATATGCCGCCGAGCGTCATCCGCAGGTGGCGCGGCATCTGTCGGTGCAGGGGTCGGCCACCAATCTGGAAGCGCTGCAGTTCTATCACCGCCAGTTCGGCATCCGGCGTGCGGTGTTGCCGCGAGTGCTGTCACTGAAACAGGTGGAAAAACTCACGGCGAAAGCGCCCATCGAACTGGAAGTGTTCGGCTTTGGTTCGCTGTGCATCATGGCGGAAGGACGCTGCTATCTGTCGTCCTACGTTACCGGTGATTCGCCGAATAATTGCGGTGCCTGCTCGCCGGCCCATGCCGTGCGCTGGGAGGAAACCGCGCACACGCTGGAAACGCGCCTGAATGGTGTGCTGATCGATCGCTTTCGGCCGGATGAACCCGCCGGCTATCCCACGCTGTGCAAGGGACGTTTCCAGGTGGAACAGCATCTGTTTCATGCGCTGGAAGAGCCGGTCAGCCTGAATGCGCTGGACATGCTGCCGCAGCTGTCGGCCGCCGGTGTTGCTGCCATCAAGATTGAAGGCCGCCAGCGTGCACCGGCGTATGTGGCGAAAGTGGCGAGTGTGTGGCGGCAGGCGATCGATCGTTTTGTCGCGCAGGGTGAGCACTATCAGGCGCAGCCCGACTGGCATAAAACTCTCGCCAGTCTGTCGGAAGGATCGCAGACAACGCTGGGCGCCTATCATCGTCCCTGGCAGTAACGTTCAGATGAATATTCCCGTTCACACAGGCAGTCACACCATGAAAATTTCCCTCGGTCCGGTGCTGTATTACTGGGATAAAAAAACGTTGCTGGATTTCTACGCCCGCGCGGCCGAAACGCCGGTCGACATCATATATCTTGGCGAAACCGTCTGTTCCAAGCGGCGTGCGATGAATCTTGGCGACTGGCTGGCGTTGGCGCGGGATCTGCAGTCGTGCGGCAAACAGGTGGTGCTGTCGTCGCTGGCGCTGATCGAGGCGGAGTCGGAAGTCAGCCACACCCGTACGCTGATCGAGCGCTTCGACGGCATGATTGAAGCCAATGATTACGCCGCGCTGAACATGGCGTGCGAGCTGCAGCGTCCGGTGTGCGCCGGTGCCACGCTCAACATCTACAACAGCGCGACCCTGAAAAAACTGCATGTCTGTGGCGTGACGCGCTGGGTGACGCCGGTGGAATTGAGCGGCGAATCTTTGCAGGCGTTGCTGCGGAATCTGCAGTCGGAAATTGCGGGGGGAACACTGGAAACCGAGCTGTTCAGTTATGGCCGTCTGCCGCTGGCGCACTCCGCCCGCTGTTTCACCGCGCGCCATGAAAACCGGCCGAAGGACCAGTGCGAATTCCGCTGCGGCGATTATCCCCAGGGCATTGCGCTGTACAGTCAGGAGCAGCAGGGTTTGTTCCAGATCAACGGCATCCAGACGCAATCCTTCGCTCATTGCAATCTGCTGCCGCACTGGCAGTCGCTGCAGTCAGCCGGTGTGAATATCATGCGCATCAGCGCTTCCACGCCGGAATGCCTGCAGCAGATTGCGCAGCTGAAAAAACGGCTGGATGGCGATTCCCGCGCGCTTGCGATCACGGATGCCGACAGCTGCAACGGTTACTGGTTTGGTGTGCCGGGCATGCAGCAGATCAGCGCACTGCACTAGAATTCAGCGCTAGAGGTCAGCGGCCCGGCGAATACTGTCCCGGTGAATACGCCATCAACTGTTGCAGCGCGCGGCTCAACAGGCGTGGCAGACCGGCCATTTCGGTGCCGAACATCAGATTCTTCACCTGCAGTCCCAGGTCGGTGTCGCCGCTGATCAGCAGGCGGCGGCGAAAAAACAGCGTATCCGGATCTTCTTCCTGATTGGCCAGTGCCACAAAATCCCGCAGGTTGCCGCGAATCGTCACGTCGGCCGCCACATCGCTGGCCAGCATCACCGGGCCGTGCAGCCCGCGAGTGATATTCCATTTCAGGCGCAGGTCGGTAATTTCCATGCACAGCCAGCGGCCCTGCAGAAAATCAAAAGCGCCTTCCTCAATCGCCTCGCGAAAACCTTCCTGCATCATTTTTTCCATGACGCGGCGCTGCAGTCCGAACGGGATCAGGCGCGCCTGTGCTTTCATGAACGGATGCAGCCGTTTGATGACACGGGAGGGCGGTGGCAGGTGCGACAGGAGATCGGGCAGACGGCGGGCCCGGTTTTCGAATTCAGACATGGGGGTGCTCGCACGGAAGAATGGGTCCGTCACTTTAAGAGGGTGCGGGCGATTTTTTGCTGACCCGTATCAGCGTTGACGGTACGGCAGGATTGCGAATGCTGGTGCGAAAGGGGTAGTTGCTTTTGGGAGAGCCAGAAAGCAAGAAGGGAAAGCTTTCGCTTTCCCTTGTGCTTCATTTTTATTTTTTTTCTTATCGAAGGAGAATTCTTTTGTTCTTTGGACCGGGCCCGCAGGCCCGGTCCATTAGTGCCGACTCTTATTGTTGTTTTGTGAGCGTCTTGTTTTTGTTTTTTTCGCTACATGCTTTCTTGTTTTTCTTATTCGCTTTTTTCTTTGTTGCCTGTTTTTTGTTTTTATTATTGTTGTTCTGGTGTGGACAGTTGGGTAGCTGAAGTTGGCGCTGATTTTTGTTGTTTTTGTACTGGCTTCAACTTTGCAGCTACCACATGCTGCCATTTCACCGGTTTGCTCTTTTTTATTGTTATTGTGGTTTGTGACCTTCTGGCGAACCTTCTTGTTATTTTTGTTGTCGCCTTGGGTACGCTGAATATATAGCAGGGTGCGTGCCAAGTCGGGGCGAAATAATAAATGTCTTATAAATCAATGTGATGACAATGTTAACTTGTGTAACCGCCGACTTTCGACGGGAATCTGTTACCGTGACCTGGTAGATCTGTTTCTTTTTGTGTGTAACTCGGTAACACATGGGTGTGCGGTATCACGGGTAACACACCGTAACTGAGGCGTCTGAATCCGGACGGATTTCTTTTATTTAGCGATCCGGGCGCGCGCGGGACAACGAAACAGGCGCGGTAGCCCTCTCCGCGGGCAGACCTGCGCAGCGGAGGTGTCAACGATTGGGTGAATTTTGATCGGAGGGCGGTGTCGGGTTGTTGACGCTGCAGTTTGATAAAAAGCAGCGTCAGCAGGGGGCTTAGCGGGTGAATGGCTTCTTGCGCGGGATGCCCAGGCGCTGGCGGCGCTCCCACAGGCACTTGCGGCTGATACCCAGCTTCTGCGCCAGTTCGGTTTCGGTCATCTGTTCCTGGTGCTCCAGCACGAAACGCTGGAAATAGTCTTCCAGTGACAGGTCTTCCTGGGGTTCGTCGGCAATGTCGGCCGGGCGGAAGTGCTGGCTGGGCGTGGGCAGGGGGTAATCTTCTTCCAGCTGGTATTCCGGTGACAGGTCGATGGCCAGCAGGTCGGGGGTAATGACCGGACCGTCGACCAGAATCACGGCGCGCTCGATGGCATTCTCCAGTTCGCGCACGTTGCCGGGCCAGCGGTACTGGCCAATGGCTTCCACCGCTTCCTGGGAAAAGGTCAGCTCCGGCTTGGCCATCTTGCGGGCGGTGCGGATCAGCAGTTCCCGGGCCAGCTTTTCCACGTCCTTGCCGCGTTCGCGCAGGGGCGGCAGGCGCAGTTCCACCACATGCAGGCGGTAATAAAGGTCTTCGCGGAAGCGGCCTTCCCGGGCCAGATTCTTCAGGTTGCGGTGGGTGGCCGCCACCAGCCGCACGTCCACGGTCTTGGACTGGACCGACCCCACCCGGCGTACTTCCTTTTCCTGCAGCAGACGCAGCAGGCGGGCCTGGGCTTCCAGCGGCAGTTCGCCGATCTCGTCGAGGAACAGGGTCCCGCCGTCGGCTGCTTCCACCAGCCCCTTGCGATTGGCGTTGGCGCCGGTGAAGGCGCCCTTTTCATGGCCGAACAGTTCGGACTCAATCAGGGTTTCGGGAATGGCGGCGCAGTTGACGGAAATCAGCGGGCCATCCTTGCGCTGGCTTTGTTCGTGTACCGCGCGCGCCACCAGCTCCTTGCCGGTGCCGGATTCCCCCAGCACCAGGACGGTGGAGTCGGTGGGCGCCACCTTTTTGATGTTGCGGAACAGGGCCTGCATGGCCTCGCACTCGCCGATCATGCCGGTGGCGGGGTAGTCGCGGTTGAGCTGGGATTTGAGGGCCTGGTTTTCGCGCTCCAGGGCTTTCTGTTTCAGGATGCGTTCCACCGAAATGAGCATTTCATCGTGGTCGAACGGCTTGGCAATGTAGTCCACCGCGCCCATCTTCATGGATTCCACTGCGGATTTCAGGCTGGCGTAGCTGGTCATGACCAGCACGGGAACGCCGTCGCACAGGGGGATGATGTCGGTGCCGGGAGCGCCAGGCAGGCGCAGGTCGGTGATGATGAGGTCGAAATCCACCAGCTTGAAGTTGTCGGCTGCATCCCGGACGGCTCCGGCTTCGCTGACCTGGTAGCCGTTGCGTTCCAGCAGGCGGCGCAGTGCGGTGCGAATCACGGACTCGTCTTCAACGATCAGGATGTGGCTCATGCATTTCCTCGTGATGGCGATCATTGCCCGGCGCTGTTAGTTTCAGCATCGGGTAACGGGGGAGGGTGATGGTAACACGGGTGCCGCCGCGGGCGGAATCCAGCGGGCTCTGGATGGCAATGTGTCCGTAATGCTCCTCGATGATGCTGTAAACCAGCGACATGCCGAGGCCGGTGCCCTTGCCGGGATCCTTGGTGGTGAAGAAGGGTTCGTAGATACGCAGCAGCACGTCCGGGGGAATGCCGCTGCCCTCGTCTTCCACCTCCACCACGATGGTGTGTTCCTTTTCGTGGCTGGTGACGGTGATGGCGGTGCCGGGCTCGGAGGCGTCGCGGGCGTTGCTGAGCAGGTTGATGAAGACCTGGGTCAGGCGCTGGCGGTCGCCCTTGGCGCAGTGGTCGGGGTCGCAGTGGTTGATGAAGCGCACCTGCTTGCTTTCCTTGTTCAGAGCCAGCAGGTCCATGGCTTCCTGCACCGATTCATGGATCAGCACCGGCTCCTGCGCTACATGAGTGGAGCCGCTGTGGCTGAAGCTGACCAGTGACTGCACGATGCGGGTGATGCGCTTGGTCTGGTCGAGGATCTGTTCGGCGGTTTCCAGCACGGCGGGGTCTTCGCTGTCGAAACGCAGATTCTGCGCGAGGCAGGCGATGCCGGTAATTGGGTTGCCGATTTCATGGGCCACGCCTGCCGCCAGCCGGCCCACCGATGCCAGGCGCTCGGAATGGGCCAGATGGTGTTCCAGCATGCGCATTTCGGTGGTGTCTTCCACCACGATGACCTGGCCGCCCGGCGAGGCATTGCTCTTGGACAGACCCAGCGCTGCCTTGTGCAGGCTCAGCCAGCGGTGCACGCCCTCATAGTCCACTTCCTGCTGCATATTGCGGCTTTCCGCCTCGATGAAGCGCTTGAGCAGGCTGTCCCAGGGCGCCGGCAGGTGGGTGATGTGGGAGCCCAGAATGGTGTCGGCGGGCACGCGGGTGATCAGTTCCAGCGAGCGGTTCCAGCCCAGTACCTCGCCGTCGCTGCCCAGCGAGCACACGCCCACCGGCAGATCCTGCAGCGTCTGGCGGTGGAAGCGGCGCAGGCTGTCCAGTTCGCCGGCCAGACCGGTCAGCTTGTCGTGGTATTCCTCCAGCCGGCTTTCGATGAAGTGGATGTCCTGGGTGCCGTCGTTCTGCGAATGGATCACGTAGGGAATCGAGGACTCCAGGATGTCGTGCGCGACCGACGGACCCAGCAGGCCGGACAGGTTGGTTTCCAGCTGGTCACGCAGGCGGCGCAGGGCGTAGGGGCGGGATTCGTCCAGGCTCATGGCCAGATCGTTGAGGGCCAGATCCACTTCGCGGCGGGCGGTCACTGCGCCCAGCGGCTTGGCCAGCCGGCCGACGAATTCGCGCGCGGTTTTCACCGACAGTTCCCAGCGCTGCGGCCGGCGCAGGTTGTCGACGTTGCAGGTTTCCGCCGCCAGCTTTTCCGACGGGCTGGCCTCGGTCAGCAGCGACACGATGCCGAAGATCAGCGAGTTCAGGAAGATCGCAAAGGTGGCGACCATGTAGCTGTTGTTGATGGTGGGGAAAACGTCATCGATCAGGATGGGAATGTTGACATGTACCTGTACGCCCAGCAGCACCGGCAGCAGCAGGCCGAACAGCCACACGCAGATGCCGGCGGCAATGCCGGCGAGAAATCCGTCGCGGTTGCCGCGGCTCCACATCAGCACGCCGAACAGGCCGGGCACGAACTGCATCGCGGCGACAAACGCCAGAAAACCCAGTTCCGACTGGGTGTGGCGACTGGACATCAGCAGGTAGAAACCGTAGCTCACCAGGATAATCGCAGCGATCAGCGCGCGGCGCGTCCACAGCAGCCAGGAGTACAGGTTGCGGCGGCGGTTGAACGGGGCCAGCGGCAGCACCAGATGGTTCAGCACCATGGCCGACAGCGACAGCGTGCAGACGATGATCACACCGCTGGCGGCCGAAAGTCCCGCCACAAACACCAGAATCACCAGCGCCGGCGAGCCCAGCGCCTGCGTCACGCTGAGGGTGAAATATTCCGGATTGCCGAAAATATCCAGCGCCGCCGCGCCCCACACGATCAGCAGGATCGGCAGCGAAATCAGCAGCAGGTACAGTGGCAGGCCCCAGCTGGCAGTGAGCAGCGCGCGCGGGTTGAGGTTTTCGGTGAACGCCATGTGGTACATGTGCGGCATGGCGATCGCCGACACGAAAAACGCCGCCACCAGGCTGCGCCACGGGCCTTCCTCCAGCGGCTTGTACAGCTGCATCAGCTGTTCGGGGTGGCTGCCCAGCCATTCATTCAGCCCGCCGAGTCCGCCGAACACCTCATACAGGATGACAAGGCCGGTGATCAGCATCGCCGTCAGTTTGATCACCGATTCGAACGCGATCGCCACCACCAGCCCTTCGTGTTTTTCCCGCGCGGAAATGTGGCGGGCGCCGAACAGGATGGCGAACAGAATGATCATGCAGACGAAGCTGAATGCCAGCGTGTCGGGAGAAGTCTCCGGCACCAGCACATGAATGGAATCCGCCACTGCCTGAATCTGCATCGCCAGCAGCGGCATGATGCCCACCAGCATGCAGATGGTGACCAGCGCGCCCACCACCGGGCTGCGATAGCGGAACGCCAGCAGGTCGGCCAGCGAGCCCAGCTGGTAGTTGCGCACCAGTCGCAGGATCGGCGCCAGCACGATGGGCGCCAGCATGAAGGCGCCGGAAATGCCGAGGTAATAGGCGAGGAAGTTGTAGCCGAAGTCGTGGGCGAATCCGACCGCGCCGTAAATCGCCCAGGCACTGGCGAACACGCCCAGCGACAGCACGTAGGTGGCGGGATGGCGCACGATGCGGGCGGGAATGTAACCCTGGTCGGTCAGCCAGGCGACGCTGAAGAAGAACAGCAGGTAGCCCAGGCCGATGCCGAAGATTTCGGTCAGGCTAAATGCCATCAAGATCGCGGCTCCGGGCAATCCAGAAAGTCAGGCCGATCAGCAGCCCCCACACCAGAAACGGTCGCCACCAGGCGGCACCGCTTTCCGACCACCACTGCATCAGCGCGGGAGACAGCACATAGGCACCGGCAATGAAAATCAGGACCAGTCGATCAATATACATAGGGATGCGTTACCGCCGTGGAGATATCTGATTGATGTTACGTCAGCGCGTGGAGCTGTGCAAAGTCAGAGCAGTTTCGGGCAGGCTGGCGCAGTGCGGCACGCGCTGCAGCGACCAGTGCGCAGTACCCCAGTGCAGCAGTTCGTCCCGGCTGGCCTGCTGCAGTTCCGCCGGCGGGTGTTGCCCCAGCGACTGCAGGCAGGCAAACAGCGCCGGCACCGGATTGTCTTCCGGCAGGGGCGCCGCAAACGTCTGCTTCGACAGCTTCTGGCCCTGCGCATTCACGAGCACCGGCAGGTGCGCATAGTGTGGCGTCGGCAGGCCCAGCAGCCGTTGCAAGTGAATGTGGCGCGGCGTGGAATCCAGCAGATCGCTGCCGCGCACGATGTGCGTGATGCTCTGCGCGACATCGTCGATCACCACCGCCAGATGATAGGCGTACAAACCATCCTTGCGCTTGATGATGAAGTCGCCGCCGTCCGTGGACAGATTGAAGGTGCAGTGGCCCTGCAGGGCGTCGTCGAAGGTGATGGGTGTGTCATTCACCTGCGCGCGAATCGCAAAATCGGTGCGCGGCAGTGTGTGCTGGTGACGGCAGGTACCGGGATAGGCGGTGGCACCCAGCAGCTGCAGATCCTTGCGGGAACAGGTGCAGTAAAACGCGAGCTTTTTCTGCAGCAACTGCTGGACGGCCTCCTCATACAATGCGTGACGCTGGCTCTGGTAAAGCACGGTGCCGTCCCAGTGCAGGCCGTACCGTTCCAGCGTGCGCAGGATGCTGTCGGCCGCGCCGGACATTTCGCGCGGCGGGTCGAGATCCTCCATCCGTACCCGCCAGATGCCGCTGCGTGAACGGGCGTCGAGATAACTGGCCAGCGCGGTGAGCAGCGAGCCCAGATGCAGCGGGCCGGTGGGGGACGGAGCAAAGCGGCCGGTGTAGGAATCCAGTGTCATGCGTATTTAAAGGATGCGTGCCCGAGCGGAAATAAAAAAGGCACGCAGATAAGTGCGTGCCTTGCAGTGTGCGATGTCAGCGGAAACTCAGGTTCCCCACTGTTTCTCTTTGATTTCTTCCAGGGTCTTGCAGTCGATGCACAGGTTGGCGGTGGGACGGGCTTCCAGGCGGCGGATGCCGATCTCGATGCCGCAGGCGTCACACCAGCCGTATTCTTCTTTCTCGATCTTGTCGAGTGCCTGGGTGATCTTGCGGATCAGTTTGCGTTCGCGGTCGCGGGTGCGCAGTTCCAGGCTGAATTCCTCTTCCTGGGTGGCGCGGTCGGCGGCATCGGGCAGGCTGACGGACTCGTCCTTCATGTGGTGCACGGTGCGATCCACTTCTTCCATCAGTTCCTGGCGCCACTTGAGCAGGATGGCCTTGAAGTGCTCGAGCTGGCCCTTGCTCATGTACTCTTCGCCTTTGGCCGGTTCATACGGGGTGAACTGGGAGCGTGAAAGCTCGACGACGTTTTTCTTTTTACGTGTTGCCATAAGCGTGATCCTCGCAACTGCTCAATCTTTATTCATATAACATAAATCCCAAGATTGGCAAATCCCTGTACTGCGTGAAGTCGTTCCCGGGATGAAACCGCGAGGAAGAAACCTCGAATTTGCCGACGGCTGCTGCCAGCGTCCCTACCGTGCCGCTTCTGGAATCCTTGCGCCAGGCCAGATCGCGGGCGTTATATAACAAGCTGTTATATGATCTGTGGCCAGCATTTCGTGGTGGGCCGGCCGGCAGCGAACGCCCGATCATAACCCCATTTACCGGGCTATGGAATACTGCTGCTGGCGATCTTCGAACACTTGTATGAAAGACAGATGACAAAAGGATGGCAGCCTTGGCACGTACCGCATCGCGGGTGGACCGCATCAAATCCTTTCATGTAATGGCGTTGCTGGACCGGGCCAAACAGCTGGAATCCCGCGGCCGTGACGTCATTCACCTGGAAGTGGGGGAGCCGGATTTTCCCACGCCGGACCACGTGGTGCAGGCGGGGATTCGCGCCATGAACGAGGGGCGCACCCGCTATACGGCGCCCACCGGCCTGCCGGAACTGAAGCAGGCAATTGCGGATTTTTACCGGGATCGTTATGGGGTGAGCCTGGACTCGCGCCGGGTGGTGGTGACGCCGGGGGCATCCGGGGCCATCAGTCTGGCGACGGCGCTGCTGTTCAATCCCGGCGACGGTGTGCTGCTGGCCGATCCGGGCTATCCCTGCAACGACAACTTCCTGCATCTGCTGGCGGCCGAGCCACAGCGGGTGGCGGTGGGGCCGGATTCCCAATATCAGCTGACGGCGGCGCAGGTGCAGCAGCACTGGCAGGGCCATACGCGCGGGGCCTGGGTGGCGTCGCCCTCCAACCCCACCGGCACCCTGCTGAGCCTGGAGGAACTGACGGCGCTCAAGGCGGAAGTGGATGCCCGTGACGGCGTGCTGCTGGTGGACGAGATCTATCACGGCCTGACCTATGGTCTGGATGCCGCCACGGCCTTGGCACTGCCGGATCCGCAGAGCAGCCTGTTCGTCATCAACAGCTTTTCCAAATACTTCAACATGACCGGCTGGCGGCTGGGCTGGCTGGTGGCGCCGGAGTGCCACATCGAGGCGCTGGATCGCCTGGCGCAGAATTTCTATCTGGCCGCGCCGACGGTGGCGCAGTACGCCGCGCTGGAAGCCTTTTCCCCGTCGAGCATTGCGCTGTACGAGCAGCGGCGCGCGATTTTGCATGAGCGCCGGGATTTTCTGCTGCGGGAATTGCCGGCGCTGGGCATGAAGCTGCCGTGTGTGCCGGAAGGCGCGTTCTATCTGTATTGCGATGTGTCGGCGATTACCGACGACAGCTTTGCCTTTTGCGAGCAGGTGCTGGAACAGACTGGCGTGGCGATCACGCCCGGCATCGATTTCGGCACGCATCAGGCGCATCAGCATGTGCGCATTGCCTACACTGCGAATCTGGAGCGGCTGGCGCAGGCGGTGGAGCGGCTGCGCAATTTCATCGCGCAGGTGCCGCAATGAAGTTTGATCCTCCGTTGCAGTCCGGCGTGCTGATCCAGCGCTACAAGCGGTTTCTGGCGGATGTGCGGCTCGACAGCGGCGAGCAGATCACCCTGCACTGTCCCAATACCGGCTCCATGAAAAACTGTGCGGAACCGGGCTGGCGCGTGTGGTTTTCCGACAGCGGCAATGACCAGCGCAAGTATCGCCACACCTGGGAACTGGTGCAGAACGATGCCGGCGCGCTGATCGGCGTCAATACCGGGCGGGCCAATGCACTGGTAAAAGAGGCGCTTGCGGCCGGCGTGATTCCGTCTCTGCAGGGTTATCAGCAGATTCGCGCGGAAGTGAAATACGGCGCCGAAAACAGTCGCATCGACCTGCTGCTGGATGGCAGTTCCGGCACGTGCTTCATTGAAATCAAAAGTGTTACGCTCGGCGAGGCCGCGACGGGTTACTTTCCCGATGCCGTCACCGAGCGCGGCCGCAAGCATCTGCGCGAACTGATGCAGGTAGTGGCGGACGGTCAGCGTGCCGTGCTGTTTTTCTGCGTGCAGCACACTGGGGTGGAATGCGTGCGGCCGGCGGATCATATCGATCCGGCGTATGGCAAGCAGTTGCGGGAAGCGGCGCAGGCCGGTGTGGAGATCATGGCGTGGCGCTGGAGTCTGTCGGCGCAGGGCGCGTCGATCGAGCGCGAACTGCCGGTGCTGCTGGACTGAATTTCTGACAACACATTCATTAAAACAACCATTTTCATTAAAACAACGAAGGGGAAAACAATATGACAATTGCCTATTGGTGTGTGCTGGTTGCGATTCTGATGCCGTTTGCCTGGAGCATGGTGGCCAAGGCCAGTGCGCCGAAATTCGACAACGGCAAGCCGCGTGAGTGGCTGGGTAAACTGGAGGGGCGCGGAGCGCGCGCCAACTGGGCGCAGCAGAATAATTTCGAGGCGCTGCCGGGATTCATTGCGGCGGTGATCATTGCGCATCTGGCGCATGCATCGCAGTTCTGGATTGATCTGCTGGCGCTGAATTTTATCGTGCTGCGGGTGTTTTACGGCGTGCTCTACATTGCGGACAAGCCGACGCTGCGGTCGCTGGTGTGGGTGCTGGCGCTGGCCTGTGTGGTGGCGCTGTTCGTGATCAGCGCGTAACTTCCCTGGCTGCAAATGTGACAGGGCTCGCCGTTCGCGGTGGGCCCTTTCTTTTTTGCGGATAAAAATCAGGCCAGCGGTGATGTGCTGATGATGACGTCCAGCGTGTCGCTGGCGCCGGCCGGCAGTGTCACGCAATCTTCCATGACCCGCGCCGTTTCGATGCACAG
Source organism: uncultured Moraxellaceae bacterium (assembly GCA_964491665.1). GTDB lineage: Bacteria > Pseudomonadota > Gammaproteobacteria > Pseudomonadales > Ketobacteraceae > Ch67. The sequence goes on from CAZBII010000011.1 coordinate 25,099, forward strand.
CATGGACGTGTACGCGTCCGCTTCGAACTGGCTCAGCCGTTTCGCTTTTTCAACCCACGGATTCCATACCACAGCCGAGCGCGAGTGCTGGCTGCTGAGGCTGATCCGGCGCTGCCAGCCGTGATCGTCGATGTGGATCTGTTGCGGAGCGCCGAGATAGATGCGGTCGGTTTCGCTGGCAATGTGCAGTGCCGACGCGTCCTGTTTGCGCTGCCAGCCATCCAGCGTGTCGAGGTAGTCCACGTTTTCCAGTCCGCGAATTTCCACCTGATCGGTGTGCTGCACGGCGAAGTAGGTGTGCAGTGCCTGTGACAGGGTGAGTGATTGTGGGCCGTGGTTGGTGGTGGTCAGGCGCAGTTCCAGTTGCGTGCCGATGCGGATGTCGAGAGTCAGGGAAATCTGCCGGGCCCAGGATACCGGCAGGCTGGCGGTGGGACATTCCAGCTGGAGGAAAACGCCGTCCGCCGTGTCGTCGATCCGCTGCAGCAGCCAGGGCAGGCTGCGCACCCAGCCGTGGGCGGGGGCATCGGTTTGCGCCAGGGTGTCGCGCACCGGTTGCGGATTGCGGGCCAGATCGCCAAACCAGGGCCAGCACACCGGAATGCCGCCGCGCACCGACTGTCCGCGCCGGAAGGCAGCCGTTTTGCTCAGCCACACCACAGGTTGCGATCCGGCGGGGGCAAATTCCAGCACCTGCGCACCCTGCAGTGCAATCAGCGCGCTGGCCCTGGGATGTTGCACCCGCAGGCACAGCAGTTCATCGAGCTGTTGCAGGCTGACGTGGGGAGCGTGTCCGGTGCGGGATTCCGTCATGGAGAGGTCCTGTCTGAAGGCGGCCTGGATGGGGCTGTCAGTCTGCCGAAAGTCGCGCGGTGTGAAAAGGGGCGGATTTTTTGGTAGGGTCAGGCAGGGCGACCGGCACAGGCGCCATCATTCATACAACGAAATGGTTTAGCAGGGGACTTTGCATGAAAGGGATTGGGAAGGGGATGGGGGGAAGGAAACAGCGGGTGGCGTGCAGGATTCTGTCGCTGGGTTTGTTGCTGCCGCTGGCGGGCTGCGAATATACCAACGATCTGCCGTTGCTGACACGTTATGTGGCGAAAAACGTGTGCACCGATGTGCAGGTGTCGGGGTATGACCCGGCGGCGAGCATCGCGTACGTCAGCAATATCGCGCCGCCGCTGCGCAAGAGCTGGAATGTGCAGATCGATGCGGCCACTGGCGCGGTGACCGCGCGCAATCGCTGGCTGCCCACCTACGGAGCGCAGAAAGCGTTGCCCGTTGCCAGCGCCAGTGAAGGCTGTCGCAACCAGTTTGCCGGTGTGACCAGTGCTGCCGTGTCCACATTGCCGGTGCCGGATGTGACACTGGAGTGGCCCGACGCTGTGGGCCAGTTTCCCGCGCTGCAGCAGCTGGTGCAGGCGCAGGTGAATGCGGGCGCGCCGGCGTACACCACGGCGATTCTGGTGGTGCATGACAACCAGATCGTGGCGGAAGCCTATCGCGATGGCATCGGCCCGGATTCCCCGCTGAAAGGTTTTTCCATGTCGAAAAGCGTGGCCAACCTGCTGGTGGGACGGCTGGCGGATCAGGGGCTGCTGGATGTGAATGCGCCCATGACGTTGCCCGTGTGGCAGCAGGATGCGCGCGCCACCATCCGCTGGGACGACAGCCTGCGCATGAGCAGCGGCCTGAGCTGGAACGAGGCGTCCATCGGCAAGAACAATCAGCAGGGCATCCTGTTTTACGGCAGCGCTGATCCGGCTGCCTATGCCAGTGCGTCCACGCTTGCGGGCACACCCGGTTCGACCTTCAATTATTCCTCCGCCGACTTCATGAATATCGCCACCGCGCTGGTGACGCACCATGCCAACTGGTTTGATCCGGGCTGGAATCTCGACGGCCATTTCGCCCTGGAATTCTCGCCCGACGGAAAGGTGCCGCTGCTGCCGGAAGGTGTGCTGCTGACTACGCGCGGCTGGGCGCAACTGGCGTCGCTGTACATGAATGGCGGCCGGCTGGGCGAACAGCAGATCCTGTCGCCGGAATGGGTGGACTACAGTCTGACGCCCACCGCCGGCAATGGCGATTACGGCGCGGGCATCTGGCTGAACCGGGAGCAGAACCTGTTTCCGCAACTGCCGGCCGATGCGTTTGCGTTTCTCGGTTCCTACGATCGTTTCGTGACGGCGATTCCCTCGCGCAAGACGATTTTCGTGCGCATCGGTTTCAGCGACCAGCCGGGCGATTTCGACATGCAGGGATTCATGGTGCAGGCGCTGGCGTTGCTGCCGCAGCCGGAATGAGCGCGCGCCGTCAGAACGCTTCCGCGCGATCCAGCGTTTCCACCCGCAGCACATCGGCACCACTGAAAAAGCGGGCGCGCAGATCTTTCAGCGCGTCCTGCTGCAGGCGCAGGTCGACATCGTCCTTCAGCGCTTTCGCGCGCGCCTCCGCGTACTGTTCATAGCGCTCCATGAATTCCGGCGACGGCTCGTCGAACAGCAGCTGGGTTTCGATCAGCGCGATGGCGGCCTGCTCCTGCAGCATGCGGCTGTAGGCCTCGGGATCGACTTTGGCGATGCGCGGCACCGATACTTCCTCGTCGCCGTGGCGAATCATGCCCAGCGCGCGCTGCTGCACCGGCTCCGGCAGCGCTTCCGCCAGCGCTTCCAGCTGCGACTCGGATTCTTCCGGGTCGCGGTTGCGGGTCATGATGTCGATGTACTGGTAAGTGAAGGCTTCCAGCGCGGACCAGTCGGCGTACATGCTGGTGGCGGCCTCTTTCCCCAGATAGTGCTCGCGCAGTGCGCGCACGCGGTCCAGCACGGCGCCCAGGCTGGGCGCACCTTCCATCGGCAGCAGTTGCAGCGCCAGATTGAATTCCACGTAACGGTTGAGCAGGTCCTGCAGCTGTGCCTGTGCGGGTGCCGGCAGCTGGTCGCTGAACTGCAGCAGGATCTGCTGTTTCCAGCCATCGACAGGCTCTTCGGTGTGCTGGGCGGCGAAGGTGTCGAACAGCTGCTTGACGCGGGTGTCGGGCACCAGATCGCCGGCGGCGGTGACGGTAATGGGAATGTCGAGCAGTTCGAGAGTGCGCAGGTTTTCCGCCGATGCCGCAGGCGCGTTGCCGTCGCGGTCTGGCGTCGTGATGTCGTGGCCGGCCGGGTGATTGTCCGGTCGCAGCCAGAACAGCAGAATGATCACGGCGAAGGCTGAAATCGCCAGGATCGTCAATTTGCGCATGGAGTGTCTCGAACCAACAGGTCTGGAGGGAAGAACAGTGCGCAAATATACCGTTCGCGCGCTTTTTATGAAAGGTTGATCAGGTTCTGTTGCTGCGGTTCGCAATGGGAAATCTGCGTGTTGAACCAGCAGTTGCGGCCGGCGTCCTTGGATTTGTACAGCATCTGGTCGGCGGCGGAGACCAGCTTCTCCGGATTGAGGGTTTTCACCGGATAGGCGGTGGCGGCGCCGAGGCTGGCGGAAATCACCTTGGCGATCTGCGAGCCCTCGTGCCTGATGCCCAGCGCCAGGATGCGCTGCTGGATGCGCACCAGCGTGTTCTTGATCTGTGCGGCGTCGATGTTCGGGTACAGCAGGATGAATTCCTCGCCGCCGTAACGTCCCACCAGTTCTGCCGGCCGGCTGGCTTCCTTCTTCAGGGCGCGCGCGATCAGCGTCAGGCAGTGGTCGCCCGCCTGGTGGCCGTAGAGATCGTTGTACTGCTTGAAGAAGTCGATATCCAGCAGGATCACCGACAGCGGCTGCTTCTCGCGCTGGCAGCGGTTCCATTCCAGATGCAGGCGCTCGTCGAAATAGCGGCGGTTGGCCAGGCCGGTGAGCGGATCTTCCCGCGACAGTTTTTCCAGGTTGGCGTACAGCAGATCCTGTTGCGCCTTGTCGATTTCCAGCAGCAGCCCCTGCAGGAACATGACGCGCTCGCGGTGCTCGATGATGTAGGCAATGCCCATGCCGATCAGGTTGGCGGCGATGAAGTAGGCCTGGAAATCCTGGAACGAACCGGGCAGGTGCAGCACTTTCAGCAGCACCAGATGCAGCAGCCCGGCCAGATGGCTCCAGATCACCGTGACATAGAAACGCATCTTCGACATGGCGTAGAACACGATCACGGCGTAAATCGCGGTGGCGTGGGTGCTGGTGACGACGGACCGATCATGCACCGAGGCCGATGCCGTCATCAGGGTGGCCAGGATGATCATGGCGAACAGGCCCACATACCACTGGAAACTTTCGTTCAGCCGGGGCTGGCGGGGCAGCAGCACAATGGCCGCCAGACAGACACCGGTGATGGCATAGCCCGCCGGAAACAGTGCCAGCTGCTCCAGCGAGTACTGGCTGAAGGCCAGCGCGCCCGCCAGCAGGTACAGCGCCACCAGATAGGCGCTGTTGGTCAGCAGGTTGTTCAGCGCCAGCTGGCGGTAGCTGCGGGTGAAATAGTCTTCCAGATAAGCCGGAAAGCGCAGCAGGCGGAACCCGCACGCCAGCACCGTGCTGATCTCGTGTCTCAGCGCAGGGTCGGCCACGGGCAGGGCGCGGATGTCGGGCTGGCGTTTTCGGGTCATGGGCCTTCGTATTGGGGTGCGGTGGTGGAGGGCAGGTTGTGCCCCCGGGGATTTCTAAATCTAGCAGGCTTTTGTGGGTGTGCAGTAAACGTCAGAAGGTGCTGGCGTGACGGAAGTAGTGTTTTTCCCGATGAATGCTGTCGCGGGGCAGGGAGGGCAGGCTGGCCACGATGAAATCGGTGCAGCCCTCGGCGTTCAGGTCGAGAATGCGGCGCTTGAACCACTGCCAGGGCTTGCGGTCGTCCTCCAGGATCAGCACGCGCGGTTTCAGGCGCGCGGTCTTGTTCTGGCCGATCACGATCGCGAGGCGGTCGTCGTTCAGGGTGACTACCGAGCCGGTGGGATACAGGCCGATCGCCTGGATGAATTCTTCCACCAGGTAGCCGTCGAACAGGGTGTCGCGCAGCTGGAACAGTTCGCGCACGGCCTCGGCGGAGGACAGCGGATTGTCCTGGAAGTCGTGGCTCACCAGGTTTTCGTAGTAGTCGGCCAGACCGATGATCTGCGCCAGGAAGGGAATGTGCCGGCCGGCCACGCCACGGGGGAAGCCGCTGCCGTCGTGGCGCTCCAGGTGGTGCGACACCAGCTTCACGATGCGGCTGTTGAAATCGTCGCTGGCCTTGAGCAGCTTTACGCCGCGCACCAGCGACCACTTCAGCATTTCCTGCACATGCGGGGTAGGTGTGCCCTTGATGCGCAGGATTTCCTGGGGAATAGTGGTGTAGCCGATCTTGCAGACCAGCGATGCCAGCGCCAGGTCGGACATGGCGTCGCGGGTCAGGTCCAGGTGGCGGCCGCAGAGCACGGCCCAGCTGGCCAGGCGGATGGAATAGTTGAGCACGTCCTCGCTGTGGGATTCGATGCGGGACAGGTAGGCGAATGCGTCCGGGTTGCGGATCACGCTGTTCACCAGTTCGAACGACACGCTGCGCAGCTGCTCCAGGCTCAAACGGCCATCGTCAGCGGCGCTGCCCAGCACCTTGCGGATGCGGTCCTTGATGCGGCGGTGTACCTTGCGCGCCTGCTTCAGTTCGCTGTCAAGCGAAGTCAGGGACTTGTAGGGGTGATCGTTCTGGATGGTGCGGATGCGCAGGTTGATGATTTCGCGGCCGTTCCGGCGCTGTTTCTCTTCAAAATGCTCGGAAACGAAGCTGAATTCCTGCGCCTGGGGTCGCAACTTGCCCAGTGCGCGGGAGCGGCGCACATCGACGTACACCCATTTGCACAGGTGCTGCAGCTTTTCCAGCTGCGTGCGGTCCTCGATGTGAAAGCCCTGGATCGGGAACGGTGTTTCGCGCCACGGGCGGTCGATGCCCGAAACGAACATGCCGATCTGCAGATCTTCAGCGGTGACTTTCTGGGTTCGTACTGCCATTCGTGCGGGCTGTCGCCTTGGCCGGATTTAAAGAATAGGGATGTCAAAAATTGTAATCCGCCTGTTGCGGATATTGCAAAGTGGTTCGCGGTTTTTCAGTTGTATTTGTCGTACGCCCGTCCGATTGTCGCTGCGCTGATCAGGACCGTGTAACGTTTGGTAAGCGGTGCCGTCTGCTTTGCGTCAATCGCTTGACACGACGATCAAATTTGCCTTTGATACGCGCCTTTCCAATCTCGTTCAGTAGTAGCAGACCATGCAGGGATCGCATCACGGATCTGCCCCCGGTTCAGTGTGGGTGGCGGGTACCGGTCGTTTTGAGTCAGGAAGGCGTGTCGGGTTCCGTCCGCTCGTCATTATTCTCTTCTTTTTTGTAGGGTGTCTGGCCTGGGTCTGGCCGGGTGCGGCGGTTATGGCCGATCCCGCCGAGGACGCCGCCAGCCGTGAGTTCCAGCGCCAGCAGGAGCGGGACCAGCAGCTGCGCCAGCGCCATGAGCCCCGTCCGGATGTGCGTACCCCGCCAGCCGCGCCGGTGGCCGATGCCGGTATTCCCCGCGAGGAAAGCCCCTGCTTCCGTATCGAACGCATTACGCTGAGCGGCTATAAATCGCGCCGGTTCCAGTGGGCGCTGGAGCACGCCGGGCAGACGCCGGACGGCGGTACCGATCTGAACCTGCCGCAGTGTCTGGGCGGACGCGGCGTCAATCTGGTCATGCAGCGCATCCAGAACGCCATCATCGCGCGCGGCTATGTCACCACCCGGGTGCTGGCCCAGCCGCAGGATCTCAATTCCGGCCACCTGCAACTCACCCTCATCCCCGGCCGCGTGCGCGACATCCGCCGCACGCCGACCGCCAATCCCAAGGTCACCCTGTGGAATGCCGTTCCGGCCCGCTCCGGCGATCTGCTCAATCTGCGCGATCTGGAGCAGGGGCTGGAGAATTTCCGTCGTGTGCCGACCGCCGAGGCGGCCATCCAGATTGAACCGGCCGCCGCGCCTGACGCGCGTCCGGGCGAAAGCGATCTGGTGGTGGACTGGCAGCAGCGGTTGCCGTTTCGCACCAGTCTGGCGCTGGACGATGCCGGCTCGGAAACCACCGGCAAATACCAGGGCAGTGCCACGGTGTCGCTGGATCACTGGCTGCGTTTCAACGACCTGTTCTATGCCAGCTTCAATCAGGATCTGGGGGGCGGCGAGGATGGCGATCGCGGCACCAGGGGGCACACCCTGCATTACTCCTTCCCGTTCGGTTACTGGCTGTTCGCGGTGACCTCCAGCACCAGCGATTACCACCAGTCGGTGGCCGGCGCCAGCCAGACCTATGTTTACAGCGGCGAAAGTGACACCGGGGATTTGCGCGTGTCGCGTCTGGTTTATCGCGATGCTGTGCGCAAGACCACGCTGGGGCTGCGGGCCTGGACCCGCTCCTCGCGCAATTTCATCGACGATACCGAAGTGGAAGTGCAGCGCCGGCAGATGGCGGGCTGGGAATTCAATGCCGGCCACCGCGAATTCATGGGCCAGTCCACGCTGGATGTGAACTTTGCCTACCGGCGCGGCACCGGTGCCGGCGATTCGCTGCAGGCGCCGGAGGAAAATTTTGGCGAAGGCACTGCCCGCCCGGAAATCATTACCGCCGACGCCCAGTTCAATCTGCCGTTTGCGCTGGCATCGCAACCTTTGCGTGTCACCAGTCTGATTAGGGCGCAGTGGAATCAAACCCCGCTGGTGCCGCAGGACCGCTTCAGCATCGGCAGCCGTTACACCGTGCGCGGCTTTGACGGGGAAAGTGTGCTGTCGGCGGATCGGGGCTGGCTGGTGCGCAATGATCTGGGCTGGCAGCCGGGCCAGTGGGGGCAGGAGCTGTACCTGGGCGTGGATTACGGGCAGGTGAGCGGCCCCAGCAGTGCGATGTTGCTGGGCACGCGTCTGAGCGGCGCCGCCATCGGACTGCGCGGCGGTTATCGCCAGTTTGCCTATGACGTGTTTGCCGGAACGCCGATCGAGCGTCCGGAAGGCTTTGAAACGGCGTCCACCAGCGCCGGTTTCAGCATGAGTTTGTCGTTCTGACCAAAAGGGATTTTGCATGAACAAGCGCAGTGATCGCGGAGTTTTCAGACTGGGTATGCGGCCTTTCCTGCTGGGGGTGAGTGTCGTGCTGCTGCCGGTGACGGCGCGGGCCGAGATCGTGGCGGACCCGTCGGCGGCCGCCAACCAGCGCGCCACCGTGCTGGAAGCGGGCAACGGTGTGCCGCTGGTGAATATCCAGACGCCCAGCGCCGCCGGTGTGTCGCGCAACCAGTACACGCAGTTCGACGTGCAGAACAACGGCGCGATTCTCAACAACAGCCGCACCAACGTGCAGACGCAACTGGGTGGCTGGGTGCAGGGCAATCCCTGGATGGCGGGTGGCACCGCGCGCGTCATTCTGAATGAAGTGAATTCCAGCAATCCCTCGCAGCTGAATGGTTTTGTGGAAGTGGCCGGCAATCAGGCGCAGGTGGTCATCGCCAATCCCGCCGGCATTGCCTGCGACGGCTGCGGTTTCATCAACGCCAATCGCGCGACGCTGAGTGCCGGGCAGGCGCTGGTGAATGGCGGCGCGATCCAGGGCTATCAGGTGCAGGACGGGCGCGTCAGCATTACCGGCGCCGGCCTGGACAGTGGCAGTGCAGGTTACACCGATCTGATCGGTCGTGCGGTGGAAGTAAATGCCGGCGTGTGGGCGCAGAACCTGAATGTGGCGGCCGGTGAAGGCACGGTGGCAGCGGATGCCAGCGGAATTGCGCCGGCGGGTGGCAGTGCCGCAACGGGTGTCGCAATCGACGTGTCGCAGCTGGGCGGCATGTACGCCAACAGCATTCATCTGGTGGGCACCCAGGCGGGCGTGGGTGTGCGCAATGCCGGCCAGATCGGCGCGGCGGCGGGGCAGGTCTCCATCAGCGCCGATGGCCGCATCGAAAACAGCGGCACGGTGAGCGGACAGAACACCACGCTGGCAGCAAACACGGTCGCCAACACCGGCGTCATCGACGGCCAGACCACGCGTATCGACGCCACCACCCTCGACAACACCGGCAGCGGCCGCATCTACGGCAATCAGGTTGCCATCGGCGCCACCACCGTGAACAACGTGGCGGACGGCGGCGCGGCCCCTGTGATCGCCGGGCGCGAGCGGGTGGACATCGGTGCGCAGACTATCAACAACCGCGAGCATGGCCTGATCTACAGCGGTGGCGACATGGCCATTGGCGGAGGGCTGGATGCGCAGGGGCGTGCGACGGGGCGGGCGGATACGCTGAACAATGCCAGTGCGACGGTGGAGTCGGTGGGGAATCTGGATCTGGCGGTGCGCAACATCGTCAATAGCGACGAGCATCTGGTCACTGCACAGGTGGAGATTTCGTCGGAACGGATACATGAGTTTCGGGGGGACGGTGACCAGGACCGTTATACGGAGGATCAGATTGGCTGGAGAGAGGCTGATCCCAGAGCCAAGGATCTGCGGACGCCAGAAGGTGTTTACGATGTGTGGTTTGAATACGACTACACGCGTACCGTTACCGAAACGCAGGTCGTTGAATCAGACCCTGCAGAGATCATCTCTGGTGGCAATCTGCGTCTGGATATCGATCTGCTGGACAACCAGAACAGTCATGTCATTGCTGGTGGCGACATCACCGGGGATCGTGGCAGGCTGGTCAACACCTCCGCGCCTGCCTATACCCTGGTGACGGACTACGGCTGGGTTGAGCGTAACCGCCGGGTTGAAGAAGAGGATGCAGGGGGCAGCAAGTCGCACTGGGAGCAACGCACCAGCCGCTCGGTTTACCACGTGGTGAACAACAATCCCTTCAATCTTGGCCTTGCTTTTGACGAAGAGTATTCCAGTCGAGCGGGTACTGGTGTGGATCTGCCCGACAGCAGTCTTTACAGCATCAATCCTGCTGCACCCAACGGTTATGTGATCGAAACCGATCCCCGCTTCACGGACTATCGCAACTGGTTGTCGAGCGATTACATGCTGGACCTGCTGGCGGTTGACCCTGCCACCACGCAGATGCGTCTGGGCGATGGCTTCTACGAGCAGCAGTTAATCCGCGAACAGATGGCACAGCTGACCGGTCGCCGTTTCCTGGATGGATATGCCGACGATGAAGCCCAGTATCTGGCGTTGATGAATGCAGGTGCAACGTTTGCGCAGGCGCATGAACTGATTCCGGGTGTGGCGCTGACGGCTGATCAGATCGCACAACTCACCAGCGACATCGTCTGGCTGGTGGAAGAAGACGTCAAACTGCGAGACGGCTCCACGACGAAAGCGCTGGTGCCGCGTCTGTATGTGATGGTGCGAGACGGTGGTGTCAGCCAGGACGGCGCATTGATTGCGGCGGACAATATCCGTCTGGAAATGAGTGGTGATGTGGTCAACAGTGGCACGCTGTCCAGCCGCAACGTGCTGGCGCTGACGGCCGAGAATGTGAAGAACCTCGGTGGCAACATTACCGGCGAAAATGTGGAAATGTTTGCCCGTCAAGACATCGATAATCTGGGTGGAAATGTGCGCGCGGCCGCCAGCATGATTGCAGCGGCGGGGCGTGACATCAACGTGGCCAGTACCACGTCCACGCACACGACGGAGCAAGGCAATTTCACCAGCGTCGACCGCGTGGCAGGCATTTATGTCAGTGGTGGCAATCTGCAGATGCATGCTGGCCGCGATATGAATCTGACGGGCGCTGTCATTTCCAATGACGCGCTGACCAGTGAAGCGGCGATTGCCAGCAGCACGATTCTGAGTGCGGATCGCGACTTCATGCTCAACGCGGTGGAGGAAGGCAGCGAACAGCACATTGTGTGGGAGCCGGGTAGCTATCTGGACGAAACGGAAACCCATGACGTGGGTACGCGCATCCAGTCCAGTGGTGATGTGCAGGTATCGGCAGGCCATGATGTGACAGGAACTGCCGCGCGTATCGGCAGTAGTGCGGGCGCAGTCAGTGTTGAAGCTGGTCAGGACATCCGCCTGCAGGCCGGTACAAGTACCTATCGTAGTGATAGCAAGGGCTCCAACTACCATAACCAGAGCCAGGTCACCACGCATGAGCTGGTGGATGTTTCAGGAAATGGCCAGGTGACACTCAGTGCCGGCAGCGATATCGCATTGACAGGCGCAAACCTGCAATCGGACGGTGACGTGAAGCTTGCGGCGGCGGGCGATACCGATATTGCCGCTGTCGTGGATACCGAGAGTCATTACCGCTACCGTGAAAACAACCGTTCATTTGGCCGCAGCGAAACCAGCACCGACCAAACCCTCACCAGCACCGTCACCGGCGGCAGCATCAACGCCGGTGGCGACCTGCTCATCAACGCGCACAAGAATGGCGATGGCCAGATCGTCAGCGAACAGAGTGGCGCGGTGAATCTGACCGGCGTGAATTTCCGGAGCGGTGGTGACACCGCTATTGCCGGCGACGACGGCGTCACCATCACCGGCATCCAGTACCAGACCCAGGATTACCACCGCACCACTGAAACCGGCAAGCTGGGACTGAGCGAAAAAGACGAAGGCAGCGCCACCAGCGCCACGCACCTGCAGAACGCCAGTCTCGCCAGCGGCGGCAACGTGCACATCATCTCCGGCACCGATCTCACCCTCGGCGCCACCGACATTTATTCCAACGGCGACATCAATCTGGAAGCGGTGGACCACCTGCTGATCGCAGCGGGCGAAGTGCTGTCCAGCAGCAAGCAATGGCAAAACGAATCGCGCGCGTTCAGCGGCGGCGATGCTTACCACAGTGAAGAGCATGCCAGCGGCGAGAGCGTCGTCGGCGCGCAGGCCTCCACATTGGTTGCGGGCGGCCGCGTTACCGCTCGCGCCGGCAGCGGTCAGGTCATCGGCTCCGACATCAGCGGCGCGCAAGGCGTCGATCTGAAATCCGATGCCGGTGATTTCGCCGTGACTGCCGCGCAGACCTCGCGCGAAACGTACAGCCACGATCGCGAAATCAGCGTCGGCTTCGGCGACGTCACGGAAATGGTGTCCAATCCGGGCGACATGATCAAATCGAAGGACGGCCGCCTCACCTTCAAGATCGCCAACGCGCAATACGATGACGTGGACAACAAAACCGCCGCCACCGACATGCGTGCTTCCACCATCAGCAGCAACAGCGACGTCAGCATCGAATCCAGCGCCGGTAAAGTCATCGTTACCGGCTCCGAACTGGCCGCCGATGCCGACATGGATGGCGCTGGCGACGTCAATCTCAGCGGCGCCACCGGGATTGATATCGGTGCGGCCACCAATACCTATTCCACCTCGACCGATGAAACTCACGGCAGTGCCGAGATGAGCATTGTGGTGCAGAACCAGGCGGTGGAGGTTGTGAAGGCTTACCAGAACCTGGAAGACGCCAAAGAAAAACTGGAAGACTCCAAGCGCCAGTACAAGGACTACCAGCGCAATCTCAATCAACTGGAACGCCAGCTGGATCAGCTGGAAACGGATTACGCAAACAAGACGCCTGGCGTTAATTATGGCGACCTGCTGGAGCTGCGCAGTCTGGTGGAAGAAGTGAAGGAAGATGAACAGTGGTATGTGGCGGGTGTGGCGTTGGCTGCCACCAATCTGGCCAGCGCCACCACTGGGTTGATACAGCAAACTGCAGCGGCCGCCCAAAGCACAGGCACCTACGGTTTCAATGCCGGATTGCAGCTGGATATCGATGCCAGTCAGACCGACGCCGAGGCCAAATCAACGACGGCAGTGGCCTCGACCATCAGCGGCCAGAATATCAACCTGCAAACCGGAAGGCGCAACGCCCAGGGTCAGCTGATCACGGCAGGCACTATCACCAACATCGAAGGCAGTAACCTGCTGGCAACCAACCGGATTGGCATTGCCACGGGCGATCTCAATGTCACCGCCAGCAAGAACACCACTGAATCCAGCAACGAAACCACGCACGGCCATGTAACAGCTCAGGTGACAGTTTACGGTGCGTCCGGTGGCGCCAGCGTCAACGCCAGTTTCGATCGCAGCAAGAACAGCGATCGCAGCACCACCTACAACAACAGCAACCTGCTGGCGGACAAAATCGACATCAACACCAGCGGTGACACGACACTGCGTGGCGCCACCGTGCGCGCCGAATCCGAGCTCAACGCTGACATCCAGGGCAACCTGACGGTGGAGTCGGTACAGAACCGCAGCTCCAGTCGCAATTCCAGTGCGGGTGTCAGTGGTGGCGTCAGTTTGGGTGCGCAAGCTACGGATGGAGACCGTTTGCAGGGCACCGAAAACGTGGGTGGCATGTCGGGCGCCAACGGTGGCTTCAATGTCGGCAACGGCATGAGCAGCAATCGCGAAACCGTACTCACCAGCCTCACCAGCGGCGGCACTGCCAACATCAACGTGGGCAAGCACACCCAGGTAACTGGTGCAGTGGTAGCAACGACCGATACTGCAGGTAACGATCTCAATCAGCTCAACCTGACCACGAACACGATCGGTTTTGCCGACCTGCGCGATACCAGTATCAGCAGCCAGACCAGCGGCGGACTCAGCACCAATGTCGGCATCTCCCCGTCCCGACCCGGCCAGGCCAACACCGCACAGAACAATACCCGCGGCGAACTGCTGCCCGGCACCAGCAACCTGACCTACAACAACAGCCAGCAAAACAGCGCCAGTAAATCCCTAGCTACGCTGGGCCACGGCAATATCACGGTGGGTGGCACCTAGCTGGAGCAGAATGGCGAACTCACCGATGCGGGCAAGGCGGACAATTCCGCATTGGCGGGGCTCAATCGCGATACGACCAGTACCGAGAAAAATTTGTGGAACAGCGATTACAGCCAGAACGTGGATGCGACGCTGGACCACCGTATATTGTCGGATGAGGGACAAAAGGCCATTGCCGAAGATGTTGAGCGTACCGAGCGTCTGGGCGCGGCCATCGCCGATGTTGCGAACAACAAAGCCTTCGAGTTGCGGGATACCTTGCATCACATTGACGAAGTGCAAAAAGAAGTTGATGTGCAAAAAGCCTTTGCACAAGCCAACAAGGGCAAAGGAATTGAAGCTTTCAGGGGAGATGGCACCAGCGTCGCAGAAAAGCAGGCTGCGATCACAACCTATGCCACGATCTACGCAGACACATTCGGTGTTTCAATCGAAGACGCCACGATCGTTGCCACCGATTTATTCATCGGCGGTACAACCTATACCGAGAACGGCACCTCGTCGATTGCTATCAACGATAACACCCAGAAAAACGCGTTGGACTACGCCCGCACCATGGGGCACGAAGTTACACATGCCCGTATTCATCAGAAATTGACGCGCGATCGTGAGAATAAGGACCTGAATGAAGAATACGCGGATGTCATGGGTGATTACGCCGCCAGCGGATTGGAATTCAGTGCTTACACCTACGCCAATATTCAGCTCAACGCGAATCAAACCACCAACACCCGCACGCGCACAGCTGCGGACAAGACTGTGCTGACTCAGAACAACGAAGCGTGGAATGCCGACATTCGACGTGCAGCGGCCGGGTTGGGAGAGATGGATTATCGCCGGCTTTCCGTGCCTGAGGCGGATTTGATTGAACAGGCGCGCGTGAAGATTCAGGAAAGCCCTAATCTGACACTGATGGAAAGAGATATCATGGAGAAGCAGTTGGAAGCAGTGGCCTGCGCCACAATTCGCTGCGCCGATGGCGTTCCAACTGATAGTGAAAAATACGGTGAAATGAAGGGCCGGCAGGAGCGAGGCGAACGCCTGATGGCGGAAGGAGTGACGCTTGATAAGCTGTTCACGCCGGACGAGCTGGAAGGCAAATTTGAATATACGTGGGTTGACAGTGCTAACGATAATCTTACCAGCTCAGGTGAGGCTCTATATCGGGCTGAGGCAGGTACGCAAGCAACGCTTGGCGTTACCGGTGTCGTTGGCGGTTTGTCGTTGGGCGCCACCGGCGCCGCTGGCTGCGAAGTGACACTGGGTGCGTCCTGTCTGTTAGTACCGGTCGGCGCTACGATTACCACGCTGAGCATAGAGGAAGGCGCGCAGGGGTTCGACAAGCTGTTTAGTCCCTACGTGAATTCAGAAGGGCAGGCCGTCGCGGACTCGTTCTATCTGTATACGCATCCGGGAGAAATCAACCCGGCGCGTGATCTGGCAATTGACTGGGCCGGGTTGGTGTTGTTGCCAGGAGCAGCAGTGGTTGCCGAACGCTATTTTCTGGGTAGTATTGATGATGTTGCGCGGAGTGCAGGTGGGCCTGCGGAGCGAGCAATGGATGATCTTCAGGATGCCTCGGATGTGTTGCATTATGAGGATAATGCCATTCCGGCGTTTTCAGCGGTGGATGATGCTGAGAGCAATGAAGTGCTTGGCTCTGGAGTGGTGCTAAGAGAAAAATGGGGTCATTTGAGTGCACGAGAGCGACAATCTCTGATTCAGTTAAAAGCGGAAGCAAGCGCAGAAAGGTGGGTGCGTGGTTATGAGGATGACCTGAATTTGCAATACCCAGAGTTGGACGCTCATTTTGTCGATAAGCATGCCCCTGATATTCCACTGAGACCAAATCTTGAACAAAGATCTATTGACGGGACACATCCGAGATCAGGCCAAACCCCTAGCAAACCCAAAGCGCAACCAAGCTCTCAGTTCCAAGACTGGAGAACGCAGCGGAACGTTATCAATGAAGCTATTACTCGAGAATCTCGTGGCCTACCAAAATATAATGCTTTTGATGTGCAGGGAAATCCTGCCGTTGTCGGAAGCAATTCCGGAGGGGTGGGTTGGGGCTTCACACCAAATAGGCTATCGCCAACAACCCCGACATTTAATCCGCAATTAAACGGCTGGATAATTCGTTTTGATTCTGATATTGGTGTTCCCTTTACTGGCTATCCGACAAAATAGGGAATTTTAATGTGATGCTTAAACATCCCAATAGCAATGTACCTTTTGTTGTAGGGCCTGCCTATTTTTTAGGGGAGTTTGATGTCTATGACCGAGAGGAAACGCTTGGTGTGCGCTTAAATAGATTTAATCCGAATGATGAAAGTCAATTACGTCAGTTATTAGAAGAGTTCTTTTTTAAAGGGGGGCGGGTGAAAAATTTGACTTCTGAGCATAAAAGCGAACTTCTTCGGGTGCTGGCGAGTGCAATAATGGATGATGGATTTGATTTCGCTGCATTGATAGCAGATGATCGGGATCCTGATGACTGTTTTATGTTGCCTAGTTCCTGGAATATTGAAGATCCAAGATCCTTCTTCAAAAATATTTATAGCATTGCTTTGGAGAATTGGCAGAGTGAGGTTGAAAAATACTAAAGAATATCTGCATTACCGGTTGGGTTGTTCAGAGGTTTCCTAGTTCAAGATTAAACAGTGGTTCAACAATTTCGATGAGTAGCTGAATTTCGCGAGACAGGTTTCACTGCAAGTTCTCGGAGAGAGACCTCATATCGCGCAGAAATCAATCTGGTTCCCGGAGTGAGCGCGCATCTACTGTTGGATAAACTTAGAGAGCACTGATTCCGTAAGCCACACACCATTCTCCGCCTGAAAGAACTTGAAGCCTTGTTGGTGCATCCGCAGGGCTTCAATTTTCAGCACGACAGGCTTGCCGTAGCGTTTCCCAACAGTGACGGCTGTTTGCTCGTCCTCTGACAGGTGCACGTACTGTCGTTCTCCAGGCTTAAGCCCTTCCTTTAAAATGGATTCCAGAAAGCGAATTGCGGTGCCGTGATAAAGAATCTCGGGTGGTTGTTTTTCCGGGTATGAGATGCTGACACTATTGGTTGAGTGACCTTGTGCCGCACGAATGCGCTGGCCATCTTCTGAAATTGAAAAACGCTTCTTATCGCTGGTGTTCACCACATGCTGAATCAGATCGCGAGATAGGCTTTTGCCTGTCTGATTTGCCCCCGCAATCAATGAGTCGATGTCGGCCCAGCCTTCACTATCTAGTGAAAGGCCGATGGCTTGCGGTTCGTGGCGTAGCACAAAGCTCAGGAATTTGCTGATATCGTTGAGTTGCTTGCTCATTTTTCGCTCATGATTGTTCTAGGTTTGACAGAAGGCATACAAAGTCCAATTTAACGGAGTCATGGAAGTTAAAGTTGATACTTTGAAGGATATGGCCTCTCTTCAGGTAGCTTGCTGCCAGCGATATCAGTGCGGCCTTCTTGCAGTAGCAGAAATATTTCATTCGCCAAAGAGGTGGCTTCAGTTATTTTCTGAATCCACTCCTTCACATACCGCTCCACCGCCCCTCCCGACAGTCCAATCTGAATGGCCCGATACGGCAGCGGATTGAGAAAAATATCGCGCTCAGGATCCCATTGAATACGCACGGGCGATTTCTCTTTTAGCTGTCTCCATTCTTCATCGCTCAGTGTCGGGTCGCGATGGCTCGGACAGCTGTGGTCCAGTGCCCATTCAAAACCCTCTCTTGAAATGTCGATGGCCAGAATGCGCTTCTGGCCTTCATCCTTCATGCCCCATCCGGACCGGTACATCATCCATAGAAACGACGGCTTTATCCACGTCATTCGCTCCTTCTTGAACGGCGGCGATACGAAGGTTTGATGTTCCAGCGCGCTATCGGCGATGGCATCGGAATACGCTTGGTATACGCGAATGGTTTTATCGTTGTATACAGCTCGAATCTGGCGTAGCGGAATGTCAGTCATTCAGAAAAATGTCGGGTTGTTGTGCAGTGGCAGGATTCGCCGGTCGAATCCTGCGTCTGATACTTAAGCTAACAACACACTGGCGCGATGGCAATGACAGAGCCCCACTCACCGCCGATCCACAAAATTCTCCTCCAGCCAGATCGAAAACACATCTTCCAGTCGTCCCTTCATACTCGATGTCCCGATCGGGATGCTGAAAATCTTCAGCGGACAGCCGCCGTCGTAAAGATTGTCCAGACGCACGGCCTTGCCGGATTCCGTGTCATAGATGGCAATGTCGACGGACATCCGGTCGAAGTATTTTTCTCCGCAGGTCAGATAGTTCGCGTCGGTCCAGTCATTTACCCGGGTGTAGACCACGTAACCCATGCCCTTGGCCTTCGCGCTTTCAATGGCCTGTTTTTCCGTTTCGAAAGCTGCGCCTTTCACCGTGCGCGATTGGTAATGCAATACCTGTTCATACACCACATCCGCCGCCTCGACGCCGCTGTCTTCGGCTTCCTCTGTCTGGTTCAGCAGGGTTTTGCGTGTGCCGTTGGGGCCGATTGCCACGTACATGGGTTTGCTGGGCAGGATGACGTCCTGGGCTGTTACGTTTTTGATGCCGCGCGGCGCGTGAACAACTTCGCAACCTGCGACCAGCAGCGCGCAGGCGATGAGTGTGATTTTTTGCATGGGATGTTTCCGTGTTCAGAATTGGATGGAGATTGAAAAATGTTTGTCTGATGAATAACGGGTGGCGTGTGAGCAGCGGAATGGTCTGCCCACACGCGATGTTGCAGGTGCAGATTACTTCCCGGTCACTTCCAGTTCCTGGAACTCGAACGACTTGCCGTTCTGCGTGGTCACGCGGATGGCGCGGGCGTTGCGTGCAGGCATGATACAGCTGGAGGATTCTCCGCCGTTGGTATAGCTGTCGCAATGAATGCCGCCACTGATGACGCTCATTTGGGACGCAGTCCAGGTGCTACCGTTTTCGGACAGCTCCACCAGAATGTCAGGATTGCTGCCAAGGGTGGTGCTGGCGGCTACCTTGCGCAGAACAATCTTGGTGATGGAACGCGTGGTGCCGAAATCGACGGTGATTGTGCTGCCGTCGTCGCTGATCCAGGTGGTGGCAACGTCGCCGTCGATCAGGTTTTTGGCCGTGGCGTTGTTGTAGGTTGCGGTTGCCTTGGCGCCATTGCTGGCAGCGGCAACGTTGACTTCAGGAGTGGAGAATGCGCGGGAGTTGTCGTTGCCGCCACCGCCACCACCGCCGCCACAGGCGGTCAGAAGAAGGGATGTGAGTGCTGCGGCCAACGCGAGAGGTGTGTTCATGGTTTTGCTCCGTAAAAAAGAAATTCATCCGTGCCTTCTTGGCGCGCGCGAGTATACGCGGGGCGGGCAGTAACGCAATGGCAAAAAAGGAGAGGTCTGGAAATTTTTGCGGCGTTGTTCAGAGTGAAAACAGGGTGTGTTCAGATCGAAGTTAGAAGATGTGCAGATCTGGAAAATTCGGCAGGAGTGAAGCGCAATTTACGGCGGGGTGAAAAATGGTCTCCCTCACGCCAGCCCCGACATTTTTATAAAAACCAGGTTTTTTGGCCGGAGCATGGCCCGAGGGAGTGGGCGCATCCTAGCGAAGCACGGCGGCGCCGGCAAGCCCAAACAGTCTGTTTCCTCAGGGGCGGGGCAGCAGGGCATAGCCGGCCACCTGCGCGGCAAAATCCGGCACGGCAAACAGCGCGATATTCACCACCCAGGCCAGCGCGGTGGCGAGCAGCAGCGACGCCGGTTTGATGCGGGGAAACGGCTTGCGTAGCACGATCAGATAGAACACGGCCAGCATGAATCCGCCCAGCAGGAAGCCACCGACAATGTCGGACAGCCAGTGTACGGTCAGGTACAGGCGTGCCGCCGCCACCAGCATGATCAGTATTGCGCTGCACGACAGGATCAGCTGGTGACGGCGCGCATTCACGCCCGGCAGCAGGAAGCTGGCCAGCAGGCCGACAAACACCAGAATCATCGAGGCATGTCCGCTGGGGTATGCAAATGAAAGTGGTGGTGCCGCCACCAGTTCCGGGCGCGGAAACGCAAACAGATGCTTGCCCAGTTCCATCAGTCCCTGGGCGGTGCAGGTGATGCCCACCCACAGCAGGCAAGCGTAGTAATTGCGTTGCAGCAGCAGCGCGCCGGCCACCAGCGCACCCCAGATCACCATCGGCAGGTAATAGCCCAGCGACGTCAGGCCGACGAAAAACAGATCCAGCCAGTTGTGGCGCAGGCTCACCATCCAGTGACTGGTTGACGTGTTGATCTGCTGGATCAGCGCCGTTTCCAGCGTCAGCCCCAGCGCGATGAACAGCAGCGCCAGACTGCCTGCCAGTGTCAGCGCCAGTTGCAGTTTGTTTTCACGGGAATGGATAGTGTGATGGGTGTGACGGGTGAACTGGGCGCAGACCCACGCCACCACGATCAGTCCCAGCAGGAACACCAGATGTTCCTTGCCCAGCGCGTTCTGCCCCTCGATGCTTTTGCCCACCAGATAGCCCGGCGTCAGGGTGAAACCGGCCCAGGCCAGGCCCGCCAGAATATCCAGCGTGAAAAACCGCGCCTTGGACATTTCCATCAGCCCGGCCGCCAGCGGCATGATCGGGCGCAGCGGGCCGATGAAGCGTCCCAGCACGATGCCCATGGTGCCGTACTGGTTGAAGTACTGTTCGCCCTTTTCGATCCACTCGGGGTGAGTGCGGAACGGCGGCATGCGCCGGATGATGTGATGATAGTGATAGCCCAGCAGAAAACTGACGCCGTCCCCCAGCACCGCGCCGGCAAAGCCCGCCAGCAGCATGGCCCAGACATCGACACCGGCACTGCCCGCCGCAGTGGACACGCCCACCAGCAGCACAATGCCCGGCACCACAATGCCCACCAGCGCCAGACATTCCAGAAATGACAGCAGGAAAATGAAAAACAGAATCCAGTCCTGATGCAGTTCCAGCCACTGCATCAATACATCAAGGTATTGTTCCATGGGGTCCCTGAAAGACGCGATCGACGGCACAGCATGGCCGTCAGGGTGGCCCGGATTGTAAACTGCGCCGTCCGAAATTACACCGTTGACTCTGGAGCCGGCTCCAGCGCTAGGCTGGTCCTGTCAATCCACTGGAGGTGTCTATGAGCGTGATTATGAACAACGGTCTGAATGCTTTTCTGCTGCTGTATTTCGCGGTGTTTTTTGGCGTGGCGGTGGCCTGGCGCACCTATCGGGTGTGGCGGACCACCGGCATCAATGCGTTTCGCCTGCGGGAGGCAACTGGTCCCGAGGCGATTACCGGGCGTTACTTCAAACTGCTGCCGGTGGGTGCGCTGGGGTTGTTGCTGCTGGCGATGTTGTGGCCGGATCTGTATGGCCGGCTGGGCGTGATTTCGTTGCTGGAAACGGCGCTGGTGCAGACCACAGGCGTGGCGCTGATGCTGCTGGCACTGGCCTGGACCATTCTGGCGCAGGTGCAGATGGGGCAGTCCTGGCGTATCGGTATCGATCATGACCACCGCACGGCGCTGGTGACGTCCGGCGTGTTCCGCTATTCGCGCAATCCGATTTTTGTGGGAATGATGGGCTGTCTGGCGGGACTGTTTCTGGTGCTGCCGGGTGCAATCAGCCTGCTGATTTTTACGCTGGCGGTGGTGCTGATCCAGGTGCAGGTGAGTCTGGAGGAAACGCACCTGCAGCAGCTGCACGGCCAGGACTATTTTAATTACTGCCAGCGGGTGGCGCGCTGGCTGTGACGGGGGGCAATCGCTTCTATACTGGGGAGCATCTTCCGCTTCGGGATGGAATCTGACATGACCAATCCTGCTCCCCGCATTTCCGTTCGCTCCGTCGGCATTCTGCAACTCTGGCAATGGCTGCAGAAAGGCTGGGAGGATTTCACCCGCGCGCCGGTGGTGGGTGCTGCGCACGGTGTGTCCGTGGCGATTTTTTCCATCCTGCTGATACTGGTGGCCTACGACAAATTCTGGCTGCTGGCGGGTGCGTTCACCGGTTTTCTGCTGGTGGCGCCAGTGCTGGCAGTGGGGCTGTATGGCGTGAGTCGTGCGCTGGAACAGAATGCCGGCAAAGCGGGAACGCTGGGCAGCTTTGGAGTGGTCTGGCGCACCTGGATGAGCTGGCGCGGCAAGCCGCAGCATGACTGGCGGCTGGTGCGTTTCAGTCTGCTGCTGGGACTGGCGGGCACCGGCTGGGTGCTGACGTCGGCGGCGCTGATCACGCTGCTGGCGCCGGCGCCGGTCAATCAGCCGCTGGATTTTCTGCGTCACGTGGTGCTGTCCCGCGACAGTTATCTGTTTGAAGTCTGGCTGATGCTGGGCGGTGCGTTGGCGGCACCCATGTTTGCGTCCAGTGTGGTGACGTTACCGCTGCTGCTGGACCGGCGCATTGCCGTGTTCGACGCAGTGCTGGTGAGCTGGCGCGCGGTGATGGCCAATCCGCTGCCGCTGGCGTTGTGGGCGACGCTGATCATGGTGCTGGCGCTGCTGGGTCTGCTGGGATTTGTGATGGGCTGTGCGGTGGTGCTGCCGGTGCTGGGTTACGCCAGCTGGCATGCCTATCGCGATCTGGTGGATGCCAGTGCATTGCCCTTGCGGGAAGCGCAGTCGGGGGAGCGGTTGTAATGGAACATGCAGTACTGGGTTTCACCGAGGAGCAGATTGCCTGGTTTGGTCTCACCATCGGCATTGCCGCTTTCATGCTTTATATGCTGTTCATTGTCTGGAAGCTGGCGCAGGACTCGAAGGCAGGCCGTTTCGGCACCTTCGCGATTTTTCTGGTGCTGGCGCTGGGCATGGTGGGATTTGTGGCGAAGGGGATCATCCAGTGGTTGCTGGACATCTAGCGCAGCGAATGGCCTGTCCGGCGTAAAAGGCGCACCGGCAGAACAAACAAAAAGACCAGCAAGTACGCTGGCCTTTTGTATTCTGGTGTCGGACTGGTCTTCGTCTGGCTCTGGCCCGCAGCTGTCACACCTGCGGCTTCAGACTTTCCTGATGCACCGCATTCACATCCTCACCCTTGTGCTGCAGATCGGCGTGGTAGGACGAGCGCACCAGCGGACCGCTGGCCACGTTGGCGAAGCCGAGCTGCTCGCCGAAAATCCTGAACTCCTCGAACTCCGCCGGCGTGACGAAACGGTCCACCGGCGCGTGCTGTTTCGATGGCTGCAGATACTGGCCGATGGTGATCATGTCGACGTCGTGCGCGCGCAGGTCGCGCAGGGTTTGCAGCACTTCCTCGTTGGTTTCCCCCAGCCCGACCATGATGCCGGACTTGGTGGGCACGTGCGGCACGCGGGCCTTGTAGCGCTTCAGCAGGTCCAGCGACCACTGGTAATCGGAGCCGGGGCGGATCGCCTTGTACATGCGCGGCACGTTTTCCATGTTGTGGTTGAACACGTCCGGCGGATCGGCGGCCAGCAGGTCCAGCGCGATCTCCATGCGGCCGCGGAAATCCGGCACCAGCACTTCAATTTTGGTGTTGGGCGACTGGGTGCGGATGGCGCGGATGCAGTCGGCGAAATGGCCGGCGCCGCCGTCGCGCAGGTCGTCGCGGTCCACCGAGGTTACCACTACATATTTCAGGTTCAGCGCGGCGACGGATTCCGCCAGATTTTTCGGTTCCTCGGGATCGAGTGCGTTGGGACGGCCGTGGGCCACGTCACAGAACGGGCAGCGGCGGGTACAGATGTCGCCCATGATCATGAAGGTGGCGGTGCCGCCGCCGAAACACTCCGGCAGGTTGGGGCAGGACGCCTCTTCGCACACCGTGTGCATCTTCTGCTGCCGCAGCAGGTTTTTCACCCGCTGCACTTCGCCGTTGGCCGGCACCCGCACGCGAATCCAGTCCGGTTTGCGCGGCAGGTCCACGGTGGGAATCACCTTCACCGGAATGCGGGCGACCTTGTCGGCGCCGCGCAGTTTCTCGCCCTGGAGAACCTGTTTTTTGGTGGAGGAGTTGCTGCCGGATTCGGGTGCTTCGGGATTCATGCGGGGGTCCACGGGGTGGTGCGGAATTGGCGGTCAGTATATCCCAGATTGTCCGCCAGATGACCCGCCAGAGCGGCGCTGATGGCGGCAAAATCCGGGGCGTTTACAAATTCTTTCACCTGCGTCATCTGCATGCCCTGATAGCCGCAGGGGTTAATGCGCAGGAAGGGCGCGAGGTCCATGTCGATGTTGAGAGCAAGGCCGTGAAAGGAGCAGCCGTGGCGGATGCGCAGGCCCAGTGACGCGATCTTGCGGCCCTGCACGTAGACGCCGGGGGCGTCGGCGCGGGGGGCGGATTCGATGTCCAGTTCCGCCAGGGTCTGCACGATGCTGGTCTCGATGCGGCTGACCAGTTCGCGGGCGCCGATGTGCTTGCGGCGCAGGTCCACCAGCAGATAGCCCACCAGCTGGCCGGGGCCATGGTAGGTGACCTGGCCGCCACGATCCACCTGCACCACCGGGATGTCGCCGGGGGCCAGCAGGTGCTCGGCCTTGCCGGCCTGGCCCTGGGTGAACACCGGCGCATGCTGCAGCAGCCAGATCTCGTCCGGGGTGGTGTCGCTGCGGGTGTCGGTGAAGGTGCGCATGGCCTGCCAGCTGGCGGAGTAGTCCACCAGATCCAGGCTGCGGATGCAGACGCGCTCGGCCGGCTTCGGTTCGGACATCACAGGGTTTGTGAAACCTCTTCCCGTGCGTGCAGCGCCAGATACAGGGCTTCCAGCTGCTCCTTGCTGGTGAAGTGGACGCTGGCGCTGACGGACAGGTATTTGCCGGTGCGGCTGGGTTTGGTGCGGATGCTGGCGGGGTCGAAGTCGGGGGCGTGCTGTTTCACCACCTCGATCACAACGTCCACCAGCGGGTAGTGGGACAGGCCCAGCACTTTCACTTCGTGGGTTTTGGGAAATTCCCAGATCTGTTCGTTGATGCCGGTTGGCTGCTTGCTCATGGCTGTTTCCGTCTTCGATTACTGCATCAGCGCCCGCCGGAACGCTGCATAGTGGCCGGCCATTGTACGCCAGAGCGCGCCGGGGCGGCCATCGCCCACCGGCTGTCCGTCCAGTGCCACCACCGGCCGCACGCCCCGGGTCGAGCTGCTGATCCAGATTTCCTGCGCCTGCTGCAGCTGGTCCCGCGCAACCACCGTTTCCCGCAGCGGCATGCCGTGCTGGTGGGCCAGTTCGATGATCAGGTCGCGGGTAATGCCCCCCAGGATTTCCGGTCCCAGCGGCGGGGTCAGCAGTTCGCCATTCGCGGCGATGAAGACATTGCTGGTGGAGCCTTCGGTGACATGGCCGTTGCGGATCAGGATGGCTTCGTCGCAGCCGGCCAGCCGGGCCTCGTTGCGCAGCAGCACATTGGCCAGCAGCGACACGGCCTTGATGTCGCAGTGATTCCAGCGGCTGTCGGTGCAGGTGATGCAGCGGATGCCGGTTTCGCGGTCCAGGCTGCGTTCATCGGGATTATCCAGGGTTTGCGACAGGGCGAATACGGTGGCAGGGCAGTTATCGGGGAAGCGGTGGTCGCGGAGGGGTGGGGCGCCGCGCGTCACCTGCACATACAGGCTCTGGTGACCGCTGCCGTTGCGCTGCACCAGTCCGTCCAGCAGGCTGATCCATTCTGCTTCGCTGTGGGGCGAGGGCAGCTGGATGGCGGTGAGACTGCGCAGCATGCGTTCGATGTGCTGCTCCAGCCGGAACAGCTTGCCGTTGTAGCAGGGGATGACTTCGTACACGCCGTCGCCAAATAAAAACCCGCGATCCAGGGGTGAGATGCGGGCTTCTTCCAGCGGCAGGTAAAGGCCGTTCAGGTAGGCGACGGGATTGTTCGCGGGCTGAGCGGCCATGGCATTACCTTGAGTGGATCAGTGGAATTCCTCAGTGGAACAGGCCTTTCACCAGCAGCACCAGCCAGTGCCACAGACGGGTGAAAATGCCGCCTTCCTCGACTGCTTCCAGTGCGACCAGCGGCTTGGTGGCGATGACCTGGCCGTCCAGGGTGAGCTTGATGGTGCCGATCTGCTGGCCGGCGGTCACGGGTGCGCGCAGCTGCTCCGGCACTTCCAGTTCGGCGGTCACGTCCTTCGAGGCGCCGCGCGGAATGGTGACGTAGATGTCTTCCGGTGTGCCCAGCTTGACGGTGCTGGCAGCGCCCATCCAGATTTCCGGCTCCACCAGGGTGGTCTGCGCGCTGTAGCTTTTGGCAGTTTCGAAGAAGCGGAAGCCATAGGTGATCAGCTTCTGGCTTTCGGCGGCACGGGCTTTTTCCGAGGCGGTACCCATCACGACTGCCAGCAGACGGATGTCGCTGGTCTTGGCGGACGACACCAGGCAGTAGCCGGCTTCATCGGTGTGGCCAGTCTTGATGCCGTCCACGGACGCGTCGTGCCACAGCAGGCTGTTGCGGTTGGGCTGGCGGATGTTGTTGTAGGTGAATTCTTTCTCGGCGTACAGCGCGTAGTCTTCCGGATGGTTGTAGATGATGGCGCTGCCCAGTTTGGCCAGATCGCGGGCGGTGGTGTAGTGGTTGGGCGACGGCCAGCCGGTGGCGTTCTCGAAGTGGCTGGCTTTCATGCCCAGTTCCTGCGCCGTCTTGTTCATCAGGTCGGCGAAGGCGTCTTCGCTGCCGGCGATGTGTTCGGCAATGGCGATGCTGGCGTCATTGCCGGACTGGATGATGATGCCGCGCATCAGGTCTTCCACCTTCACCTGGTCGCCCACATGCACGTACATTTTGGAACCGCCCATGCGCCAGGCTTTTTCGCTGATGGGCACGAGGTCGGTCATCTGCAGCTCGCCATCCTTGAGGCGTTCTGAGGCGATGTAGCTGGTCAGCATTTTGGTCAGGCTGGCCGGGGCCACGCGCTCGTCGGCGTTGTATTCGGTGATTACATGGCCGGTGCGGGCGTCGATCAGCAGCCAGGATTTGGCGGCCAGGGTGGGGGCGGCGGGAATCATGCGGCCGTTGGCCTGTGCCGGCAGGTGCAGCAGGGCGGTAAGCAGGAAAGTGAGGACGAGAGCGATGCGTGTCTGGGTCATGGGCAAGAATCAGTCTGGAAAATGAGGGGTTTTGCGGTCTGTGCGTCAGGCCGGGGCGATGGTAGCACAGACCCGTCTTAATGAAAGCTTAACGGCGGATCATTAGCGGCTCGCCCAGGCGTGAATTGCGGATTTGCTGCTGGATTCGCATTGCTTCCGCTTCCGACGCAATGGGGCCGACGCGCACACGGTGCACATCGCTGCGGCCATTTTCGAACTGCGAGAAAATCCCCACCGGCATCTGGGTGGCACTGGCCAGCTGCTGCTGCAGGCGCACGGCGGCGTTGAGATCGGTGTAGGCCCCCACCTGCAGATAGATCTGCGCGGTGCCGGCGGTTGTTGGCGCTGGCTGGCTGGCGGGCGGGGCGGCCGCAGGTGGCAGGGAAGGTGCCGGCACCGGTCGCGGCGGTGCGCCCAGCACGCCGGGCGATGGCGGCGGTTCGCGTCCCGGTTCGCGGGTATCGATGGCTTCCAGCAACACCCGCGCGGTGCCCTTGTTGGCGTAACCCAGCTTGTGGGCGGCGGCGAAGGACAGGTCGATGATGCGGTCGTCGTGGAAGGGCCCGCGATCGTTCACCTTCACGATGATCTGCTTGCGGTTCTCCAGGTTGGTGACGCGCACGTAGGTGGGCAGGGGCAGCCGCTTGTGGGCGGCGGTCATGGCGTAGGGGTCGTAGGGTTCCTGGCTGGACGTGGCGCGGCCATGGAATTTCTTGCCGTACCAGGAGGCGATGCCGGTTTCGCGGTAGCCGTTGCTGGAAGGCATCACGCGATAGGTCTTGCCCAGCACGGTGTAGGGGGAGTGATTGCCGTAGCGGGCGCGGGGTTCCCATTTGGGCACGGCATCGGGGATTTTGGACCAGTCGCGCGTCTCGTCGGGGGCGCTGTCCTTCATCTGGTCGAACGGAATGGTGGCGTCGGCACTACTGCCGCCGGAGCTGTAGCCGCCATAGCGGGTTGCCGGTGGCTGGCTGCTGCAACCTGCCAGCCACAGGGTGATCAGGGTGAGAACCCAGGGAACCAGAGGCTTCATGAGGGATTCAGTTTGCTCCGCAGGGCTTCGCTGAGCTGGTACACCGACAGCGCATACAGCGGGCTGCGGTTGTAGCGGGTGATCACGTAGAAATTGTTCAGGCCCAGCCAGTATTCGATGCCGTCGGCCCCGTCCAGTTTCAGTGCGGTGGCTTTCAGGTCGTCGGCCACTTCCGCATCCGGCTGCAGACCCGCCTTGCGGAATTCGCCCACGGTGTGCACCGGTTCCAGATCCTGGTTCACCCAGCCGGCGAGGGCGGCTTCGTCCTGATCCTTGCCCATGTAGCGCGCGAGGCTGGCTACCGGGGCGCCGTCCTGCCAGCCGTGGGCGCGGAAATAGCTGGCCACGCTGCCGATGGCATCGGTGGGGCTGTTGATCAGGTCGATGTGCTGGTCGCCGTCGAAATCTACGGCGAACTTGCGGTAGCTGCTGGAAATGAACTGGGGAAAGCCCATG
>CAZBII010000012.1:0-51623 GCA_964491665.1 uncultured Moraxellaceae bacterium
CCTGCTGGCGCTGAATGCGGCTGTCGAAGCGGCCCGGGCCGGCGAGCAGGGGCGGGGCTTTGCGGTCGTGGCCGGCGAAGTGCGCAATCTGGCGCAGCGCTCTGCCGGCGCCGCCAAGGAAATCAAGGAACTGATCCGTGACAGTGTTGGCAAGGTGGATGATGGCACGCGTCTGGTCAATGAGTCGGGTGAAACCCTGCGCGTGATCGTGGAATCCGTGCAGCGGGTGTCGACGATGATTCAGGATATTGCGGCCGCCGCGCAGGAGCAGACAGCCGGCATCGATCAGGTCAATACGGCGATTGCGCAGATGGATCAGATGACCCAGCAGAACGCGGCCCTGGTGGAAGAAGCTTCCGCCGCCAGCGAAACGCTCTCCGAGCAGGCGCGGCAGCTGATGAGTCTGATGAGCTTCTTCTCGGTGGAAAATGTGGCGCGTCCCGGCGTGCCAGGGCCCTCCAGTGTGCGCAGTCCCGTCAGGGCACCGGTGCGCGCATCGCGTGCAGCCCGGCCGGCTGCCAGCAACAGCAGTGATGAATGGGAAGAGTTCTGAGCCACCCCATGCAGACCCTGAATTCCGCCAGCAGCGCGAACGGAAAACCGGACTTCTCCGGGCGCGAATTTCCGATGACGGAAGCTGATTTCAGCTTTATCCGCCGTCTGGCCAAAGAGCGCACCGGCATTGAACTGGGTGACCACAAAAAGGAAATGATCTACAGCCGGATCGTGCGGCGGATTCGTGCCCTGCAACTGTCCAGTTTCAATGAGTACTGCAATTTTCTGCAGGACAATGCTGAGACCGAACTCACGCCGTTCATGAATGCCATTACCACCAATCTCACGGCATTTTTTCGCGAACCCCATCACTTTGAATTTCTCAGCCGTACCGGCCTGCCCGAAATCAAGAAACGCAATGCGGCCAGCCGGCGCATTCGCATCTGGTCGGCAGGTTGCTCCACGGGCGAAGAACCCTATTCGATTGCCATGACACTGCAGCAGAACCTCGGCACCGAGCGTTGGGATGCACTGGTACTGGCTACTGATCTGGACACCAATGTTCTCAATCATGGTCGCACCGGCATTTACGCGCAGGATCGCGTGGCAGGACTTGATGCAGAACTGGTACGGAAAAATTTTCTGTTGAGCCGCGGCGAAAGGGAGGAGGAAAACCGCTATCAGGTGAAGGAGCCGTTGCGCAATCTGATCCGGTTCAATCAGCTCAACCTGCTGGAAGAGTGGCCCATGCGGGGACCGTTCGACATCATTTTCTGCCGCAATGTCGTGATCTATTTCAGCAAGGACACGCAGAAAGTGCTGTTTGATCGCTATGCCGATATCCTGGCGCCCGGCGGCTATCTCTTCATCGGACATTCCGAAAGCCTGCACGGCGTGTCGCGGCGCTTTGAGCCGATTGGCCGCACGATCTACAGGAGAGTTCAATGATTCCCGACCAGCAGCGTCTGTTCCTGGCGCCGGAGGGACCGCAGCCCCGGGCACCCAAGGGCTTCACCCATATCAATCGTTACTGGGACAAGCATCAGGGCGTGTATGCCGCCAAGATCCTGCCGGGCGAATTTTATGTCAGCACTGCCGGGGAAATGATTGTGACCGTGCTGGGTTCCTGCATTTCTGCCTGCATCCGCGACCGCGTCAGGGGCGTCGGCGGCATGAACCATTTCATGCTGCCAGTGCAGCGCGAGAACATGCAGCCCGCGCAGTCCACCATCAGCGAATCTGCGCGCTATGGCAACTGGGCGATGGAATATCTGATTAACGAAATTCTCAAGAACGGTGGCGACAAACGCAATCTGGAAGTGAAGATTTTCGGCGGTGGTCGCGTGCTGGAAAGCATGCAGCAGATTGACGTGGGACAGAAGAACATCGACTTTGTGCATCGCTTTATCGTCAACGAGGGCCTGTATCTCGCCGCAGAAGATGTCGGTGGCATCTATCCGCGCAAGGTGCTGTTTTTCCCGGACACCGGCTCCGTCAAGGTGCGCAAGCTCAAATCCGTGCGCAACGATGTGGTGTTCGAGCGCGAACGCAATTATGCCCGCACCATCAATACCCGTCCTGCGCAGGGTGATGTCGAACTTTTTTAACCGGGGGAAAGGGTGGCTGCCAAAATCAGGGTGCTGGTCATTGACGATTCTGCAGTGATCAGGCAACTGCTCACCGAAATCATCAACGCCCAGCCCGATATGGAGGTGGTGGGCACAGCGTCCGATCCGCTGATAGCGCGCGAGAAGATCAAGCAGCTGTCGCCGGACGTGCTGACGCTGGATATTGAAATGCCACGCATGGACGGCATTACCTTCCTGCGCAACCTGATGCGCCTGCGGCCGATGCCGGTCATCATGATTTCAACGCTGACCGAAGCCGGTGCCGACATCACGCTGGAAGCCCTGGATATCGGGGCCTTCGATTTTCTGCCCAAGCCGCGCGAGAATCTCGGCAAGGGGCTGGTGGAGTACACCGAGGAAATCGCGCAGAAAATCCGGGCGGCAGCGCGAGCCAATGTGGGACAGCTGGAGCGTAACGTGCAGG
Source organism: uncultured Moraxellaceae bacterium (assembly GCA_964491665.1). Classification (GTDB taxonomy): domain Bacteria; phylum Pseudomonadota; class Gammaproteobacteria; order Pseudomonadales; family Ketobacteraceae; genus Ch67. The sequence goes on from CAZBII010000012.1 coordinate 2,548, forward strand.
TCCGCGCCAGCGAAAGCCGGCCAGTATCGCGGCTGCCGGACTACTCGCCGCGGCCCGGAGCCCTGATCGCGATCGGAGCCTCCACCGGCGGCACCGAGGCAGTGAAGGAGGTGTTGACGCGCCTGCCCGCGAACTGCCCGCCGGTGATCATCACCCAGCATATTCCGCCGCTGTTCAGCACCTCGTTCGCCCTGCGCATGGATAACCTGTGTGCCATGAACGTGCATGAAGCGGTGACCAACCAGAAACTGCTGCCCGGCAATGTCTATATCGCGCCCGGCGATTTTCACCTGCAGATCCGCAAGAGTGGCGACGGGCTTGTCACACATATCAGTAGCGCCGAGCGGGTCAATCTGCATCGGCCCTCGGTGGATGTCATGTTCGATTCCATTGCCGATCTGCATTACAAGGCCGCAGTGGCAGTGCTCCTGACGGGCATGGGAGCCGACGGCGCGAAGGGCCTGCTGCGCCTGAAGGAAACCGGCTGTCACACCATCATCCAGGACCAGGAAACGTCGGTGGTGTGGGGCATGCCCGGCGCCGCCTGCCAGCTGAATGCTCACTGTGAAATTCAACCCCTGGACGCGATTGCCCCGCGTCTGCTGGCGCTGACCAACCGTCTGCGCAAGGTGGAAGCCTGACTGACATGCAAACCGACCTGTTCACCCGACTTGTCCTGTGCGCCGTGGCGGGCCTTTTCAGTCTGCTGGTGCTGGTGATTCTCCATGCCGAAGGGGTCTCCTCCGGCCTGCTGCTACTGGTGCTGCTGTCGAGTGCGCTCTGGTATCTGGCGGTATGGGTGACACGGCCCCGGCCGGTAACCCGGCACCTGCGACCCGGCATCCCAGTGCTGTATCCGGTCGGGGAGCCGGCACCCGAGCCGCTGCAGCACTATCTCATGCGCCTGCTGGGCAATCTTGACCAGTGCTGGCACGCTTTCCGCCAGCATTTCCAGCACACCGAGAAGTCCCTGCACAATGTTGCAGCCTCGCTCGACAAGGCGCTCAACATGGCGCAGAACACCGGCATGCTGGCGACCAATGTCATGATGGCAGCGGCCACCTGTGGCGAGACAGGGCGCGGGTTCGCCTCGGTGTCGCAGGATCTGGTGGACATCAGCGAGCGCTCCAATGCGGACCTGCTGCGGTTGCGTCAGCTGGTGCAGGGGCTGGCGCATGAATTGACCCAGCTTGGAACACTGCTGGAGCATCCGCTGGATTTCTGGATTGTCACCAGTGCTGGTCTGCCGCTGGCGGAGCTGGTCAAGGTTCGTTCGAGTCTGGAAACCACCCAGCAGCAACTGCGCACACTGGCCGAACGCTATCGCCGCTCACCCCAGCTGGACGTCCGCTGGCTGCAGCTGGGCGATGCCGTGAAGCGGCTGCTAAACGAATTGATTAACACGCTGTTTCAGCTTGAGTTGCACCTTGATGATGTGTTATCTGATATGCGTTTGCTGAAACTGGCCGAGGGATCGGACCCGGCACAACAAATTGTTGAAATAAAAGACAGAATCCATTCCAATCGCGAGCCAGGAGGGCCGGTCCAAAAATTTATCCAGTAATTTTCCTTGGCATGACAAATTTGGTCTATGCTCTTAATAATTGACGGTTTTTAAAGACCCTTCAGGGAATTATCATTTCGGCAACTTTGCTTCTTCTTGAGGTGTAGATAATGGCGATCTGGTCTACAGAAGCATCCTCGGGTGAATTGACGATCAAGATTCAGGGGCGTTTCGATTTCAGTGCTCATCAGGAATTTCGGGACGCTTATGAAAAAGTATCGGAAGAACCCAAAGGTTACATAGTGGACATGAAAGAAACCACCTACCTGGACAGTTCCGCGCTGGGCATGCTGTTGCTGCTGCGCGATCATGCAGGTGGCGACAATTCCCACATCGAGATTGTCAACTGCAATCCGGACGTGAAGAAGATTCTCACGATTTCGAATTTCGAGCAGTTGTTCACCATCCGCTGATCCGCAGTCTCTGCATTCACTTTGCGGTGAATGCAGAGAGATCCCAATCCATGGATACCGCCGCGCTCACCGCACCGTCCTCGGAAGAACCGCAGGAATCCCTGCGCATCCTGATTGCGGACGACAATGACTCCGACCGTCTCATACTGCAGACCATCGTGCGCAAGGAAGGGCATACGGTCTACACCGCGCGGGACGGCCAGGAAGCCATCGACATTTTTCGCGAGCAGTCGCCTGATATTGTCCTGCTCGATGCGCTCATGCCCAACGTCGACGGTTTTGAAGCGGCTCGTACCATCAAGGCACTGGCCGGCGACGATCTGGTTCCTATCATCTTCCTGACGTCGCTGCGTGATGCCACCTCGCTGGCCGACTGTCTGGCCGCCGGTGGCCTCGATTTCCTCAGCAAACCCTACAACCGCATCATCCTGCAGGCGAAGATCAAGGCCTTCGCCAGCATGCGCCGCCTGCATGAAACCGTGCAGCGCCAGCGCGACGAGATTTCCCTGCACAATGACCGCCTGATCCACGAACAGGAAGTGGCCAAGCAGGTATTCGACAACATCGCCCATCCCGGCTGCATCGACGCTCCCAACATCAAATACCTGCTGTCACCGATGGCGGTGTTCAACGGCGATCTGGTGCTGGCGTCGCGCAAACCGTCCGGCGGCATGCTGGTGTTCCTGGGCGATTTCACCGGCCACGGCCTGCCGGCTGCCATTGGCGCCATGCCGGTGTCGGAAATCTTTTACGGGATGGCGCAGAAAGGCTTTTCATTGCAGGACATCCTGCGCGAGATCAACAAGAAGCTGAAGCGCATCCTGCCAGTGGGCGTGTTCTGCTGCGCCTGCATGTACGACCTCAGCTTCCGCAAACGTTCGGCTGAGGTCTGGGTAGGTGGTCTGCCTGACGTGCTGGTATATCGCAAGGCCACCCGCGAGATCGAAAACCTGAAATCCAGGCACCTGCCGCTGGGCGTGGTGGACAACGATCGCTTCAAGACGGAAACCAGCGTGATTCCGCTGGAGCTGGGCGACAAGATTTACCTGTGGTCGGACGGCATCATCGAGGCCACCAACGAGCAGGGCGAGATGTTCGGTGAGGAGCGGGTGCGTGACGTCATCGCCAGTACCCCGGATGCCGAGCAGATCTTTGGCGCCATCGAAGCCGCCGTGGAAAAGCACGCCGGCCGCGGCGAGCAGGACGACGACTACACCATGGTGGAAGTCACCATGGTCAATGAAGAAGACATGGGCGAGTATTTTGCCGATCGTGGCAAGTCGTTCCTGGCGGGCGGTCCCAAGGACTGGAGCATGACGTATGAGCTGCGCCCCCAGACCCTGCGTGAATTCAATCCGCTGCCGCTGATCACCCACCTGCTGATGGAAGTGCCAGGCCTGCGCCCGCACAGCGGCAAGATTTACACGATGCTGTCGGAACTGTATTCCAATGCGCTGGAGCACGGGGTGCTGGGCCTGCAGTCGGAACTGAAGGCGTCCGCCGACGGCTTCGCGCGCTACTACATGGAGCGCACCCGGAAATTGTCGGAGCTGTATGAAGGCTCGGTAAAATTCCATATTGATCATCATCCGGTGCCAGATGGCGGTGTTCTTACCATCGTGGTGGAAGACACGGGGCCAGGCTTTGACTTCAAATCCAGGGAGCATGCCGGCCACAGGACAGAAGGGTACAGCGGCCGCGGCATTCCCCTGATTCGCACCATGTGCCGTTCCGTGCGCTATCTGGAACCGGGCAACAAGGTGGAAGTGATTTTCGACTGGCACGTCGACGTCTGACACCCGATAATTGAATCATCGCAGTTTCATGCTGCCCCAATCAGGATACCCGTATGACAGTGAATCCCGAACGTCATGTAGACATCAGCGCGCTGCAGGATTTGAAAGACATCATGGAAGGCGAGTTCAAAACGCTGATCGATACATTCATCGCGGATTCCACCAGCAAGCTGGAAGAACTGGCAGCGGTCATCGGGGCTGGTGATGCGGAGGCGCTACGCAAGGTGGCGCACAGTCTGAAGGGGTCTTCCAGCAATATCTGCGCTGGTGAACTGTCCGAGCTGGCGCGCCAGCTGGAGTTCATGGGAAAGGAAGGCAGCACGTCCGGCGCGGCCGATATTCTTGTCCGGCTGCGCGGTGAATTCCAGACGGTTGCTTCCATTCTGCAAAATCACATCTGAAATGCCAGCCAGCAAAAAGCCACTCCGGTGAGGGAGTGGCCGGGTGGGCTATCGGTGGTGTTGCCTTGCTGCACTTCGCGCTTCAACTGCGCGATTGTGACTTCGTCCAGCTCTCGCTGTTGTGATTGATGGGTTCTGACTGCGCCGATAGCCGGCGGGGCCCAGCCACTCTCAAGCGGTTTGCCTGTCCTGTTCAGAAAAATTCACGGTAATGTTTGTCCTCCCCTTGAAATGACGCTTCCAGATGGCGCGAGTTCATCAGGTCGCGTATCTGGTCTTCCTGCTGCGGATTGTAGGTATCCAGCATGAGCAGGGTGTCACCCTGATCCAGCGCCTGATGGAAGCGTGCGATGTGATGGTTGTCGTGGGAGATACCGACGATGCCGCCGGCCCACGCGCCGAAGAAAGTGAAAATGCCGCAGATGAATGCAAAGATCCCGACTCCCATGTACCGACCCAGATCGGATGCCATCAGAAAGAGCGCGAACAGAACGCCGATTCCCAGCCCGATAAGCCCGCCGTAAAACCCGCTGTGTTGCAGATCGCGCTCCTGCAGTACCGACGTGGTGTGCACATGCGCCAGTTGCAATGAACCCTGATCTCGGCTCAGAAAGTGCAGCTGGCCATCGTCGATTCCCGCCCGGTGCAGATCATCCGAAATGGAGCGGGCATGCCGGGTACCACGAAAAAGATAATATAGCCGTTTCATGGAGTGCTCTCCTTGCGTCCATACGGCTCTAACTATCCGGCAAAAAATCAGCTTTGTGTAATCATTGTTTTTCATTACATGACAAGCCTGATATAGCGCCATGGATTGAAAACGGCGGCTTTTTTCACCACTCCGGCAATGTGATCAGCCGTGGCATTTCTTGTACTTTTTACCGCTGCCACACCAGCAGGGATCATTGCGGCCAGGCAGCGGCAGCGTGCCTTTTTCGCCATCCACATAAAACCATTCATGATTTTCCCGCACGAAGCGGGAGCGTTCCTGCAGCTGTCCGCGCTGGCCATTCACCTGATACTGGGCAATGAATTCCACCACGCCTGTATCGTCCCGTGTGCCGCCAGCACAGCATTCCAGAATGATCAGTCCGATCCATTCGGTTTTGCCAAAACTCTGTTCAATGTGCTTTTGTTCATCTGGTTCGCGCCGGGAGGGGTGCAGCGTGCGCGCCAGATAGTGGGCGTTGCGCAGGGCAAAGGCGCAGTAGCGCGAGCGCATCAGGGTCTCGGCAGTGGGCGCGGGCTGGCCGGCGTGATAGGGGCCGCAGCAGCGGGAATAGGGCTGGGCGCTGCCGCAGGGGCAGGGTGTTTCCGTCATGTCGAATGATGCCTGTATTGGGAGCGTTAATGTGTCTGCGCAGGATGACCAGAAGGTCACGGGGTTACAGAAGACTATTTCGTGTCTCCACTGGACACGCCGGCCTGCGCACCCCTAAAAAACTTGCCAAAGACAGCTGGAATCGGCAGTATGCCAGACACTTTCAAACTGTCGTTTGAAATTTTAACAGGTGTTCCGGATCGTTAACCCAGTGCGGGAGAAACGTTAATGATATACGAAGGAAAAGCCATCACAGTCAAAGCGCTGGAAGATGGTATCGTCGAACTGAATTTTGATCTTCAGGGCGAGTCGGTCAACAAGTTCAACCAGTTGACAGTGCAAGAGCTGACGGCCGCCGGTGAAGCGTTAAAAGCCAATGCCGCCTCCATCAAGGGCATGATCGTCACCAGCAGCAAGGGCGTGTTCATCGTTGGCGCCGACATCACCGAATTCATCGATATGTTCAAGCTGCCGGAAGAGGAAATTGCCGGCTGGTGTGTGAAATCGAACAAAGCCTTCAACCAGATTGAAGACCTGCCTTTCCCCACTGTGACTGCCATCAACGGCATCGCCCTCGGCGGCGGTCTGGAAATGTGTCTCTCCACTGATTACCGCATCATGTCTACCAAGGCCGAAGTCGGTCTGCCGGAAGTGAAGCTGGGTCTTTTTCCGGGCTTCGGCGGCACCGTGCGCATGCCGCGCGTGGTGGGTGTGGACAACGCCATCGAGTGGATTGCGGCGGGTGGCCAGCACAAACCGGCCAAGGCGCTGAAAGACGGCGTGGTGGATGCGGTAGTGGAGCCGGAAAAACTGCGTGAAGCTGCGATCTCGCTGGTGAAGGAATGCATCGCCGGCAAGATTGATTACAAGGCACGTCGCCAGGAAAAACTCGATCCGATCAAGCTCAATCCGATGGAAACCATGATGGCGTTCCAGACCGGTGGCGCGATGGTGTCGCAGCAGGCGGGCCGCAACTTCCCGGCGCCGATGGCGGCAGTAAATGCGATGCAGCAGCATGCCGGCATGAAGCGCGATCAGGCACTGGAAGTGGAAGCCAAAGGCTTCGCCAAAATTGCCAAGACCTCGGTGGCCACGGCGCTGGTCGGCATTTTCCTGAATGACCAGGCGCTGAAGAAAACCGCCAGCAAGTGGGAAAAGCAGGCCAAGCCGGTAGCGCAGGCCGCGGTGCTGGGCGCGGGCATCATGGGCGGCGGTATTGCCTACCAGTCTGCGTCGAAGGGCACGCCGATCATCATGAAAGACATCGCCGACAAGGCGCTGGACCTGGGCATGTCGGAAGCCACCAAACTGCTGGCCAAGGCGCTGGAAAAGGGCAAGATCGACGGCGTGAAAATGGGCAAGACCCTGTCCGCCATTCGCCCGACGCTGAACTACGAGGATTTCGGCAACGTCGACATCGTGGTGGAAGCGGTGGTCGAGAACCAGAAAATCAAGCAGTCGGTGCTGGCGGATGTGGAAAAGAAAGTGAAGCCGGGCACCATTCTGGCGTCCAACACCTCCACCATTTCCATTACCAAACTGGCGGAAGGTCTGCAGCATCCGGAAAATTTCGTCGGCATGCACTTCTTCAACCCGGTGCACATGATGCCGCTGGTGGAAGTCATTCGTGGCGCCAAGTCGTCGGACGAAGCGGTGGCAACCACCGTGGCCTACGCCAAGAAGATGGGCAAGAGTCCGGTAGTCGTGAACGATTGCCCCGGCTTCCTGGTGAACCGCGTGCTGTTCCCGTATTTCGGCGGCTTCGGCATGCTGCTGCGTGACGGCGCCGACTTCCAGAAAATCGACAAGGTCATGGAAAAATTCGGCTGGCCGATGGGCCCCGCGTACCTGATGGACGTGGTGGGTATCGACACCGGTGTGCACGCCGCAGCGGTGATGGCGGAAGGTTTCCCGGATCGCATGAAACATGCGTACAAGGATGCTTCCGAAGTCATGTTCGAGAACAAGCGCTTCGGCCAGAAAAACGGCGTCGGTTTCTACAAGTACGAAGTCGACAAGAAAGGCAAGCCGAAGAAAGTGGTCGATCCGACTACCTATGAACTGATCAAACCGCATGTGGCTGCCGCGAAGGAATTCGACGACGAGACCATCATCGCCCGTCTGATGATTCCGATGTGTCTGGAACTGGCGCGCTGCCTGGAAGAGAAGATCGTGTCGAACGTGCCGGATGCCGACATGGCGCTGATCATGGGCATTGGCTTCCCGCCGTTCCGTGGCGGCGCGCTGCGCTACATCGATTCCATCGGTGTGAAAGCGTTTGTCGAGCTGTGCGACAAGTTCAAAGACCTCGGTGGTCTGTACCAGCCCACTGCCAAGCTGCGTGAAATGGCCGCCAAGGGCGAGTCGTTCTACAAGTAACGTTGCGGTAGCCAAGGAGACATGAAAATGAGTTTGAATCCAAGAGATGTCGTCATTGTCGATGCGGTCCGCACGCCGATGGGCAAATCCAAGAACGGGCAGTTCCGTCATGTGCGCGCCGAAAAGCTGTCGGCCGAACTGATCAACGGCCTGAAGAAACGCAATCCGAACTGGAATGTGGCGGAAACCGAAGACGTGATCTGGGGCTGTGTGAACCAGACCCTGGAGCAGGGCATGAACATCGCCCGCAATATCGCGATTCTGGCGGATCTGCCGCGCTCGGTAGCGGGCCAGACCGTGAACCGTCTGTGCGGTTCGTCGATGCAGGCTCTGCACGCGGCGGCGCAGTCGATCAGCACCGGTAACGGCGACGTGTTTGTCATCGGCGGCGTGGAGCACATGGGCCACGTGGGCATGATGCACGGCATCGACCTGAACCCGGAGATGTCGAAGTACATCGCGAAAGCCTCCAACATGATGGGTCTGACGGCGGAAATGCTGGGCCGCATGCACGGCATCCAGCGTGCGCAGATGGACGAGTTCGCACTGCGCTCGCACAAGCTGGCGTGGGAAGCGACCGTGCAGGGCCGCTGGAAAAACGAGATCCTGCCGATCGAAGGTCACAACGCCGATGGTTTCAAAACGCTGTGCGAAATCGACGAAGTGATCCGCAAGGATGCCACTCTCGAAGCACTGGCTGCGTTGCCGCCGGCGTTTGATCCGCGCAATGGCACTGTGTCGGCGGGTTCGTCGTCTGCGCTGTCGGATGGTGCGTCTGCGATTCTGGTGATGTCGGCCGAGCGGGCGAAAGCTCTGGGCCTGAAACCGCGTGCCAAAATCCGTTCCATGGCGGTGGCCGGTTGCGATGCGGCGATCATGGGTTACGGTCCGGTTCCCGCCACGCAGAAGGCACTGAAGCGTGCCGGCCTGACTATCGACGATATCGATTATGTCGAGCTGAACGAAGCCTTTGCGGCGCAGAGCCTGCCCTGCATGAAGGATCTGAAGCTGATGGACAAGGCGGACCAGAAGGTGAACCTGAACGGCGGCGCGATTGCACTGGGTCACCCGCTGGGCTGTTCGGGCGCCCGCATCGTCGGCACCCTGCTGAACGTGATGGAGTGGAAGGGCGGCACCCTCGGCCTGGCCACCATGTGTATCGGTCTGGGGCAGGGCATCGCCACCGTGATCGAGCGCGTGTAAGCGTCAGAAAGCGGTAAGTGCCCCACCGAAAGGCCCGGTCCAGCGATGGTCCGGGCCTTTTCTTTGCCTATACTTTTTGGGTTCATTGATCCAGGCGAACGATGGGGTCGCGAATTCGGGTCATGATGTCTGGCGAAGCTGTCCTTTGCTGTTTCCACCCGAATCCGGAAAGAGAACCCTGCATGAATTCAGAAAAAGTGGTGTTTGCGTTTTTCATCCTGCTGGCGGCCACCCTCAACTTTGGTTTTTTCATCGGCACAGTGAATGAGCTGGCGCACTTCAATGCCATCGAGCTGTTTGCGGCGCTGGTGATCAGTCTGATTGCCACTGTCATGAAGTTCGGCGATCGCACGCACATGGGCGCGGTGCTGCTGGCGACCAGCCTGGTGGCGGATCTGCAGCTGGCGACGGCGGCGGTGGTGTGGGGATACGCGGCCAATGTGGGGGATGCGGGGCTGAGTCCGGCGGTGCAGTCCAGCATCATGTCGCTGTCAGGTGGTGCGCTGCTGGCGAATATCACCTCGGTAGTGCTGCTGGTGATCGAGACGGTTCTGGTGCGGCGCTGATTCGCCATGAACTATGTTGCCTATCTGATCCTGCGGCGGTTACGGGCACCGCTGATTTCGCTCATTGTGATCTGGTCCGTGGCGACGCTGGGTTACGTGCTGATTCCCGGCGCCGACAACGACGGCAAGCCGTATTACATGAACTTTCTGCACGCGTTTTATTTCGTCAGCTACATGGGCTCCACCATCGGCTTTGGCGAAATCCCTTACGCCTTTACGCCCGCGCAACGTTACTGGACCGTGTTCTGCATTTACTCCACCGTCATCGGCTGGTTTTACAGCATCGGTGCGGTGGTTGCCATTTTTCGCGACCAGAGTTTTCTCAATCTGATCCAGCGTACCCGCTTTCGTCATCGCGTGGCCGGCATGAAGGAACCTTTCTATCTGGTGTGCGGCTATGGCATGACAGGCAGCGCACTGGTGGCCGATCTGGCCCAGCATGGCGTGCAGACGGTGGTGGTCGAGCTCAATGCTGCACGCATCGAGTCGCTGGAGCTGGACAATCACCCATTCGATATTCCGCGTTTGTGTGCCGATGCCGGTGATCCGGACGTGTTGCGGGATGCCGGCGTGCAGCATGCCCTGTGTCGCGGCGTGCTGTGCATTACCAACAATGATCAGGTGAATCTGTATGTGGCGCTTGCCAGCAAGCTGCTGGCGCCGCAGCGTGTGGTGATCAGTCGCGTGTCGTCGCGGGAAATTGCGGCGAATCTGGCGTCGTTTGGCACGGACCATATCATTGATCCGTTCGAAACCTTCGCCGACTATCTGACGAATACCATCGTGTCGCCGTTCCGGCAGATGGTCTATGACTGGCTGATCAATCCCACCCATCGGCCGATTGAAACGGCCTGTCGCGCCCGTCAGGGCCGCTGGATCATCTGCGGTTATGGACGTCTGGGCAAGGCGCTGCAGCGGCGCTTTGAGGCGCAGGGCCTGTCCTGCGTGGTGGTGGACCCCGATCCCACCGAACAGGAACACGAAACCTGTTTTATCGTGCAGGGGCGCGGCAGTGAAGCCGTTACCCTGCAGCAGGCCGGCATTCAGCACGCTGCAGGAATCGTCGCGTGCCTGGCCGACGATGCCGACAACCTGGCCATTGTAATGATGGCGCGCGAACTGAATCGCAGTGTGGCCACGGTGGCGCGCCAGAACCGGCAGACCAATGCGCCACTGTTCCGCGCGGCAAAAGTGGATTTCACCATGGACCCGGGCCTGATCATTGCCCGGCGCATGACGGCTTTGCTGAAAACCCCGCTGCTCATGACGTTTCTGCAGCAGCTGGTGCAGCAGGACGAACAGTGGTGCGAATCGTTGCTGAACCGCTTCAACCAGATGGTGCACGACCAGCCGCTGGAGTGCTGGTCGTTCCGCGTATCGGCAGCGGAAGCACCGGCCCTGCATGAAGCCCTACGACAGGGCGAATCCGTGCGGCTGGAGGGATTGTCGGCGCATCCGCTGGAGCGTCATCGTCAGCTGCCGGTCATGCCGCTGTTATTGCTGCGCGATCAGGAGCTTGCCCTGCTGCCGGATGGACAGCGTGCGCTGCAAATCGATGACCGGATTCTGTTTTGCGGCCCGGCCCGTGCCATGAACCGCATGGCCTGGACCCTGAATAACGAGAATGTGCTAAGGTATGTCGTCAGCGGGCGCGAGGGTGCCAGTGGCTATCTGTGGAAGCGTTTTCTGCAGTGATGCGCAATCCCTTTCGCTGAACTGACGGCCCGATGCGATCGCAAGGAGAACAAGATGAAATCGGTTCCCACTCTGGCTACCACCATGACGCCGTTTCCCTATTCCATCGATATCAACCAGCCGCTGAAAGAAGCGCTGGCGATGATGGAAGAACACGGATTCCATCATCTGCCGGTAACGGAAGAAGGCAATCTGGTGGGCGTGCTGTCGGACCGCGATCTCAGGTATGTCGATTCACCTTTTTCCAGCGCGTCGCTGGAAGATGAGTTGTACGTGAAAGATATTTATACCAGCCGTGCGTTTGTCGTCGACATTCACGATGCGCTGGATGTGGTGCTGAAAGTGATGGCGGAAAAACATTTCGGTTCCGCACTGGTCACCAAGAACGGCAAGCTGGCGGGCATTCTGACGCACAATGATATCTACCGAAAGTTCGCCGACGTGATTCACAAGATGAAGGCAAAGCCGGAAGGCAATGACGCGGCGTAATTCCAATCCCTATTTCGATCCGGCGAAATATCATCACCGGCCCTGGGGCTTCCGCAATCCGCCGGGCAGTCCGCCGGGGCATCGTTTCACCATTGAACTGGCGCGGGAAGCAGCGCATTTTCTCGGGGAAATCCGCCGTCTGGTGGGACACTATCCGTTTCCGCCGGAACATGTGATCGCCGAGCAGGACGCCTTGCAATTGCTGCAAAGCATACAGGCACCGCACCGTGTCACCTGGCTGGGCCATGCCAGCTTTCTGCTGCACTGCCGCGACCGGGTGATTCTGACCGATCCTTACCTTACCGACTACGCATCGCCGCTGCCGCTGCGCACCACCAAACGCCTGGTGCCGGCTGCCATCAGCATTCGCAATCTGCCTACCATCGACACCATTCTGATTTCCCACAACCACTACGATCATCTTGACGCGCCGGCGTTGCGACAGCTGGCGCAGCGCTTTCCGCATGCGCTGGTGGTGGTGCCGCTGGGATTGCGTGATCTGGTGCGCGAGCAGGGCTTCAGTCATGTGATCGAACTGGACTGGTACGACGTGCACGATGATGCCGGCCTGTGCATTACGGCTGTGCCCGCCGTGCATGCGTCGCGCCGTGGTGTTGGCGACACCAATCGTACGCTCTGGTGTGGGTTTCGCGTGCAGGCGGCAGACTTCAGTTTTTATTTCGCCGGCGACACCGCCTACGGTGCGGTATTTCGCGAGATCGGAGAGCGCTTGGGCCCTTGCGATCTGGGGCTGGTGCCGATCGGCGCCTATCAGCCGCGCCTGCTGATGGCACCAGTGCATGCCACGCCCGAGGAAGCTGCACAGATCGGTCTGGACATTCAGGCACGCCAGCTGATTGGCATGCATTGGGGCACCATCCGGCTGACCACGGAACCCATGCTGGAGCCTGCGGAACGCTTTCTCGCGGCGGACTGTCCGCTGCCGCGCCGGGTGATGCGCATCGGCGAAACCTTGGCGTTTCCAATCCCGTAATTATTTTCCCTCGCAACCGTTTGAAGTCATTGCCAAAAGCAGGGCGACCGGATTTTTCCTGCCGGATTCTCGCGCTGCATCGCTCCGGCATCGCCTAAAATTATCCAAGTAACTGATTCCTTTTGCGATCACTGTCACGACACCGGTCATCGATTCCGACATGCGCGAGAAAGCCCGACACCCATGCTGGATGTTCTGAATCCACTCAAGCGTCTAACGCACATTCACCACTTCCTGCGGGATTTCGGCAAGCAGGCGCCCGACTGCGAAACCCGCACGGATCTGTTCGAACTGGTCTGCCGTCTGGCGGTGGAGCGGGGGCGTTATCACATGGCGTGGGTGGGCATACTGCATGGCGACCAGATTGTGCCGGTGGCAGTGCATGGCCAGGACCCGAACCTGGTGCGCCAGAACAAGCTGATCGTGAGCGAGGGGCAGGGTTACGATCCGGTGTGCGCTGCCATTCGTGATCGCACGTTCTGCGTCATCAATGATATTCATGCGCTGGTGCCGGCACCTGCGTGGCTCGCCGATCTGCAGGCGCTGGGCGTCAAATCTGCTGCGATCCTGCCGGTCAGTTTCAAGCAAAAGGTGGTGGGCATTCTCGCGCTCTATTCCGTGCTGGAAAATGATTTTTCCGATCTCTACACATTCAGCCTGGAAGAGCTGGGCGATGACATCAGTGTCGCGCTGGAGCAGATGGATGAATACACCCGTCGCATTGATCTGGAATTGCAGCTGAAGCAGTTGCATCAGGCGGTGGAGAGCAGCGCAACGGCGGTCATCATCACCGACCGCAAGGGAAACATCGAGTACGTCAATCCCTATTTCAGTGAACTGAGCGGCTTTGAACCGGAGGACACACTGGGCGCCAATGCGCTGGAGCTGCTGGTTGCCGATGTGCATCAACCGGAGGCCGGCAATATTTATGAAAGCCTGGCTGCCAGCAACGAATGGCGGGGTGAAGTATTGATAAAAACCCGCGCCGAGCAGCTCAAGTGGACGTATCAGCACATCTCCACCGTGCGTGACAAGCAGGGCAAGATCACACATTTCGTCAGCACGGCCATCGATAATACCGAACTGCATTTCGCGCAGGAAACCATAGAGAAGCTGGCGTACTACGACGAGCTCACCGGGTTGCCCAACCGCCGCCTGTTCTTCGATCGCATCCAGCAGGCCATCCATTCCGCCGAGCGTGAAAGCAGTCAGTTCGCAGTGTTGTATCTGGATCTGGACGGCTTCAAGAATATCAACGATTCGCTGGGCCACTCAGCCGGAGATCTGTTGCTGAAGACGGTTGCGCGCCGCTTGCGCCAGCAGGTGCGCTCAAAAGATACGGTGGCGCGTCTGGGCGGGGATGAGTTCACCATCATCGTGACCGATGTGAAAGATCTGCACGACGTGGTGGTCGTGGCGGAGAATATCGTTCGCACGCTGGCGCAGCCGGTCGACATAGGCGACAAGCCGGTGGTCACGACCACCAGTATCGGCATTGCAGTGTATCCGGCGGATGGTGCAACCATCGATATGCTGAGCCGTAATGCGGACCTGGCGATGTATCACGCCAAAGCCAAGGGCAAGAACAACTTCCAGTTTTTCACCGAGGAACTCAATCGCCGGATGCAGGAGCGCCTGACGCTGGAGCTGCGCGTGCGCGAGGCGTTTCAGGAGCAGCAGTTCCGCGTGGAATACCAGCCGCAGGTTGACGCAGTGGATGGATCGGTCGCGGCGGTTGAGGCACTGGTGGCGTGGGATGGTCGCAAGCAGGGCATGATGACGCGAGCGCTGTTCATGCGCATCATGGAAGAATGCGGCCTAATTGATGACGTGTTTGAATGGCTGATGACATCGGCATGCAGCCATTGCGCGGCAGTGATGGAGCAGTCGGGCGTCCAGTTCCGTGTTGCCTTTGGCGTGCCGGCCGCGCTGTTCCGCAATGCACCCAAACTGCTGTCCGTGCTGCAGCGCTCACTGGATTCCGCACGGCTGGATGTCCGGCAGATCCAGCTCGAAATTCCGGAAGAAGTGATCAGTGATGATATTGATTCCAGCCTGAAAACCCTGCGTGAACTGCGCAAGCTGGGTGTGACACTGGTGATCGACAATTTCGGTATGGGCTTCTCGTCATTGCGTCACCTGCGCCGGTTCCGCGTGGATATGATCAAGGTCGACAATTCCTTTGTGCGCGATGTGCTGAACGACGAAAACGATGCAGCCGTGACATCCGCCATTATCGCGCTGGCACACCAGCTGGATCTGAAAGTGCTGGCGGAAGGTGTCGACAGTCTGCAGCACACCCAGTTTCTGGAGCGGTACTGGTGTGATTTCCTGCAGGGTTTGTATGTCTCGAAGCCGCTGGACAGACATTCACTGGCTGATTACGTGCACAAAAAGATCCGCCAGTTCTGATATTTCAGTTATGTTTCATTCTGGTTAATCATTTTTGAACAACTGGCTGCGATTGATCATCATCAAAGGCCTGTCATGCGGAGTCATTAAACTGCCTGCCATCCGCAATGAATCCGTCGCAGGCTGCCATGCACGTTTCCCCGTCCCGTCCTTCAATCAAGTCCGCACCCGCTGTGCTCCAGGCCATCGGCAGAACGCCGCGGCGCTGGCTACAGAACATCTTTCACCAGAAGCGCCGTATCTATATCAATCAGGGCCGGATGCATCTGGAACTGCGCGACCTCCAGCAGGAACAGCTGCAGCAGCTGGAAAAATATTACACGCAGCAGGTGAAGGCATTGCAGGGCGTTTACTGGATTGTCTACAACCAGACCCTGCATCGCTTCGTCATCAGTTTTCAGCCGGAACGGGTGGAAACCGGACTGCTGAAATCCCTGCTGGACCAGTGTGAGCGCGCGCTGGGACTGCAGCATCAGCCCTTCCGCAAGCATTTCCAGTATCCCGGTGACAATGAACCGATTGCGCGGTCGCTGATAGAGCTGTGTGCAGATGTCGCGGGACTTGGTCTGGGTGTGGGGTTGCGCATGGTGTCTCAGCGGCGGGCGGCGGCGTGGATGGAATTGTCGGCTTTTCTCACCACGCTGGAAAATGTGGAAACGCTGCGCGCGCCGCTGATCGGATATCTGGGCGACGATAATTTTGAGTTGCTGCTCAGTGTGGCCAACAGTTTTTCCGAGGCAATGGGGCGCGGCTGGAGTGGCTCCGTCACCGACATTTTTCATCGTCTGCACCAGTTACAGCATTTTCGCACACGCCGCTTGCACTGGCAGGAGTGGGAGGCGGTGCTATGCAGTCAGCGTCACTTTCATCCTGGCATGGGGGCGCATCGCATCGAAGGGCGTTCTCTGCCGCTGCCGGAAGGCGTGATCGAGCGTTATCAGGAAGAAGCGATGGATCTGGCGATGGGCGGGTTTGGTTTTGGCGTGGTGGCGACACGTCAGTTCGAACCGGCGACGGCATCACTGTTTGCCGGTGCGCCCAAGCCGGCGCGACTGGGACGGCGCAGTCATGCCATTGAGCTGGGGCGTGTCCTGATGGAGCTGGGCATGATGGTGATGCGGCCCAACAAACTGAAATTGCTGGACCGTGTATCCAGCGTGGTGATCGACGGCGACTTGCTGAAAGGAAATTCATGGACTATCAGCGATGTTTTTGTGTTGCAGGACTACGCACGCGATGAACTGGTGGAACAGCTGCAGGCGTTGTTTGTACCTGAGCAACCCTATCAGCAGCGCAAACTGAACGATTGGACACTGGCGCCGGCCGAAAGTCTGCCCGTTAAAGTTGACGACGACATCAAGCACTGGTTCACGCACAATGCCGGCCCGCAGATGGAGCCGTTGCTGCTCAGCTGCAAACGCACGCCCGTCGCCTATGTTGCGTTGCAGCCGGTGGTGGATCCGCTGGCTGAATCCATCGTCGCAGCTGTGCGTCAGAGTGGGCTTGAGCTGATGATTGCCAATCATCACGGCCCTGAATTTGAATGGGCGCAGCCGGACATGATGCTGAATCAGGATCGGCTGGTAATGGAAATACATGATCTGCAGGAGCGCGGTCGCTGTGTCCTGTATATCAGCGCGGTGACTTCCTCTGCGTTCTATGCGAGCGATATTGGCGTCGGCGTCTATCGTGACAGCAGCAGTATTCCACCCTGGGGCGCCGACATCATCTCGCGCAGGGGATTGCAGGATGTCTGGATCTGCGTGAATGCCATTCGCAGTGCGCGCAAGGCATCGGAACAAAGTGTGGAGCTGTCGCGAATCGAAGCGTTCAGCGGTCTGATCATGGCGCTGCGCGGGCTGGAAGAGCGATCCATTGCCCGCATCCGTGCCGCTGCCAATGCGGCGTCATTGTTATCAATGGCCAACGGAGTGCGTCTGGTGCGTGCGCTGGAGCTGCAACCGCCGCATCTGCAGCGTGATCTCACGCCCTGGCACATGCTGTCGGTCAGCGGATGCGTGCAGAAGCTGGAAACATCTGAAACCGGTCTCACCGATTCGCAGGCGGCGCAGCGTTTCATTCCGCAACCGTCACAGCCGGGACTGGCGCAACAATTCCTCGCCACCTGGGTACAGGAAATGTCGAATCCACTTGCGCCGATCCTGTTTGCGGGTGCAGCGCTGTCGGCACTGACAGGTGCAGCCGGTGATGCAGCCATCATCGTATCGGTGGTTGGTTTGAATGCTGTGGTGGGAAGCGCGCAGCGTTTCAGAACCGAACGTGCCATGGCGGCGCTGGATCATCGCGAACAGCAACACGTGCGTGCCTACCGCAATCAGACACTGGCGCCGATCGACACCAATGCGCTGGTTTCCGGCGACGTCATTTTGCTGGAAGCCGGCGAGCTGGTGCCGGCCGATTGCCGTCTGCTGCAGGCAACCGATCTCGAATGTGATGAATCCAGTCTGACCGGCGAATCGCTGCCGGTGAAGAAGTCAGTTGCTGCCACGTTTGCACCGGCACTGGGTGATCGTATCTGCATGTTGTATGAAGGCACGTCGGTGATTGCCGGTGTTGCGGTTGCTCTGGTGGTTGCCGTCGGTGATCAGTGTGAAGCTCGCCGTGCCCACTGGCAAAAGCAATCGCGCAGCGCGGGGCAGGGCGGCGTGGAAGCGCGGCTGGATTCCATTACAGCCATTACCGCGCCGATCGCCGCGCTGAGCGGCGTTGCTGTCATGGCGGCCGGCCTCATGCAGCATCGTCCGGTCAATGAATTGATCAGCTCCGGCGTCAGTCTGGCAGTGGCGGCGGTGCCGGAAGGATTGCCGTTGCTGGCCACCATGGCGCAGCTGTCGTCGGCGCACCGTTTGTCGAAGCGCGGCGCGCTGGTGCGCAATCCGCGCGCGATTGAAGCGCTGGGGCGCATGAATCTGCTGTGTGCTGACAAAACCGGCACGCTCACCCAGGGGCAGCTCAGCCTGCAGAAAGTGGCGGACGGGCATGTCATTGCTCCCATCGATTCCCTGGCTGAAAACTTTCGTCGCATCCTTGCCAAGGCGTGTCAGGCCAGTCCGGATGGTTTCGGTGCGCAGCCGCTGCCCCATGTCACCGACAACGCCGTCTTCTCGGCTGCGCGCAAGTGGCAATTGCAGGATTCGCCGGTAGTGCAGCAGTGGCAACGCCTGCAGCAGCTGCCATTCAAATCCGAACGCAGCTATCACGCCGTGCTGGGAAAAAATGCAGACGGAATCTGCGCGCTGGCAGTAAAAGGCGCGCCGGAAAAATTGCTGGCACTGATTAGCCACGAATGGCGAGACGGCGCTGTGCATCCGCTGACAGAAGACGATCGCGCGCGCATCGAAAACCAGAGTCTGGCGCTGGCGGCCAGTGGTTGCCGCGTTCTGGCCGTGGTCGAAAAAATCCTGCCGGACATAAACGAAACGACGTTCGAACTGGATGACAGTCACATTCAGCACATGACATTCGTCGGCTTTGTCGGCTTGATGGACCCGGTGCGTGACAGCGCGAAATCGGCCATCCAGACCTTGAAGCGCGCCGGTGTCGACGTGGTGATGATCACCGGCGATCATCCGCGCACGGCCCAGGCCATTGGCGCCGAACTGGGGCTGGGGCGCGATGGTCTTCCGCTGGAAAACTGCGTGCTGACCGGCGCGGATATGGACCGCCTCAGCGAAGCGGAACTGGATCAGCGCCTGGAAAAAACCTCGATCTTCGCCCGTGTTTCGCCGGCACAGAAAGCGCGTATCGTGCGTGGTTTCCAGCGCATCGGCCGGGTCGTGGCGATGACCGGTGACGGCGCGAATGACGCACCCGCCATCCGCCTTGCTGATGTCGGCATTGCCCTGGGCGAGCACAGCACCACAGCCGCGCGCGCCGCGTGTGATGTGCTGGTGAGTGACGAGCGCATCGATACGATCGTCGACGCCGTGCTGGAAGGGCGCGCACTGTGGCGCAGCGTGCGCGATGCCGTGTCGGTGCTCGTCGGAGGCAATCTCGGCGAAATCGGCTTCACCCTGATTGCCGGTCTGCTTTATGGCAGATCACCACTGAACGCGCGTCAGCTGATGCTGGTGAACCTGTTGACCGACACACTGCCTGCGCTTGCCATTGCGCTGCGCCGGCCCGACACTTCTGATCCCGACGCGTTGCTGAAGGAAGGCCCGGAACATTCGCTGGGACGCGAACTGCTGCGGGATGTCGAAATGAGCGCACTGATCACCAGCATCATCGCCAGTATCAACTGGGGACTGGCCCGTATCACCGGCACACCCGAACGTGCCAGCACCATCGCCATGCTCGGACTGGTCGGCAGTCAGCTGGGGCAAACGCTGTTTGCCAGCAAAGGCAACACCCCGGTGATCGCCACTGCACTGGGTTCGCTGGCGCTGCTGCTGGCGATTGTCGAGCTACCGGGCCTCAGCCAGTTTTTCGGCTGTCGTCCGCTGGGGCCGGTTGGCCTGCTGCACGCCGCCGGCTCGGTTGCCGTATCGCTGGCAGCCAACTGGGGCGTGCCGAGAGTGGAAGCTGAAATCCGCAAACTGGTGCAGGAAATGACGCACACACTGGAAGCGGAAACTGCGTTGCCTGCACCTGTCCGGCAGCTGGATCAGGCTTCCGCCGTTGCTGTGTAACGACCGAATCGCTTGCGATATTCCGTCGGCGACAACGCCACTTCGCGCTTGAACAGCCGGCGGAATGAACTGACATCCAGATAGCCGACCTTCTCGGTAATGTCATCCACACTCAGTTGCGTCGATTCCAGCAGACGCTTGGCTTCATTGATGCGCAGCTTCTGGAAATACTGTTTCGGCGGCTTGCCGGTGGCGTGATTGAAGCGGCGGATAAACGTGCGCGGACTCACCGCCAGCCGGTCCGCCAGATCCTCCAGCGCAAATTCCTGCGCCAGATTCTGCTGCATCCACACCACGGCCTGCTGCACCATGTCGTCCTGTTGCCGCATGTGATGGGAAATTGGAATGTAGGGAGCCTGCGAGGGCGATTTGCTGTGCAGCAGAATGGTCTTCGCGCACATTTGTGCCATCTGGCTGCCGGCGAATTTCTCGATCAGCGCAATGCACAGATGCAGATACGCCGTCACCGCGCCAGAGCAGAAAATGTTGTTGTCTTCGGTGACGATTTTTTCCAGCTGCAGATTCACATCCGGAAAAGCCTCGCTGAAATGATGCGCCAGCCACCAGCTGGTGGTGGCTTCGCGGTCTTTCAGCAAACCGGTGTCCGCCAGCACGAATGAGCCGCTGCAGACCGACGCCAGGGTGGCGCCACGCGCATGGTGCTGCTTGATCAGATTGCCCACGGTGTCACGCAGTAGGCTGACCTTGCTGATCACTTCATTGCCGTAGGCGTGGTCGATTCCCGGTATGAAACAGATGTCGGGATTGCCGATCTGGCCGTAGTCGCCGTTCACGGCAATGCTCACCCCGGTCGAGGTCCGGATGGGCTTGCCATCCAGTGAATAGATTTTCCAGGAAAACAGCGGGTTGCCGGGATTCTCCTTGCACACCCGCTGGTGGATGTTGGCGATATTGAAGACATCCACGGGGCCGGTGATGCTGGTGGCAAAACATCCATCAAATGCCAAAACTGCCAGTTCAGTGGTCATATTGTTGTCCTTTGCGTGGCAAAAAGAGCATTAATGTTGTCATTAATGCCACTTTGTGCGGCCGCCGTCAAGCGCTACTCTGGCATCGTCAGCATTACGCGATTGCCAACACAGGAGGGTTTCGCCATGGCTGCCACACAAGTCTCTTCTCCGTTTGTCTCCACCGTTTCTTCCCCCATCAGTACTTCAGCAGTCAGCCGCCTCATGATGACGTCGGCCGTACGGGAACATCTGCGTGCCTGGATTGAGCAGATTGGCAAATTCCTGGTGGGTGCTGTGATGGCCGCTATTGTGCTGTTTGCGCTGGGCGGCCCCGGCCTGCCATTTCTGGCCGCATTCAGCGCTGCGCTCGGTGCCCTGTATCTGGTGAATCTGGCGGACGTTGTCCGTTATCGCGATGCCATCTTTTTTATGGTTCCCACCCTGTTCGTCTGGAGTCTGCTGGCGGTGGATTTCCGCAATTCGCAACTGCTGGCGCTCACCTGGTTTACCCATGTCTTTCTCGGATTCGTCGGTTCTTTTGTACGGGTGAGCGGCGGACTGGCAGAGCTGCGGCTGTGGTCGATGCTGCTGGGATTTGCCCTGGTCAATCTGGTTTACCTGGCGGGTGGAGCGGCCCTGTAATCGGCAGGCGCCAAGTGTTTTGTTGTCACGAGGTTGGTTTGATGTCGAAAGAAGTACTGTTTGAACGCAGCGGCGATGCCTACATTCCCACGGTGCTGGCAGGCAGCCCCTGGCACCCGGCGATGCTGCATGGTGGCTCGCCAGCGGGTCTGCTGGCGCATTGCCTTGAGCAGAGTGTTGCCAATCCCCGGCTGCAACCGGCGCGGCTCAGCATCGATCTGATCCGGCCGGTGCCGAGTGCGCCGCTCACGGTAGTAACGCGCCGGATCAGGGAAGGCAAGCGCATTGTGCTGGAAGAAGCCAGCTTGCTGGCTGAGGGCAAAACAGTCGCCATCGCCACCGGTCTGTTCGTGATGCCGCAACCGGTGGCGGTTCCTGAATATGCGCCAGTGCGGTCACCACTGTTGCCGCTGCCACAGGACCTTAAGGAAATCAGTTTCCGTGAAGTCCTGTTTACCAAAACTGACAACATGCCGCCGGGATTGCACACCACGATCGTGTTGCGTCCGATATCCCAGCTCACGGAAAGCGGTCGCGGTACTGCCTGGCTGTCGTTGCCGGTACCTGTTGTGGATGGCTGCGCGACCACGCCGTTCATGCGGGCAGCCCTTACCGCAGATTTCAGTAATGGGGTTGGACAGATGCGCCTGGGTAGCGGCGTGGGCACCATCAACGCCGATATCACGCTGCAGATTTTTCGTCTGCCGCAGGGGGAGTGGATCGGCCTTGATGCCACCACCTACATGCAGCCGGACGGCATTGCCATGGTAGTGACCGATATGTATGACCAGACCGGCCTGTGTGGCCACGTGACACAGACCTCCATGCCCATGGCGGAATTCAGAAACTGATGGCAGGGCCACCTCCAGTTCTGGAACTTTAGCGCGCGGAATCGGGTCGAATCGCCCATTGAAAGATCACCGGTTCGACCCCATTCATTTTTCCCGTCGTCAATGTATTCCAGTGGAGGTTTTCATGTATCTGAAACGACGCGCGTCCCTTGCCGGCGTTGCTTTGCTGGCCGTGCTGGCCAGCCCGGCGTGGGCAGCACTGCCTTTCTTTGACAGCGAGGGCGATAAGCTGCCTTCATTGGCGCCCATGCTGGAAAAGGTCAATCCTGCCGTGGTGAACATTTCGGTTTTTGCCACCCGCAGCGTCCAGAATCCACTGCTCAACGATCCATTCTTCCGTCGCTTCTTCGATATACCCCAGTACCAGCAACAGCCACAGCAGCGGTCGCAGGCTGCCGGCTCCGGCGTCATTGTCGATGCTGAGAAGGGCACTGTCATCACCAACTACCACGTCGTCAAAGGCGCCGATGAAATCAAGGTTTCCCTCACGGATGGCCGCACACTGACCGCCAAACTGGTGGGCTCCGATCCTGACGTGGATATCGCGGTGCTGGATGTTGATGCCAAGGATCTCACTGCACTCAAACTGGCGGACTCCGAAAAGATCCGGGTGGGCGATTTTGTGGTGGCGATCGGCAACCCGTTTGGTCTGGGGCAGACGGTGACCACCGGTGTGGTCAGCGCACTGGGTCGCAGTGGTTTGGGCATTGAAGGCTATGAAAACTTCATTCAGACCGACGCATCCATTAACCCCGGCAATTCCGGTGGCGCGCTGGTTGATCTGAGAGGGGAGCTGGTGGGTATCAATACGGCCATCATTGCACCCGCCGGTGGCAACGTTGGGATTGGTTTTGCCATTCCCATCAACATGGTGCTGAACAGCGTGCATCAGATTCTGGAAAATGGCGAGGTGAAACGCGGGCAGCTGGGGGTGGTGATTCAGGATCTCACTCCGGAGCTGGCAGAAGCATTTGACCTCAAAGGCAAGCAGGGTGTGGTGGTGTCGGAAGTGCAGAAGGGATCGGCTGCAGAAGATGCCGGCATTGAACCGGGCGATGTATTGATTGAACTGGATGGCAAACCGCTGACCAGCGCCGGCCAATTGCGCAACCAGGTGGGACTGAAAAAGATCGGCGAAAAGGTCGCAGTGAAACTGTTACGCGATGGTGCGCAGAAAGAGTACACAGTGCGGATTGGCGAGCCCAGTGACCGGATTGTGACCTCGGAGGGGCTGCACAAGTACCTCGAAGGCGCGCATCTGGCCAACAGCCAGGACCCTAAAGGTGTGGTCATCAAGCAAATAGATCCAGGGTCTCCGGCCGAGCAGACAGGCCTGCGTGCTGATGACGTGATCATCAGTGTCAATAAACAGCGCGTCGACAGCGTGGAATCGATGCGCAAGGCCGTTGGCAAGAGCGAGCAGCTGTTACTGCGCGTGATTCGCGGCAACATGGCGCTGTACCTGGTTCTGCGTTAAGGGAAAGCAGGGCGTGCCCGGTCGGCGTTCCGACCGGGCAGCGTTCCGCGCCCGGGCCCCTGAGGAATCAGCTGTTCCTCCATCCCCCATCCGGCAACGTCAACCGTCCTTGATCTTGCGCAATACCCGCAGCCGCGCCCTGCATCTTATAATCCCACTGCTTTAGTCTTTTTTTGTCTAAGAGTTCTGATTTATAGATAAAATATGTTTTCAGCGCGCAACGAAACCCTACAATAGTCATCAACCTTGCTGACAGATAAATCGTAGCCATGTCTGACAAGAAACCATCCCTTTTCTCCCGCCTGTTATTCCGGGGGCGCCGCAAGCGCACCACGGAGCTGACGCCTGAGCATATCCGCCGCAAGCTCGAGGGCTATCAGAAGACTGATGGTCCCGCTGACTTCGGCACAGCCCGCCTTTACACCGTTCAGGAAGCGGACGAAGCCCTGGCGGCGGAAATCCTGCAGCGCAAAGACAAATCCCAGCGTAAAAGCTGATCAGGAATATTTCCCGCTTGCGATGTTGATACGCATGCACTAATTTCACAATTGACAATAATTATCATTAAGTTTAATGTTGGCCCTGTCGAGTGTCAGGAGACCGGGACCATGTACATCTGCATCTGCAAGGCTGTGACCGAGAAACAGATCCAGCAGCATCTGGCTGAGGGGGTGAATTCCTACCAGGAGTTGCGTGAACGCACTGGCGTTGCAACCCAGTGTGGCAAGTGCAGTGGCGATGCCCGTTCCTGTATGCGTCAGCACCAGGCATCTTCGACTGTTTCACTTTACGTCCCCTGACCCCTGCGCTAGCCTTGCGTGGTTAGGCATTAACTACGGCGGGGAGAGGCGTTATGCAGGGCGACAAGAAAGTCATCGAATATCTCAACAGGATCCTGGGCAATGAACTCATTGCCATCAACCAGTATTTCCTCCACAGCAAGATGTATCGTAACTGGGGCTTCGGCGAACTGGCGGAGCACGAGTACCACGAATCCATCGACGAAATGAAGCATGCGGACAAGCTCACCGACCGCATCCTGTTTCTGGAAGGCCTTCCCAATTACCAGCATCTGGGCAAGTTGCGCATCGGCGAGAATGTGCCGGAGATGCTCAAGTGCGATCTGGATCTGGAAAAGGATGCGCTGCCGGCGCTGAAAGAAGGCATTGCTTACTGTGAGTCCGTGCAGGACTATGTTTCCCGCGAGTTGATGGTCTCGATTCTGGAATCCGAGGAAGAACATATTGACTGGCTGGAGACCCAGCTGGACCTGATCGGCAAAATCGGTCTGCAGAATTACCTACAGTCCAAGTTGAGCAGCTGATCCAGGCAGGCGCAAACGACAAGCCATATCGTCTGCGCCTTTGCCCGACACCCTTTCCTTTCTGCAACAGTTTTTTCCTGTTCGGTTTGCGGTTGGCTTTTCAAGCTGCGGCAAATCCCTATTGGCGATGCAGGCAATCCTGCACAGCGTCATACAGTTCGGGTGGCACCAGTGCGAGCATGCGTTTGCGGGCATTTGCCAGCATGATGCGGACGTTGGTCGGGGTGCGCCCCGTCAGTTCTGCAATCTGCTGCGGGTCCAGTCTGTCGCAGATGGCGTAGCGCAGATGATGATATTGCAAGGGTGTCAGATACGGGCGCACTCGCTCCAGCATCCGCGACAGGCGCTCTTCCTCACCGGAACTCTCCAGTTCGTATTGGCAAAGCGGTTCGACGGTCCCGGTTTGTATCCGGCTGTCATCGGCTGACAGGTCGTCTGGATTTTCCAGCATTACATCGGTCGTGAGCTCATGCTGCGGTGCCAGGGAGAGTGTGGCGGGATATTCGCGTATCAGTGCTTCCACCATCCGCGTGTAAGTAATCATTTTCAGGGTGCCCAGCATGATCTGGTTGCGACGCTGGCCGCGTGCGTCGCGATTCTTCCGGTGAACGGCCTGCAGCGGCGTGAAGGCAACTTCGCAATACAGGCTCAGCATGTTGTCGTAGGTGTCGCTGTGCAGGAAATGGGTGCCGACTTTTTCAGTCAGTGCCCTGCAATAGCGTGAGAAGTTGGCAGCGATAAAAAGATGGATGTCGAGTTTTTCCCAAGCGTTATCTGACCAGTCCGCCAGATCGCGGTACTGATGAAGTCCCTTTTCCATAGTCACTCCAGTCCTTGAATGTGGGCGATGCCAGCATGGCGTCGTTGGTTCCTTTTCACATGTCGCCGTGTGGTCGAGCATGCACGAAACGCTGCGTAGATTACTCAGCCCCATTTTCCAAAACAATAGCGCCCTTGAGGTGCGGCGGTACTTTTGCCGGATTTTGTGAATATTGCGGATTTGCGGCGAGCGGGTCTGTTTCGGGATGCAAAATTCAGTTCAGTCTTTGCGCGAAGGATTCTGCAGCAGACGATCAAGTTTTTCCTCGATGGTATTCAGGCGCTCTTCCAGCTGCAGCAGTTTTTTCAGTTCGCGCTGTTCATAGCGGAGTTCCTTTTCCGCAGAACGCGACAGCAGGTAGGCAGAAATGTTGGCGGTGATCAGTGACAGCATGGAAATGCCCAGCAGCATCAGGATGGCGGCAAAGACGCGACCGGCGGCGCTGCCGGGTACAACATCGCCGTAGCCGACGGTGGTGACGGTGACCCAGGCCCACCAGATGCCGTCCCACGGACTGTTGATCGCGGGATCAATGCTGGAAATCAGGATGCCGCCACCGGTGACGAAGAGCAGCACCACGAACAGGGTTTTGCCCAGATGATTCTGCGCGAGAATGGCGCGCACCATGCCAATGTTGTGAATGAACAGGCCCACGAGAAACAGCATGCGCACGACCCGCAGGCTGCCGAGTTGCTGCCACACGTCGTATAGCGGCGGAAAGGCCAGCACGATGATGACCATGTTGGCCCAGTTGCGGGTGATGTGACGCCAGCGCTTGTCGCTCAGCGTCAGCAGGGTGGCGGCTTCGAAAAAGAAAAATGCCCAGATCACCCAGTCGCTGATGGTGCGGGCATCGGTGCTCAGCATGCCTTTGGCGTGCAGATACCACTCCAGCATGATCCACAGTGCGATCAGCAGCATGGGAACTTCCAGTATTTCACCCCAGCGCACGGCCCGGGAGTTTTCCTGCGGATGTACACCGCCGAACCCCAGCCATGCATCAAAACGCTGCCTGCTCATCTGGATCAAAACCTGAATCGGAAGAAGGTTAATACACTATAGCAACGGGATCAGTCGTGTTGCAGTTCGCTGTGCTGGCGGTAGGCGCCCGGTGTGAGGCCAGTCCATTTCTTGAAGGCGCGGTGGAAGGTGCTCGGCTCGGAAAAGCCCATCAGTTCGGCAATTTCATTGATGGTGTGGCCGGAGCGGTTCAGATAGTAGATGGCAGCGTCCCGGCGCATGTTGTCCTTGATTTCCTGATAGGACGTGCCTTCGTGTTTGAGATGGCGGCGCAGGGTTTGCGGGGTGGTGTTCATCACCCTGGCCACGCTTTCAAAGTCGGGAAATTCGTGGCGGAAGTCAGTGCCGATCAGGTTGCGGATGCGTGCGGTGAGGCTGTCGTCGTTGTCGGGAATTACCACCAGGTTTTCCGGTGCATCGCGCAGGAACTGCTTGAGATTCTGGGCGGTCTGCGCCAGCGGCATGTCCAGGTAGCGCAGTTTGAAGTGCAGCGCGTTCACCGGCTGGTCGAACAGGATGCGGGTGCGAAACAGACGCTGGTATTCCTCTCTCACGATGGGCACGCCGCCGGTGATGCAGACCTGGGTCAGCTCCAGCCGTTGCCCGATCAGCCAGCTGAAGAAGCGGTGCAGCAGCACCAGGCAGCTGTCGGCCGTGGTGTGGTCCCAGTCCAGTTCCGGCTGGCTGAATGTGAGGGTGACCACGGCTTCGTCGCCCCGTTTGTGCAGGCGGAAACGGATGTCGTCCAGAAACAGGTTATAGAACTGGAAGCAGCGCAGGATGGCCCGTTGCAGGTTGGCGCTGGTAATCACCGAATGGGACATGAGGGCGAAGGTGCCGGGCTTGGTGCGGCGCTTGCCGCCCACCTGCAGGAATTCGTCGCCGGTGGCCTTGATCAGCTGCATGGCCAGCCGCACGTACTGTTCGCTGGGAATGCGCTTGGTGGGGTTGTCCAGAATGTCGGGCGACATGTCCAGACGGTCCACGTAGGGACGGGTGTCGATACCCGCCCGGCGTGCCCGCTCCAGCAATGCATTCAAGTAGTGAACAGATACGGTACTGGTCTTCATGGAACCTGCTTGTGGCCGGTAAGTGGCGGGCATCTTGCCGCAGCAGTGGAGCCTTGGCAATTCCCCCGGCGTTTCTGGTGCAAATGATCAGGTAAAATGAACTATACGGTCATTTTAGCAGCAGCGGTAGGCAGCCTACCCTATGACACTGGCGGCACCCTGTCTTGCGGGTGCCTTTTTCGTTCAAGCAGTTTTCTTCATTTGCGTTGGGAATCCTTATGGCCGGACCTTTATCTTCCTTGAAAGTACTGGACTTCAGTGCCCTGTTGCCGGGACCGTTTGGCACCATGATGCTGGCGGACTGGGGCGCGGACGTGATCCGTATCGAATCGCCTTCCCGTCCTGACATGGTGCGGATGCTGCCGCCCCAGCAGGACGGCGTGTCGGCCTGTCATGCCTATCTGAACCGGTCCAAGAAGTCCCTGGCGCTGGATCTGAAAAGGCCCGGCGGCGTGGACGTCATCAAGCAGCTGGTGAAGGAATACGACATCGTGGTGGACCAGTTCCGTCCCGGTGTGATGGATCGTCTGGGGGTGGGTTACGAGGCGCTGAAGGCGGTCAATCCGGGCGTGATCTACTGCGCGATTACCGGCTATGGCCAGACCGGCCCCTACAAGGATCGCGCCGGCCATGACCTGAACTATCTGGCGATTGCCGGCATTACCGGTTACAACGGCCGCCAGTCCACCGGCCCGGCGCCGATCAACGTGCAGGTGGCGGATGTGGCGGGTGGTTCCTATCACTCGGTCATGGCGATTCTGGCGGCGGTGGTGCATCGCCAGCAGACCGGGGAAGGCCAGTTCATCGACGTGAGCATGACCGATGCGGCCTTCTCGATGCACGCGCTGACTGCACCGCCGGCCCTGGTGGGCGGAATGGAGCCGGTGCTGGAGGAAACCCAGCTCAACGGCGGCAGTTTCTACGATTGCTATGAAACAGCTGACGGCCGCTATCTGTCGGTGGGTGGTCTGGAGCCGCAGTTCTTCGGCCAGTTTGTGACGGCGCTGGGTCACCCGGAGTGGAACGGGCGCGGTCTGGCCATGAATGTGGAACTGCAGCGGCAGCTGAAGAAGGAAATCGCCGATGTGATCATCACCCGGACCTATGCCGACTGGTGCGAGGTGTTTGCCGCGCTGGATTGCTGCGTGGAGCCGGTGCTGACCTTCAGTGAAGCCTGCCAGCATCCGCATGTGGTGGCGCGTGAACTGCTGGTGGACGTGAAAACCGAGAGTGGCACCCAGAAGCAGCTGGCGTCGCCGGTGAAGTTCTCGGCCACCAAACCGCGCTACGATTTTGCCGGTGTTGCGCTGGGCAAGCATACGCGGGAAGTGCTGGAAGCGGCCGGTTTTGGCGCTGACCAGATCGATGCGCTGATGAAAGCCGGTACTGTGATGTAAGTTCTGCTGCAGTAAAGCCGGGCTCAAATAAAAAGGGCGGTGCGGGAATGTTTCCGGCACCGCCCTTTTTGTTGGGATGTATTTACCACTCGCTGCGGCGTTTGCGGCCGGAGCTGCGGGAAATCAGCCAGGTGAGGAACATGCCCAGAATCACTGCGCCTGCACCCCACTTGATGCCTTCCAGGCGTTTGTCATCCACCAGGCGCGCGTTCTCCACCTTCAGTTTTTCAATCTCGACCTTCAGCAGTTCGGCGTCTTCCTGCAGCTGGCGGTAGGCAGCGTCGGTGGCAATGGCGTTGCGGCTCACGTTGGCAATCCGGTTCAGTTCCTTCTGCAGGTCGGTGGTGCTGCCGGACACCTTTTCATAATTGGACTTCAGCGTATTCAGTTCGGATGTGGTCAGCTTGAGCTGGTCGCTCAGGTCGCTGTTGGCGGATTTCAGACGGTCGATTTCCTTCAGTGCCCGTTCCAGCTGGTCGCGGGAGGCCGGTTCTGGCGTCAGGTATTCCGCGCGCACCCAGCCTTCCTTTTCACCGGTGCGTACCTGCACCCAGTCGCCTTCTTCCGCCAGCTTTTCCATCGCCGTTCCGCTTTTGAGAAAGTCGAGAATGCGGTACTGGTTGCCGGCGCCGGAGCGCAGGTCGGCTTTCGGGCTGTCGTAAACGTAGAGAGTCTGGGCGAGGCTGGTCTGGGACAGCGCCATGCTGCTTGCCAGTGCCAGTAGAATCAGGCGTGCTTTCACTGTGAATCCCCGTGTGGTTATGGGTTGGGCGTCCTGCCGGTGCGCAGCAGTGTAAGACAGTTGCAGCAGGCCAGAGCGTGAACGGGTCACACTCTGACCTCAGGGCAATACTTTTTTGAACGGTTTTACGACGACCTTCTGGTAGACGCCGGCGGCAATGTACGGATCGGCGTCGGCCCAAGCCTGCGCAGCGGCGAGACTTTCGAACTCCGCCACCACCAGACTGCCACTGAAACCGGCGCTGCCGGGATCTTCGCTGTCGATGGCGGGATGCGGTCCGGCCAGCAGCAGGCGGCCTTCGGCTTTGAGAGCCTGCAGGCGGGCCAGATGATCCGGGCGCGCGGCCAGCCGCTTTTCCAGGCTGTTGGGAACGTCTTCACTGATGATGGCGTAGAACATGGTTATCCCTGCGCTTCCGGCTTGTTTTCGCTGTGGACTTCATGAATGAAACGGGACAGGTAAATGAACTGCACGACAAGAAAGCCGATGTTCAGGATGGTCTGGCCCACCAGCTTGTAGGTCACCCAGGTCTCTTCATCGAAGTGATAGGCCACCACCAGATTGATGCAGCCCAGCACGATGAAAAACGTGATCCAGCTGATGTTGATCGGCAGCCATTTTGACTCGGGAATCTCGATGCGCAGATGGGTGTTCTGCTTGATCAGTCCTTCCACCAGGGTGCGCACCAGATTGCGTTTGCCGAAGAACTGGCTGCCCAGGAACACCAGCGCGAAAAGCCAGTTGACGATGGTGGGCTTCCACATGATGAACGCCTTGTTCTGCAGCGCGATGGTGAGGCCCCCCATCACCACCAGAATGACAAAGGTGGCCAGATGCATTTTTTCCACGCGGCGCTTGAGCAGCCAGAAGCCGGCGATCTGCAGCGCGCTGGCCCCCATCAGGATCTTGGTGGCGAGGATCATGTCGCGGGTTACAAAGTAGGCGACAACAAACGCCAGCACGGGGAAAAAATCGAAAAACTGTTTCATCGGGAATCAATTCGTCCTGAAAGGGGCGGCCCAATGATAAGATATTTGACCTGCCTTATCACTAGCGCGTCTTTTGACCGGAATTCCCGTGAACCCGAATCTTCCCAGCTGGATTGACCTGCATCTGCACAGCACCGCCTCCGATGGTGAACTGGCGCCTGCGGATCTGGTGGCGGCCGTGGCGGCAGCGGGGGTGAAGGTGATGGCGCTGACCGATCATGACTCGGTGGCGGGGCTGGACGAAGCCCGTGCGGCCTGCGTGCAGCACGGCCTGCAGCTGGTTAACGGGGTGGAGATTTCCTGCCGCCATGACACGCTGGATGTGCACATTGTCGGGCTGGGGATCGATCCGGCCAGTCCGCAGTTGCAGGGACATCTGGCAGCACAGATGGCGCGACGGGCGGCGCGGGCGCAGGTCATCAGCACCCGTCTGCAGAAGGAAGGTTTTCCCGACCTGCTGGAGCGGGCCAGTGCCGGCGCTCCGCAGGGGATTCCCGCCCGGCCCCATTTCGCCCGTGCGCTGGTGGCCGCCGGCCACTGCAGGGATGAAAAGGATGCTTTCGCCAAGTACCTGTCCACCGGCAAGCCGGCCTACGTGAAGATGGACTGGCCGTCGCTGGCGGACGCAATCGGCTGGATCAACTCGGCGGGCGGAGTGGCGGTGCTGGCGCATCCGCACCGCTACAAACTCACCCGCACGAAACTGGATCTGCTGCTGCGCGGTTTTCGCGAAGCCGGCGGCAGGGCAGTTGAAGTTGCCGTTGCCAACCAGGAAGCCACCAGCGTGCAGCAGCTGGCGGATTTCAGCTGCCGTTATGGAATGGTGGCGTCCAAGGGCAGCGACTATCACGGCCCCTCCATGCGCTGGGTGCAACCGGGAAAAATGCCCGCGTTGCCGTCGCGCTGCACACCGGTATGGTCTTTACTGGGCATTCAGGAACCGCAAAAAATCTGACACGGACCTTATGACACAGATATTCCGCATTCACCCCGAAACACCCCAGAAGCGCCTGATCAAGCAGGCCGCCGACCGTCTCAAGGCGGGCGAGGTCATTGTCTATCCCACCGATGCCGCCTACGCCGTGGGTTGCGCCCTGGAAAACAAGCGCGGACTGGAACGCATCATCCAGCTGCGGCAACTGGGCGAGAAGCACAATTTCACCATCCTCTGTCGCGACCTGTCGCAGCTGGCCAACTACGCCCGCGTCGACAACTGGGCGTTCCGGCTGCTGAAAGCCAACACGCCCGGTCCGTACACCTTTATTCTCTCTGCCACCCACGACGTGCCGCGTCGCCTGATGCACCCCAAGCGCAAGACCATCGGCCTGCGCGTGCCGGACAACGCCATCGTGCAATCGCTGCTGGAAGAAATGGGCGAGCCGATCATGAGCACCACACTGCTGCTGCCGGGCGACGAATACCCCATGACCGATCCCGAGGAAATTGCCGAGCGCGCCGGCCGGCAGGTTGACCTGATCATCGATGGCGGCTGGGGCGAAATGGAAACCACCACCGTGGTGGACATGGTGGAATCGGCGCCGGTCATCGTGCGGGAAGGCAAGGGCGATCCAAAGCCGTTCGCGTGAGAAGTGGTGTTTGCTTTCGAAGTCGGGTCCAGCCAGTCTCACCCGCCCTTAGACTTCGTCCCTAATGCCGTTATAATCGGTCCTCTCATATCGGGGTCATCACATCCCGCCATGGCCGTGAGGTCAGGGGATCTTTCCGGTGAATGAACTGAAATTTCGCAAAATCAGGAGCTTACCTTGAGTTCAGTAGTGTCGGAACAGCGTGTGCTGTCGGGCATGCGCCCCACGGGCAGCCTGCATCTGGGTCATTATCACGGGGTACTGAAGAACTGGGTGAAGCTGCAGCACGAGTATGAGTGCTTCTTCTTCGTGGCCGACTGGCACGCCCTGACCACCCACTATGAAGACCCGCGCCTGATTGAAGAATCCGTCTGGGAAATGGTGATCGACTGGCTGGCGGCGGGCCTGAACCCCGGTTCCGTCACCCTGTTCGTGCAGAGCCGGGTGCCCGAGCACGCCGAACTGCATCTGCTGCTGTCCATGATGACGCCGCTGGGCTGGCTGGAGCGGGTGCCGACCTACAAGGACCAGATCGAGCAGCTGAAGGAAAAGGATCTGGCCACTTACGGCTTCCTGGGTTATCCGCTGCTGCAGAGTGCCGACATCCTCATCTACCGCGCCGGCCAGGTGCCGGTGGGTGCCGACCAGATTTCCCATGTTGAACTTACCCGCGAAGTGGCGCGCCGCTTCAACTTCCTGTACGGCCGCGAACCCGGTTTCGAGGAACTGGTGGAGCAGGCCATCCAGAAGATGGGCAAGAAGAACGCCAAGCTGTACCGTAGCCTGCTGAACAAATATCAGGAGCAGGGCGACCAGGACGCGCTGGAAACCGCGCATGCGCTGGTGCGGGAGCAGCAGAACATCACGCTGTCCGACAAGGAACGCCTGCACGGCTATATCGAAGGCGGCGGCAAGGTGATCCTGCCGGAGCCGCAGGCGCTGCTGACCCCGGCGTCGAAAATGCCCGGTCTGGACGGACGCAAGATGTCCAAGTCCTACGGCAACGCCATCACCATGCGCGACACCGAAGACCAGATCGCCACCAAGATCCGCACCATGCCCACCGATCCCGCCCGCGTCCGCCGCACCGATGCCGGTGATCCGGAGAAATGTCCGGTGTGGCAGTGGCATCTGGTGTATTCCGACGACGCCCGCAAGCAGTGGGTGCAGGAAGGTTGCCGGACCGCCGGCATCGGCTGTCTGGACTGCAAGAAGCCGCTGATCGATGCCGTGGAAGATGAACTCAAGCCGATCCGCATTCGCGCGAAGGATTACGCCAGCAATCCCGAACTGGTGAAAACCATCGTCGCGGAAGGTTGCGAGAAGGCCCGCGAGGCCGCTCGCGCCACGCTGGAAGATGTGCGCAAGGCCATGGGTCTGGGGTACTTCTGAACATGACCGCGCCGGAACAGGACAGCCTGCTGGAAGACGCCGCGCCGGAAGCCCCGGCCGATGCCGCTGGCAGTGTGCCCGCGGTGGACGCAGCTGCAACCGCTGCAGAAGCCGCAGAAGGCGCGCCAAACAATCCGGTGCAGGAAGAAATGCCCTTCGCGCTGGTGTACGGTCAGGCCGTCACCAAGCTGCCGCAGGATCTGTACATTCCGCCGGATGCCCTTGAAGTCATCCTCGAAGCCTTTGAAGGTCCGCTCGACCTGCTGCTGTATCTGATCAAGCGCCAGAACCTTGACATCCTCGACATTCCCGTCGCGCAGATCACCGTGCAGTACATGGAATACGTCGAGCTAATGAAGAACCTCAATCTGGAGCTGGCCGCCGAATATCTGGTGATGGCCGCGCTGCTGGGTGAGATCAAGTCGCGCATGCTGCTGCCGCGCCAGGCCGGAGAGGAAGAGGATGAACTCGATCCGCGCGCCGAACTGATCCGTCGCCTGCAGGAATACGAGCGCTTCAAGAAGGCCGCCGAGGACATCGAGGAAATGCCGCGCGTCGGTCGCGACATTCATCTGGTGTCTGCCGAGCCGCCGGTGTACGAACGGCCAAAACAGCATCCGGACGTGGATCTGCGCGAAGTGCTGCTGGCGCTGCAGGAAGTGCTGCATCGCGCCGACATGTTCGAGAGCCACCAGGTCACGCGGGAAAAACTGTCTACCCGCGAGCGCATGACGCAGGTGCTGGAGCGCCTTGGCAACGACCGCTTCGTGCCTTTTGTCAGCCTGTTCACCTATGAAGAAGGCCGGCTCGGTGTGGTGGTGACCTTCCTCGCCATTCTCGAACTGGTGAAGGAATCCCTGATCGAACTGGTGCAGAGCGAAGCGTTTGGTCCGATCCACGTGCGTGCCCGTGCTGCGGCTCACGAAGGCGCGGAAGAGTTGCCGGACCTGGAAGGCGAAGAGGCGCAGGACGCTTACGAGATGCGCAGCCCCGCGCCCGATGCCTTCAGCCACGAACATGAAGGACTGGAAATGTCCGCCGAGACGCTGCTGGAAGATGCCGCCGGCCCGTTTGATCCCGCCGTGCTGCGTTATGTGGACACCGACGCACCGGATGCAGACGCTGCCACTTTGCACACCGACGCCGTTCAACCCGATGCAGTAACCGCCGCCGATACCGCCACCGCCGAGACTGAAGAATCCGACGATGTCACTCGATAAAGACAAACTCAAACGCATTCTCGAAGGCGCCCTGTTCGCCGCCAGCCAGCCACTGAATCTGGAAAAGCTGACCGCGCTGTTTTACGACGAGGAACGGCCCGCCACCGAGCTGTTCGTGGAAGCATTGCAGGAACTGCAGCAGGATTACGCTGATCGCGCCGTGAACCTGAAGGAAGTCGCCAGTGGCTACCGCTTCCAGGTGAAGGAAGATGTGGGCGAGTGGGTCAGCCGCCTGTGGGAAGAAAAGCCCGCGCGCTATTCCCGCGCCCTGCTGGAGACCCTGGCGCTGGTGGCCTACCGCCAGCCGATCACCCGGGGTGAAATCGAGGAAATCCGTGGCGTCAGCGTCAGCACCCATATCACCAAGACCCTGCTGGAGCGGGAGTGGATTCGCGTCGTCGGGCATCGCGATGTGCCGGGACGTCCCGCCATGTACGGCACCACCCGCGCCTTTCTCGACTATTTCAATCTGAAGAACCTGGACGAACTGCCGTCGCTGGCGGAGATCCGGGATCTGGACAAGATCAGCGCCGAGCTGGACATGGGGGGCCAGGATCTGCTGCCACCCGATGAGCCGGAGGGCGATGAAGGCACCGCTGAGGAAGCGATTGCCGATGCCGCCGTTGTGGAAACGCCGGCAGATTTGGGGCCCGCCGTGATGGCGCTGGCAGAGGACACCGCCGCCATGGACACCGACGCCGAGGTCGAGGTTCAGGAAGAACGTCTGCAGGTGACTGGCCTGCAGGAAGAATCCGGGGCGTAACGGGGTCTACCAAATCGCTAACGATTTGCAACAGACGTGACTTATAGAGTCATAGACAATGGGTGCGTTTCTGCCGCTCTCATTGGATGCTGTTGTAATGCTGATCCGCAGATATTTAATTGATTGGCTTAGGTTTCTAGGGTAATGAGCGAAAAAATTCAGAAGGTATTGGCGCGCGTGGGACTGGGTTCGCGCCGGGCGATGGAAGACTGGATCGAGGCCGGACGCGTGTCGGTGAACGGGCAGGTCGCCACGCTGGGCGATCGTGTTTCGGACGGCGATGAACTCCGCGTCGATGGTCGCATCATCAGTTTCACCACCGAAGAGGAAAGCATCCGGCGGGTGATTCTCTACTACAAACCCGAAGGCGAGGTGTGCACCCGCACTGATCCGCAGGGTCGTCCCACTGTATTCGATGCGCTGCCCAAGCTGAAAGACCAGCGCTGGGTGGCCATCGGGCGTCTCGACATCAACAGCCAGGGCCTGATCCTGTTCACCACCGACGGCGATCTGGCCAACCGCCTGATGCATCCGTCCTCCAACATCGAGCGCGAATATGCCGTGCGCGTGCATGGTGAAGTCAATGAGGACACGCTGGAACGCCTGAAAACCGGCGTCATGCTGATGGACGGTGAAGCCCACTTCGACGAAATCGTCGATGCTGGCGGCGAGGGCACCAACCACTGGTATCACGTGATTCTGCGGGAAGGTCGCAAGCGCGAAGTGCGTCGCATGTGGGAAACCCAGGGTGTGCAGGTGAGCCGCCTGATCCGCGTGCGCTACGGCAATATCCTGCTGCCGCGCAACCTGAAGGCTGGCCGTTTCATCGAACTGGACAAGGCGGTGATCGACCAGCTGGCGGAATCCTGCGGTGCCGAACTGCGCAAGCGCACCGGTCTGTATGGTCGCACCAAGGTGCGGTCCGAGCGGGCGGTGGAGAAGGAAGTGAAGCGGGGTGGATTCCTGCGCCGCCGTCGTTACTGACGGGCGCTTTCAATCCGTCAGGCTAAAAAGCAAAAGGCCGGTGGCGTGCAAGCCCCCGGCCTTTTTGTTTATCCGTGCGCGGGACTGGTTATGGTGAAACGGCGGCGCTGGCCAGCAGCGGATCGGCTACCACTGTCTGGTTGCGGCCGTTCTGCTTGGCCTGGTACAGCGCGTGGTCGGCGCGGTCCAGCAGGCTGTCCTTGTTTTCACCGTGACCCAGGGTGGCCACGCCGATGCTCACTGATACCGGAATCTGCTGTTTGGCAAAGTGCAGTGACAGCTGGCTGATGTTGCTGCGGATGCGCTCGGCGGTGATGCGGGCGCCGGCGGTGTCGGTCTTGTTCAGCAGCACTACGAATTCCTCGCCACCGAAGCGGAAGGTCATGTCGGCGCAGCGGCTGCTGGCCTGGATGGTCTTCGCCACCATCTTCAGCACGTAGTCGCCGGTGATGTGGCCGTGGCTGTCGTTGATCTTCTTGAAGTGGTCGAGGTCCAGCACCAGTACCGACAGGGCCTGGCTGTAGCGGGTGGCCAGTTCCACTTCGCGGCCCAGCACGCTGTCCAGGCTGATGCGGTTGCCGGTGCCGGTGAGGCCGTCGGTCAGCGAGGCGCGCACGGCTTCCAGATAACGCAGGCCGTTGCGCAGCGGATACACCAGAGTCGCCACCAGCTTGTCCAGGCGACGCAGGTCGTCGTCGCTGAACGGCTGCTTCATGCGGTGCAGCGACAGTTCACCCAGATAATCGGTGCGGGTCTGCAGGCGGTAGTGCGAGGTGTGGCCGGCGCAGTTGCCGTGGTTGTGCTCGAAACTGTGCGTGCCGTGGACATAGCTCAGGCCGTCCAGCAGCAGCACCCGCTGCATTTCGCGGAAGAACAGCCGCAGGATTTCCGGCAGTTCGATGCTGGTCTGCAGCACTGCGTTCAGCCGGGTGATGGCCAGAGCTTCCACGGTGGCCCGGTTTTGCGGCTCCCGATACAGATCGGCGGAATCGTTGACCATTGTTGCGGTGTCCAGATCGACTACACGCGCGCTGACTTTTGCGCCCATGTTCTTTTACCTCTTCTTGCCTGCCAGTGTGTGATGTGCGCCGGAAAGACCGCACGCATGAGGGGCGATGCCAGTAGCGTGCCAGTTTTGGATGAAAATCGGGCAGATTATGAAAGGTTTTTGATTTCAGCAGGTTGGAGGCGGCCGAACCTGCAGTGTCGGACCGGCGGTCCGGAAGCAGGTTCGGTTTCGTCAAAAATCAGGCGGTGGCAAAGACCTTATTTCGGCTGGGCATCGAGGGACTGGCCGGTGACACCGGCAGAATCTTTCCCCATCAGGTAATAGTAAAGGCCGAGGATTGCCTCCGGTGGCGTGACAGTCGCCGGGTCTTCGCCGGGGTAGGCGTTGGCGCGCATGCGGGTGCGGGTGGCGCCGGGGTTGATGCAGTTGACCTTGATGCTGCTGGTGTTGCGGGTTTCGTCCGCCAGGGTCTGCATCATGCCTTCCACCGCGAACTTGGAGATGCCGTAGGCGCCCCAGTTGGCGCGGCCCTGCCGGCCTACCGATGAGGTGGAGAAAACGATGGAACCCTGATCCGACAGGCGCAGCAGCGGCATCAGGGTGCGCACCAGCAGGAACTGGGCATTCACATTCACCTTCATGACCTTCTCGAACACGTCGGCGGGGAAGTATTCCAGCGGCCGCATGTCCCCAAGA
The DNA here is from genome assembly GCA_964491665.1 of uncultured Moraxellaceae bacterium. GTDB lineage: Bacteria > Pseudomonadota > Gammaproteobacteria > Pseudomonadales > Ketobacteraceae > Ch67. Next base: position 41,386 of record CAZBII010000012.1, read on the forward strand.
ATCGCCGCGTTCAGCAGCAGGCCGTCCAGCCGGCCGAATTCCTCTTCCACCGTGGTGGCGATCTTCTGGTAGTCCGCCAGGGTGGCGGTTTCCAGATTCAGCGGAATGATGGCCGGCTGCGGGCCGCCTTCCTGTTCGATCTGGTCGTACACCTGTTCCAGTTTTTCCACCGTCTTGCCCAGCAGGATCAGGGTGGCGCCGAGGCGGGCAAAACCCAGGGCAGCGGCGCGACCAATGCCGTCGCCGGCGCCGGTGACCAGAATGATACGGTCCCGCAGCAGGTTGGCGGGGGCTTGGTAGTTGTGCAGGTTGGCGTCAGGCATAAACAGGTTCGCAAATTTGTGGAAGGTTAGCCGGGCAGCTGGTTGGCCAGCAGGTGATGCAGTTCCTGCGGGGTGTGCAGGATGATGTCGGCCTGCCAGTCGCTGACGTTCTCGCCGGGATTCAGATAGCCCCAGGCGGCGGCGATGGTGGTGTTGCCTGCGGCGCGGCCGGCCTCGATGTCGCGCAGGTGGTCGCCCACGTACAGCGTCTGGTTCGGTGGCACCGAAATCCACTCGCAGGCGGTGAGCAGCGGTTCCGGGTGCGGCTTCTTGTTCTCCACATGATCCGGACACACGGCCACGGCGCAGCGCTGGTCCAGTTTCAGGCCCTTCAGCAGCGGAATGGTGTAGCGGCTGGGCTTGTTGGTAACCACGCCCCAGGGGATGTCGTGTGCCTCCAGCAGTTGCAGTGCTTCATCCAGCCCGGTGAACAGGCGCGATTCCACCGCCAGTTCCTTTTCGTACAGTTTCAGCAGCGTGTTGAGGCGTTCGTTGAAGGCGTCGCTGTCTTCCTGCAGATCGAAACCCAGTTTCACCAGCGCGCGGGCGCCGTTGGACACCTGGCTGCGGATGGTGTTGAAGGGCAGGGGCGGCAGGTTGTCGGCACTGCGCAGCTGGTTGAGGATGCGGACGAAATCGGGCGCGGTATCCACCAGCGTTCCATCCAGGTCGAACAGTACGGCGGCAATCGGTTCGGCAATCATGAGGTCTTCTGTGTGTGCATGAAGTAATTGACGTCGGCGTCCTTGCCCACCTTGAACTCGCGGGTGAGGGGATTCACGCTGAGTCCGCTGATGTCTTTCACGGCCAGGCGGCTGTCGCGCACCCAGCTGGCCAGTTCCGACGGCTTGATGAGTTTCAGGTAGTCGTGCGTGCCGCGCGGCACCAGGTTGAGCACGTATTCCGCACCGAAAATCGCCAGCAGATAGGCTTTCGGATTGCGGTTGAGGGTGGAAAAGAAAACATGGCCGCCGGGTTTGACCAGCGTGGCGCAGGCTTTCACTACCGACGCGGGATCGGGCACGTGCTCCAGCATTTCCATGCAGGTGACGATGTCGAACGCAGCAGGCATTTCCGCCGCCAGCTGTTCCACCGGAATCTGGCGGTAGTCGATAGTCAGGTTCTGCGTTTGCGCGTGGGCGCGGGCAACGTCGAGCGGTGCCTGTCCCATGTCGATGCCGGTGACGTCAGCGCCGCGAAAGGCGAGGCCTTCGCTGAGAATGCCGCCGCCGCACCCGACGTCGAGAATTTTTTTGCCGGCCAGCAGCGTGCGCTCGTTGATGTAGTTCAGCCGCAGCGGATTGATATCGTGCAGCGGCTTGAACTCACCGTTGCGATCCCACCAGCGTTCGGCGACCGATTCGAATTTGGCGATTTCACGGGTGTCGACGTTGCTCATGCCGGTTGTCCTGCGGTTGAATCCATGGCGGCAATTTTCTGTTTCCACTGTGCGACGCGCAGCAGCACGGCCGGCAGATCGATGGTGGTCAGTTCGCGGTTTTTCAGCAGGCGTTTGCCGGCCACCCAGCTGTCGGTGACCTGACTCGACGGCGTGGCATACACCAGCTGCGATTCGATGTGATAGAACGGCTGACAGGTGACGTCGTCCAGTTTCACCGCGATCAGATCAGCGGACTTGCCTGCTTCCAGACTGCCGGTGATGTGGTCGATGCCGAGTGCGCGGGCGCCGTTGATCGTCGCCATTGCCAGTGCCTGCCGTGCAGGAACAGCAGACGGGTTCTGTGCCACGCCTTTCGCCAGCAGCGCCGCCGTGCGCATTTCGCCGAACAGGTCCAGATCGTTGTTGCTGGCGGCGCCGTCGGTGCCCAGCGCCACATTCACGCCGGCCTCCAGCAGTTTCGCCACCGGGCAGAAGCCGCTCGCCAGTTTCAGATTCGATTCCGGGCAGTGCACGACATGGGTGCCGGTCTGCGCCAGCAGCGCAATTTCGTGCTCGGTCAGCTGCGTCATGTGCACCGCCTGCAGATGCGGCGACAGCAGTCCCAGTTCGTGCAGGCGCTGCAGCGGGCGCTTGCCGGATTTCAGCGTCGCGTCCTCCACTTCAAACGCGGTTTCATGCACGTGCATCTGGATCGGCATGCCGGTTTCGTTGGAATAGGCCACCACTTTCTGCAGCGGTGCATCCGACACCGTGTATGGCGCGTGCGGACCGAAGCCCACATGAATCAGCTCGTGGTTGCGGAAAGCGTCGTGCAGCTGCAGACCCTTGCGCAGGTAGTCGTCGGCGTTCTGTGCCCAGGCGCTGGGGAAATCCAGAATCGGAAACGCCAGCTGCGCGCGCATCTGCACTTCGTTGACGGCCCGCGCCACCACGTTGGGGAAAAAATACATGTCGGAAAAACAGGTGGTGCCGCTGCGGATCATTTCCGCCATCGCCAGCAGCGCGCCGTCGTGGGTGAATTCGTCGTTGACCCAGCGGCCTTCCGCCGGCCAGATGTGCTCGTTCAGCCAGGTCATCAGCGGCAGATCGTCCGCCAGCCCGCGAAACAGCGACATCGACGCATGGCAATGCGCATTGATCAGGCCGGGCATCAGCACATGGTTGGGCAGATCAATGATTTCGGCGGCAGTGTATTCGGTCTGGGTCTGGGGCAGCAGCGCCACGATGCGGTTGCGGTCAATGACGAGGCAGTGATTTTCCAGCACGCGGTGTGCGGCATCCTGCGTCAGAATCCAGGGTGCCTTGATGATGGTGCTGACGATGTTGCCGGCAGGGCGGGGCTCGGACATGGGCGGGAATTTCCGTGCTCGGTTTGAAGTAGCGCAATCTTACTCCAGCCACCGTATAATTCACGCTTTTCCGCCATCCTGTCTGGAGTTTTTTCTATGTCCCCGTTTCCCACCGTGAGTGCCATCGAATGGCGCGACGACACCCTCTGGCTGCTGGATCAGCGTCTGCTGCCGCTGCAGGAGGTCTGGCTGGATCATGCCGACGTGCACGCGGTGGTGACTTCGATCCGCGACATGGTGGTGCGGGGCGCGCCGGCGATCGGCATCACGGCGGCTTACGGCGTGGTGATTGCGGCCCGCGACCGGCTGGCGCAAAGCCCGTCTGACTGGCGCATCCGCATCCAGGCGGATTTCGACGCGCTGGCGGCGTCCCGTCCCACCGCCGTCAACCTGTTTTGGGCGCTGGACCAGATGAAATCCGCGCTGGAAAAACTCGCTCCCGCGCAGGACCCGGTGGCGCAATTGCTGGCGGAAGCCATGCGCATCCACGAAATGGATCTGGCCGCCAATCACACCATGGGCCATCTGGGGGCCAACCTGATCCGCCATTACGGCATGCCGGCGAAGGGCGTCATCACCCACTGCAACACCGGCTCGCTGGCCACCGGCGGTTACGGAACGGCGCTGGGGGTGATCCGTTCCGCGTGGAAAGCCGGCCTGATCGAGCAGGTCTACGCCGATGAAACCCGCCCCTGGTGGCAGGGTGCGCGCCTCACCGCCTGGGAACTGCTGAAGGATGGCATTCCCGTCACCCTGAATGCCGACAGCGTGGCCGCCACGCTGATGCAGCAGGGCAAGGTCAGCTGGGTGATCGTGGGGGCCGACCGCATCACCGCCAATGGCGACGTGGCCAACAAGATCGGCACTTACAGCCTGGCGGTGCTGGCCCGTCATCACGGCGTGCGCTTCATGGTGGTGGCGCCGACGACCACCTTCGACCCCAGCCTGCCCCACGGCAGCGCCATTCCCATCGAGGAGCGCGGACCGGAGGAAGTGGTATCCGTAAAAGGTGTGCGGGTGGCCCCTGAGGGCGTGGCGGTTTACAACCCGGTTTTTGATGTGACCCCGGCGGAACTGATCGACGCCATCGTCACCGAAAAGGGGGTGGTGGAGCACCCGACTCGGGACGGAATTGCGGCCCTTTTGGCCCAGTCCGCGATCCACTGACCGGCTGTCCGGAGCAGGCTTGCCAGGGGCCGGCTCCGAACGCTTCAGATACTTGATTTTTTGCCCAAAAAACCCGCTGTTCCCTTACCCTTTCAGCGCCCGCTTATGGTATGATCTGGCGCTTTCATCCGGCCCGTTTTCAGATGTTGCGGGCCGGTTCTGGTAGCAACCATGACACCATTACAAAAACGGCACTGAACCCGGTTTTTCCGGTTCACCGGTCCCGCAGGGACCGCTGCACGGAGCCTCCGTCGCAGGCGTCATTTTCAGGTCAGGAACCCGATGTCAGAACTAGCCAAAGAAATCCTACCGGTCAACATCGAAGACGAACTCAAACAATCCTATCTCGACTACGCCATGAGCGTGATCGTGGGCCGCGCGCTGCCGGATGTGCGTGACGGCCTCAAGCCTGTACACCGTCGCGTGCTGTTCGCCATGCACGAACTGCGCAACGACTGGAACAAGGCCTACAAGAAATCGGCCCGCGTGGTCGGTGACGTCATCGGTAAATATCACCCGCACGGCGACTTGGCCGTGTACGACACCATCGTTCGCATGGCCCAGCCTTTTTCGCTGCGCTACACGCTGGTGGACGGCCAGGGCAACTTCGGTTCCATCGACGGCGACAACGCAGCGGCGATGCGATACACCGAAGTGCGCATGGCGAAAATCGCCCACGAACTGCTGGCGGACCTGGACAAGGAAACCGTCGACTTCGTGCCCAACTACGACGGCTCCGAACAGATGCCGTCTGTCATGCCGGCCAAGATTCCCAACCTGCTGATCAACGGCTCCTCCGGTATCGCCGTCGGCATGGCCACCAACATCCCGCCCCACAACCTGGGCGAAGTGATCGACGGCTGCCTGGCCTGCATCGACAACCCCGACATCGACATCGACGGCCTGATGGAATTCATCAAGGGCCCCGACCTGCCCACCCAGGGCATCATCAACGGCCGCTCCGGCATCATCGAAGCCTACCGCACCGGCCGTGGCCGCATGTACATGCGCGCCCGCGCCCACATCGAATCCGACAAGGGCGGCAAGGAATCCATCATCGTCACCGAGATCCCGTATCAGGTGAACAAGGCCCGCCTGATCGAGAAGATCGCCGAGCTGGTGAAGGAAAAGAAAGTCGAGGGCATCACCGAAATCCGCGATGAATCCGATGCCAACATCCGCATCGTGATCGAGGTGCGCAAGGGCGACAACGCCGAGGTGCTGCTGAACAACCTGTACTCGCAGACCCAGATGGAAAGCGTGTTCGGCATCAACATGGTGGCGCTGGTAGATGGCCAGCCGCGCCTGCTGAACCTGAAAGGCATTGTGGAAGCCTTCATCCGTCACCGGCGCGAAGTCGTCACCCGCCGTACCGTGTTCGATTTGCGCAAGGCCCGCGAGCGCGGCCATGTACTGGAAGGTCTGGCGGTGGCGCTGGCCAATATCGATCCGGTGATTGAGCTGATCAAGGCTTCTCCCAGTCGCGCCGAGGCCGAAGAACGCCTGATCGGGCAGGGCTGGCAGCCGGGTAACGTGGTGGCCATGCTCGAACGTGCCGGCAGCACCGATGCCTGCCGTCCGGAAGGGCTGGATGCGCGTTTCGGCCTGCGCGACGGCCTGTACTACCTGTCCGAAGTGCAGGCGAAGGAAATTCTCGACATGCGCCTGCACCGCCTGACCGGTCTGGAGCATGACAAGCTGATCGCCGAGTACGAGGAAAAGCTCAACCTGATCCGCGAACTGTTGGCGATTCTGGCGGATTCGAAACTGCTGATGCAGGTGATCCGCGACGAACTCACCGCCATCCGCGAGCAGTATGCCGATCCGCGCCGCAGCGAAATCGTCGCCTCGCGCATGGATCTGACCAACGAAGACCTGATCACCGAGGAAAATGTGGTGGTCACCCTGTCGCACGGCGGTTATGCCAAGACCCAGCAGATGAACACCTATCAGGCCCAGCGTCGCGGTGGCAAGGGCAAGGCGGCAGCGGCCATCAAGGACGAGGACTACATCGAACACCTGCTGGTGGCCAGCACCCACGACACCATCCTGTGCTTCACCAATCAGGGCAAGGTGTACTGGCTGAAGGTGTACCAGATTCCGATCGCCAGCCGCACGTCCCGTGGCCGCCCGATCGTCAACCTGCTGCCGCTGTCCACCGACGAGAAAATCACCGCGATCCTGCCGCTGCGGGAATATGAGTCCGGCAAGTTCGTGTTCATGGCCACCAGCAACGGCACCGTGAAAAAAGTCGAACTGGAAGCCTTCTCCCGTCCGCGCACCGCCGGCCTGATCGCCATCGAGCTTGACGAAAACAACCGTCTGGTGGGCGTGGCGATCACCGATGGCAGCCAGGACATCATGCTGTTCACGTCCGAAGGCAAGGCCATCCGCTTCCAGGAGCAGGATGTGCGCGGCATGGGCCGTACTGCCCGTGGCGTGCGCGGCGTGAATCTGCCGGAAGGCGTCGAGCTGGTGTCGCTGATCGTGCCGCAGGAAGGCCATCAGGTCCTGACCGCCAGCGAAAACGGCTTCGGCAAGCGTACCGCCGTGGAGGAATTCCCCACCAAGGGTCGTGCCGGCAAGGGCATGATTGCCATGCAGTGCAGCGAGCGCAACGGCGCCATGATTGGCGCGGTACAGGTGAAGGATGGCGAGGAAATCATGCTGATTTCCGATCAGGGCACGCTGGTGCGCACCCGGGTGGACGAAGTGTCCGTGACGGGCCGCAACACCCAGGGCGTGATGCTGATCCGCCTGTCCGCCGATGAAAAACTGGTGGGTCTGGAGCGCATCGCCGAACTTGAAGGCGCTGCAGAGGCAGATGAAGAAAACGACGGTGACAGCGAAACCGGCGCCACTACACTGGACGGCGATGTCGCCCCCGGTGGCGATGCAACCCCAACCGACGATCAGGAAGTGTAAAACCCATGACGCGTGCGTATAACTTCTGTGCGGGTCCGGCGGCATTGCCCGAAGCCGTTCTGAAGAAAGCCCAGGCAGAAATGCTGGATTATCAGGGCCTCGGCCTGTCCGTAATGGAAATGAGCCATCGCTCGGACTATTACATTGCCATCGCGCAGAAAGCCGAACGCGACCTGCGCGACCTGATGGGCATTCCCGACCATTACAAGGTGCTGTTCCTGCAGGGCGGCGCCAGCCTCCAGTTCGCCCAGGTTCCGCTCAACCTGCTGGGCGACAAGAGCTCGGCCGATTACGTCAATACCGGCGAGTGGTCGAAGAAGGCCATCAAGGAAGCCAGGCGCTACTGCAGTGTCAACGTGGTGGCGTCCGACGAGGCCGCGAATTTCACCAAGGTGCCCGCCTTCAATACCTGGAAGCTGGACCCCAACGCGGCCTATCTGCACTACACGCCCAACGAAACCATTCACGGAGTGGAATACGATTTCATTCCCGACGTGAAGGTGCCGCTGGTGGCGGATTATTCCTCCAGCATCCTGTCGGAGCCGGTGGACGTGAACCGTTTCGGCCTGATCTACGCCGGTGCGCAGAAAAATATCGGCCCGGCCGGTATCACCGTGGTGATCGTGCGCGAGGATCTGCTGGGCAAGGCTCTGCCGATCACGCCCACCATGCTCGACTACAAAACCCACGCCGACAGCGATTCCATGTACAACACGCCGCCCACCTATGCCTGGTATCTGGCGGGTCTGGTGTTCGAGTGGATCAAGCAGCAGGGCGGCGTGGACGGCATGGCCCGCCTGAACCGCGCCAAGTCGGAAAAGCTGTACGGCTACATCGATAACAGCGGCTTCTACAAAAACCCCGTTGCGGTGCCCAACCGTTCGCGCATGAACGTGCCTTTCACGCTGCCGGACGCCGCGCTCGACAAGCCCTTCCTGCAGGAAGCGGAAGAGCGTCGTCTGCTGAACCTGAAAGGTCACCGCTCGGTGGGCGGCATGCGCGCCAGCATCTACAACCCGGTGCCGATGGAAGCCGTCGATGCGCTGATCGACTTCATGCAGGATTTTGCCAAGCGGCGAGGATGACAGGGCAGATGTCCGAGCAGAAACCCACACTGGAATCATTGCGTGACCAGATCGATCAGGTGGATCAGCAGATCCAGCAGCTGCTGAACCGGCGCGCCCGTTTCGCCCAGCAGGTGGCGGATGTGAAAACCGCTGAGAGTCCGGGCGAAAAGGCTGTGTTTTATCGTCCGGAGCGGGAAGCCCAGGTGCTGCGTCGCGTCATGGAGCGCAATGAAGGGCCGCTGAGCGGCGAGGCCGTTGCGCGCCTGTTCCGCGAAATCATGTCCGCCTGTCTGGCGCTGGAAGAGCCCATGCAGATCGCCTATCTGGGGCCGGAAGGCACCTTCAGTCAGGCCGCAGCGCAGAAACATTTCGGGCATGCCGTGCTGACCCGGCCGATGGTCACCATCGACGAAGTATTCCGCGAAGTGGAATCCGGCAACGCCCATTACGGTGTGGTGCCGGTGGAAAATTCCACCGAGGGTATGGTCAACACCACGCTGGATTCCTTTGTGCATTCGCGTCTCACCATCAGCGGCGAAGTGGAGCTGCGTATCCATCACAACCTGCTGGTGGGCAAGGCGACCAAACCGGAATCCATCACCCGCATCTATTCGCACCAGCAGTCATTCGGCCAGTGCCGGCAGTGGCTGGACGCGCATTATCCGAAAGCCGAGCGGGTGGCCGTGAGCAGCAATGCCGACGCGGCCAAACGCCTGCAGCACGAGTGGCACGCCGCCGCCATTGCCGGTGAAATTGCCGCCGAAATCTACGGCCTGGAAAAACTCGCCACCAATATCGAAGACAACCCGCACAACACCACGCGCTTCCTGATCGTGGGCAACAATGCGGTGCCCGCTTCCGGCGACGACAAGACCTCCATCATCGTCTCCATGCGCAACAAGCCGGGTGCGCTGTATGAATTGCTGGAGCCCTTCTACCAGACCGGCATCAGCCTGACCCGCATCGAAACCCGTCCGGCCCGTGAAGGCACCTGGGCTTACATGTTCTTCATCGATTTCGAAGGCCATGAATCCGATTCGAAAGTGAAAGAAGTGATGCAGAAAGTGGAAGACAAGGCCGTCTATGTGAAGCGGCTCGGCTCCTACCCGAAGGCGGTGCTCTGACATGGCCTGTGATTACATTGCCCTGGCGGCGCGGGGCGTGCAGGGACTGACTCCGTACGTGCCCGGCAAGCCGGTGGAAGAACTGGAGCGGGAGCTGGGCATCACCAACATCATCAAGCTGGCCAGCAACGAAAATCCGCTGGGTCCCAGCCCGAAAGTGCTGGCGGCGCTGGAGCAGGTGAAAGCCGATCTGACCCGCTATCCCGACGGCAATGGCTTCAAACTGAAGCAGGCCTTGGCGCAGCATCTGGGAGTGGCGCTCGACACCATCACTCTGGGCAACGGCTCCAACGACGTGCTGGAAATCATCGCCCGTGCCTATCTGGCGCCCGGCGACGAAGCCATCTATTCCCAGTATGCGTTTGCGGTGTATCCGATCTCGGTGCAGGCAGTGGGTGCGACGGGCATCGTCACGCCGGCCATCAATTACGGCCATGATCTGAACGCGATGGCAGCGGCGATCACGTCGAAAACCAAACTGATCTTTATCGCCAATCCGAACAATCCCACCGGTACCTGGTTCGGCAAGGCCGCATGGGAAGCCTTCATGGCGCGGGTGCCGGAAAACGTGCTGGTGGTGCTGGACGAGGCCTACATCGAGTACGCCGAGGGTGACGAATTGCCGGATGGCCTCGAGTACCTGGCGCGCTACCCGAACCTGTTGGTCTCGCGCACTTTCTCCAAGGCCTATGGCCTGGCCGGGCTGCGTGTCGGCTATGCGCTTTCCTCGCCGCAGGTGGCCGATGTGCTCAATCGCGTGCGTGCGCCGTTCAACGTCAACAGCCTGGCCCTGGTCGCCGCCTGCGCGGCGCTGGACGATGCTGACTACCTGGCGGCCAGCCGTCGTACCAACGATGCCGGCATGGCGCAGCTGGAGGCGG
>CAZBII010000013.1:0-50879 GCA_964491665.1 uncultured Moraxellaceae bacterium
CTGCTATCTGGACGAAGTGGTGGAAGCCCGCAAGGACACCACAGTGGTGCTGCATCCGCTGTCGGATGACCGGCGCGAACTGCCTCTGGAGCGCACCGGCGAACTGCTGAAAGCGCCGAAAAATTTCATGCTGGTGGTGTCGTACAACCCCGGCTACCAGAACATGTTCAAGGGCATGAAGCCTTCGACCCGCCAGCGTTTCGTGGCGCTGCGCTTTGATTTTCCCCAGCCGGCAGCGGAGAAAAAAATCCTGATCGCAGAAACCGGCATCGGCGAGCATCTGGCCGAGCAGCTGGTACGCACCGCGCAGGCGCTGCGCCGTCTGCAGGATCACGATCTGGAGGAATCCGTTTCCACCCGTCTGCTGGTGTACTGTGCGTCGCTGATCAAAAGCGGATTCCCGTGGCAGGGTGCCTGCCGCGCCGCCATCGCCGAGCCGCTGTCGGACGATGAAGACACGGTGAACGCGCTCATGGATGTGATCACCGCCATCATGGATGCCTGAGATGAATGCCGCACCGCAACCGCAAAGCAACGAATGCCGGCAGGCCGCCTGGGCCTACGCACTGTATCTGCTGAACCTGTCATTTCTGCCGGGAATCGCATTTGTGCTGATGCTGCTGTTGTGGCGCCGGCATCACCGTTTCAACGCGCAATTCGCCGCGGACCATTTCCGCCGCGCCATCATCGGCAGTCTGGGTGCGGGTGTGCTGCTGGCCATCGTCAGCCTGATCATCGTGGCCGTGGGCGGTTTTCACAGCCCGTGGACGCTGGTGGTTCTGATTCTGTATTTCACACTGTGCCATTCCGTGCTGCTGATGCTGGGCGTGATCGGCCTTAGCCGCGCCAACAACGGCAAGCCCTTCCTGTTTCTGCAACCGGGCACCTGGCGGAGTTGAGCAATGGAAGAAGCCTTCGGCAAACTCTGGCACAAATGGATCACGCAGGCGGCGGAGCAGGAATATCCCGCCGCGCGGGTGGAACTGGCCGGCCTGCAGAAAAAGCTGGCGCTGTGGTTTCATGCCTTCGGTGGATTGCCGGTACTGGCGATCAAGGCGGCGTCGCGCGAACAGTGGCAGGCGCAGCGCAGTCTGCTGGCGCGCATTGCGGGGCGCGAATCCTGGGTGCAGCTGTGCTGGAAGGATGAGGAAAACCTGTTCCTGCCGGGGGCTCTCGCCTGCTTTCCCGCACGCGCGCAGAACGAACAGCTGTATCTGTGGCTGACGGCGCTGGCGGCGGCAGAACTGCCCGGTGAGGGCGAGTGGCTGCAGCGCTCGCAGGAACAGGTGGTAGCGACACTGGAGCGCTGGCCCGGCCTGCGCAAAATCTACAATGCATTGGTGGAAGCGCACATCGCCTTGCGCCCGCTGCCCGGCAATCCCGCGCTGGCGGAGCAGGAGCAGCAAGTGCGACGCGCCCTGCGTGAACCCGGTTCCGTTCCGCCCGCGCCAGTCGATCCGCGTCAGCTTGCGCCGGTGCCGCTGTGGCTGCATCCATTTCCGCCCGCCTCACGCGAACGCACCCGCGAGGCACCGGCCGACATCACGGCGGAAACCGATCTGGTGAAGGAAGTGAAAGGCGATCATCGCCGCCAGGGCAAGCAGACGGACCACAGCAAGGCGGACGAAGGTCTGCTGGCATTTCGTCTGGAGAGCCTGTTTTCCTGGGCTGAATTCGTGAATGTCGATCGCCCGCAGGAAGACGACGAGGATCTGGGTGCCGAAACTGCGGCCAACGATCTGGATGAATTTGCGGTGTCGCGCCAGAGCGGCACGGTGAAACAGCGGCTGAAGTTCGATCTGGATCTGCCGGCGTCGGATTTTGACGATGTCAGCGTGAACACGGGCATCAAACTGCCGGAGTGGGATTACCGCAAACGCATCCTGCAGCCGGATCACTGCACCCTGAGCCTGCTGGAAAACCGCGACTGCCCGCCGCAACCGCTGCCGCCACATCTGCGCCACAGTGCCCGCCGCGTGCGCGCCTTCTTCGAACATCTGGCGCTGAACAAACAGTGGAACCGCAGCCAGCCGCAGGGCAGCGAAATCGACTGGGACGCCTATCTGAATGCGGTCACTGCGTGGCGCAGCGGGCAATCGGAATCCACGGCGGGACTGTATCGCGAACTGCGCCGCCACCAGCGCGATCTGAGCTGTCTGCTGCTGGCCGATTTGTCACTGTCCACCGAAGCGGCGGTGGACGACCAGCACACGGTGATCGATGTGGTGCGCGACGGCCTGTTCCTGATGAGCGAAGCCATGCAGGCTACCGGCGACCGTTTCGCCATCGCCGGCTTTTCCTCCAAGCATCGCCACCACGTGCGCTACTACCCGATCAAGGGTTTCAACGAACCGCTCACGCATCAGGTGCGCGGCCGCATCCAGGCCATTCGTCCGGGACTGTACACGCGCATGGGAGCCGCCATCCGTTTTGCGACACGCGCGCTGGCGAAGGAATCCAGTGCCCGCCGTCTGCTGTTTCTGCTGTCGGACGGCAAGCCCAACGATATCGACCGCTACGAAGGACGTTACGGCATCGAGGACACCCGGCAGGCGATTCAGGATGCGCAGCGGCAAGGCATCGTGCCGTTCTGCGTGACCATCGACAACCGCGCCAATGAATATCTGCCGTATCTGTTCGGGCATCAGAATTATGTGGTGGTGCACAACGCGAAACAGCTGCCGGCGCGTCTGCCGCAACTGTATGCACGTCTGACCGAGGCGGGCTGAAAGCGGGGGCGCTTGCTGTCACCCCCGCCAGTTGAACGTCAGGACAGAATCGCCTCCACCGCGCGCGCCGCACTCTGGCAGGCGCCTTCCATCGTGGTGGTCCAGTCGGTCTGCGTCCAGTCGCCGGCAATCGCCAGCCCCTTCACTGACGTTTTCTGCGGCGGACGCACGCCCGCCGTGCCAGGACGCTGGGCAAAGGTGGAATACGGCATGCGCACGATGTGGCTGTGCACCACTTTCGCGTCGCGGGCGGCCGGATAGTAGCGCCGCAGCATATCCATCTGGGTGTCGACGATTTCCTGGTTGGTGCCCTTGATCAGTTCGTACGACGCCGACACCGTGGTGGAATAGAACCAGTTCTTGTCCGGCGAGCGACCGTGCATTTTCTGCCGGTCCCACACCTGCTCCAGCACGCCCTCGCCTTCAAACAGAATCTCGCCCCAGTCTTCCATGCCGATGCAGCGATCCAGATACAGGTTCACGCTGACGATCGGCACCGGCGTCAGATGCTCCACCGCGCGGTAATAGCGCTCGTGCCCCGGCACCTGGTCCAGCAGACCTTTCACTTTCCACACGGGAACCGCGCAGATGACGGCGTCGGCGGTGAGCTGCTCGCCGTCCAGCAGGGTCACGCCCTTGAGTTTGCCGTTTTCCACGTCGATGCTGCGCACCGGCGCCCGCGTGCGCACCTGCACGCCGCGCTGCGCGAATACCTTTTCCGCGCTGGTGACGAACAGGGTGTCGAGGTCCACGGTGGGATAGCCAATCGACACCGGCGTGCGCATCTTGCGCGACTGGCGCATGCCGGTGACCAGCAGATCCGCCGGCACCTTGGCGGAGGAAATATCCGGCTTGTCGCCGGTGAGTCCGATCACGATGCCGTCCCACAGCGCCTTGCGCGCGGAATCCGGCATGCCGATGCGGCGGAACCATTCATCGGCGGTGATGGTGTCGAGATCTTTCGGCTGGCGCAGCGCCTGCGCAATCAGTTTCGTCTGCGCGATGGCCGTGCGCACCTTGTCGAAACCGCTGACACCGGGCAGATCGCCCAGCAGGGTGCGAATGCCGTCCAGACCGGCAAAGGAGGAACGCCGGACTTCACCGCCCGGCATGCGGATCGACATGTGACCCGGAAACGCAACGTGCTGGCGGGTGCCGACGCTGTCGAGATAGCGGAACAGGTTTTCATAGCCGCTGGCAAACACATGCTGGCCGTTGTCCGGCACATCGTCGATTTCCGGCTGCGGAATCGCGATCGTACGCCCCCCCAGGGCACCGCGCCGCTCCAGCAATGTCACCTGATGTCCCGCTTCCGCCAGCCACACCGCCGACGCCAGTCCGGACAAACCGCCCCCCACCACCAAGCACTTCATATCGTCAACCTCCTTTCCAATGGAAGCCGAAGAATAATGGCTGTGCCGGGGGAAAGCGAGGGCAGGTTCGGACGAAAGGTTTGCCAAAAGCGACTGATTGGTCGGGCCTGTCAGCCGAGAAAATCGCTGCAGCCGTCCAGGGCGAATTCGCGGTAGTCGCAGGTCAGTTCGGTGCCCGGCGCAATGTCTTCCCTGGCGTAATAGTTCGATTCGGCATCGGACAGCAGATTCGGCTGGTCCGAGTGGTTCATGTGGCGGGACAGATCCATGTTGACGATCAGCTCGCCAGTCTGCACGGACCGGTAGGCATACATCTTCATGAAGGTATGCATGGACGACGGCAATGTCTGCACTACCTTCTCATCCAGCACCACGTCAAACAGCGGGTGAAATTCCCAGACCCGGGTTCCCTTGGGAATGAACTCCCGACAGAAAAGCCCGATGCCATGGATCGCCGACTCCCGCAACTCCGCTTCGATTAACAGCACGACAAGGTATCCTCAGACAGTTCGTTGAAAATCACACCCGCACAACCCTAAAGCGCCGGCCGGAAATTGTCCATCCTGCGCGCGAGGTCGTATCAAACCGGGGGCAACCATCCGCAAAAAAAAGCGCCGCTCACTGAGCGGCGCCCTTCCTTGCACAGTTACCGAGACGATCAGTAAATATCTTTCACCGTGTTGGTGACGTTGAATTTACCGGTCGGCGTGATGATGCGCTTGTCGTCGATGACTTTCTTCAGCTTGCGGGTCTTGTCATCCACCACCACGATGGCCGAACGCTGGTCCTTGCCGTTCCACACCGAGAACCAGACTTCATCGCCCGCCTCGTTGTATTCCGGCTGCACCACCCGCTTGGGACCTTCGCCCAGATTGGCCCACTCGGCAATCGGCAGCACTTCATAGCCCTTGTCGAGATTGTTCACGTCGAACACCGCAACACTCTGGTGAACCTTGTCTTCCGGATGCAGCGGAGTATCCACCCACAGGTTGCTCGACTTGGGATGGGATTTCACGAACAGCGAACCACCGCCCTGACCTTTCAGCACACGCACCACTTTCCAGGCGTTGTCCTTGTGCTTGTCAGGATCGGTGCCCATGAAGGTGATCTTGTCGTTGCCCAGCGCACTGGTCACCCAGACCGGACCAAATTTCGGGTCTACCAGGTTGGCGCCACGGCCGGGGTGCGGGATCTTGTCCACATCGGTCAGCGCAACCAGCTTGCGCTCCTTGGAATCCACCACGGCAATCTTGTCGGACTGGTTGGCGGCGGTCAGGAAGTAACGGTGCGTGGCATCCCAGCCGCCGTCATGCAGGAAGCGGGCGGCGTCGATGGTTTTCACCTGCAGGTTGTTCAGGTCTTCGTAATTCACCAGCAGGATCTTGCCGGTTTCTTTCACGTTGACGATGAACTCCGGATGCTGGTGGGACGCCACGATCGCGGCCACACGCGGTTCCGGGTGGTAATCCTGCGTGTCAACGGTCATGCCACGGGTGGATACGATCTTGATCGGTTCCAGCGTGTCACCGTTCATGACAACGTACTGCGGCGGCCAGTAGGAACCGGCAATCGCGTACTTGTCTTCGTAACCCTTGTATTTCGAGGTTTCCACCGAGCGCGCTTCCAGACCTACCTTGATGGTGGCGACGATGTCCGGCTTCTTCATCCACAGGTCGATCATGTCGATCTTGGCGTCACGGCCAATGGTGAAAATGTAGCGACCGGATGCCGAGGTGCGCGAGATGTGCACCGCATAACCGGTTTTCACCACGTTGATGATTTCCTTGGTGTCGCCGTCGATCAGCGCCACCTGCCCGGCGTCACGCAGCGTGACCGAGAAGATGTTGCCGATGTTGTAATTGTTTTCCTTTTTCTTCGGCCGCTGCTCGACGGGCACCGCCACTTTCCAGGTGTCCTTCATTTCCTTCATGCCGAATTCAGGCGGCTGCGGCGGCTCGTGCTGCAGATAGCGCGCCATGATGTCGATGTCCTTGTCGGTCAGATCGCCGCTGGTGCCCCAGTTGGGCATGCCCGCCGGTGAACCATACGTGATCAGCGCTTTCAGATAATCGGTGCCCTTGGCGCGGGTAATGTCAGTGGTGAGCGGCTTGCCGGTTGCACCCTTGCGCAGCACACCGTGACAGCCGGCGCAACGCTGGAAGAAGATCGTCTTGGCGTGATCGAATTCTTCCGTGGTCATGGCGGGGCCTTCGGTGGTCACCATGTTTTTGGTTGATTTCGGATCGATACCGGCCGGAGCGCCCGCATAACGCAGCTGTGCTTCGGAAGCGCCGGGGTGCGGACCTTCGGCATGGGATGCTTCACCGCCACGCGCCGCCGCCACGGCATCTGCCGCCACACCACCGCCACTGTTACCCCAGGAATTCAGTGCATACGTCAGCACATCCGCAATTTCCTGGTCTTTCAGATAGGCAAAGTTCGGCATGGCGCCATTGTATTTCTGCCCGTTCACGGTGATTTCACCGGTCAAACCCTTCAGCACGATACCCACCGCCCGCTGCTTGTCCGCCAGCAGGAAGTCGGATTTGGCCAGCGGCGGAAAGGCCCCGGTCAGGCCCGCGCCGGTCGGCTGGTGACAACCCGCACAGTATTTTTCATAGACCGCCTTGCCACTGGCAACGGATTTCGCCAGATCAGCACCCGTTTCTGCCTGATGCGTTGCTGCCGCATCCGCCGCCAATACCGGAAATGCCGGCGCAAACAGTAATCCCAGCCCACAGACACCCGCTTTCAGCATCCATGGAATTTGCGTTTTGGTTCTGGACATGGTCCACCTCCGTTAGGCGTCACACCATTGATGTGACGACGATTTTTTTTGAGAAAACCTAGAGCTGACTTTGATGAAGCGGGGTAACGGCACCGGCAACCGGACCGGTTGCCTGCGGAATGAAGCGGAAAAGCAGATAAAGACAGGCGCCTTGCACCAGCAGCCATGACAAGGAAAGCACAACCAGAATGAATCCGGTCGGAAGCAGCGAATCCATTGCGATCTCCCCTTCGCATTGAACATGCCGCATTATTGGATGCGATTACCTAAGTAATCTTGAGCGGGATCAAGTTAAACGGGGCCCTGCCCCCTTATGTCAGGCACCATACCTCCACAGTGGTACGCATAGCCGTACAGATCGGGACTTTTCAGACGCATACGCGCTTCGTGCATTGCACTTTCAGCGCTGCGTCTGCTGCTGAACCCACTCCTTGAGTTCGGTCAGGCGTCCGTGGAAAAAATGACCGGCTGCCGGCAGGCAGAGCACCGTCTTCGGCGACCGCACCTGCCCGAACCAGTTGGCGATTGCCTGCGGGTCCACCACCTCGTCGGCATCGCCATACACCAGCTGCAGCGGCACGGGGAATTGCAGCAGGTTGTCAAAGTCGTAATTCACCACCGCCGGCGCAATCAGCAGCAACTGGTCCACCGGATCACCGCGTTCGACCGCCCGGGCGCAGGTGCGGGCCGCCACATAGGCGCCGAAGGAAAATCCCGCCAGCCAGATGCGATCCTGCGGGCGCACCTGCCGCACCCAGTCGATCACCGCCAGCAGGTCGTCGCTCTCGCCGATGCCATGGGCAAACTCACCCTCGCTGCCCGCCACGCCACGAAAATTGAAGCGCACCGTGCGATGTCCGCAGTCCCGCCGCGCCCGCGCCACCGTGTGCACCACCTTGTTGTCCATGGTGCCGCCCATCAGCGAGTGCGGATGACAGACAATCGTGACAATTCCAGGCCCGTTTTCCGCGTTTTTGGGGCTGGCGGCAATCGCCTGCAGAATGCCGGCGGGGCCGTGCAACGTAATGCGCTGTTCCTCTGCGGGAAACGGATTCATGGTGATTCCTCGTGCTTGAAGCGACTTGTTACAGGTTGAGGGCAGCGGTCATGGTATTCGGCGCACCAACATCTGTCATCCCGTGGCGGATCATTGTACTATCGTGAAATCAGTCGTTTATTTCGGTGTGGAGAGAGTTTATGGATTTCCTGACCATCGCGGTTTTCCTGGCAGGATGTGCGGCAGGGGCCGTCATCAGCTTTGTGGTGCTGTCACGCACCCGCGCGGAATCCAAAATGGAACGCCAGATGCGGGAACTGCAGGAAGAATTCACCGCCTATCGCGAGAACGTCAACCAGCACTTCAACAAGACCGCGCAGCTGGTGAACAACCTGACCGAAAACTACATCGCCGTGCAGAAGCATCTGGAAGACGCCGCCGATTCCTTCGCCGAGGCTCCCAAGAGCTTTACCCTGGAGCAGTCCGCCAAGCTACCCGCCGCCAAAACCGAATTCGTCTCGCTGGAAGACCGCCAGCAGCAGGAACTGCGCAGCACCAAGCTGGATGCCGGTTTCGAAAACCTGCCGGTGGAACCACCCAAGGATTACGCCCCCAAGGTCAAACCCGGCGACAAGGGCACACTGGCGGAAGACTTCGGCCTCAAGGACACCAAGGTGTACTGAATCCGCCCGCAACACGACAAAAGATTCAGGATTTAGGGGCTGCGGCCCCTTTTTCAATGGCAAGTCGAATATCTTTTTTCCCGCCTTGAAACACCCCTTCCCCACCCCATTTTCATTCCTGTCAGCGAACTGAAACTGCGCAACGCGCAACCAACCCCCAGATCTGAAGACAGGAGCAAACCATGACCATTACCAGCCTGAACCCCTGGCAAGTACTCGACCAGCTGCACCAGGACAACCTGCGTCGCTATGCGGCCACCGGCCAGCGCTGGCAGCCCGCCGTGGACATCAGCGAAAGCAAGGAACGCTATGAAATCCGCCTGGATCTGCCCGGCGTCAAACCCGAGCAGGTGCAGGTGGAACTGGAAGACGGCAAGCTGAAAATCAGCGGCGAGAAAGTGCGTACCGAAGCGGAAGGCGTGACCTACCGCTACAAGGAACGCGTGACCGGAAACTTCCACCGCGTTTTCAAACTGCCGGACGACGCTGATCTGAATGGCATCCGTGCCCAGTTCGAAAACGGCGTGCTCACGCTTGCCATCCAGAAACAGGAAGCGGCCAAACCACGCAAGATCGAAATCCAGATCGCCTGAATCCCGTCCCCTGCGTCACGCCCGGAATGCGCATTGCCTTCCGGGCAACTTCTGTTACGCAATCCCACTTTAACGATTCTGTCATCCTGCAGTAACATCCGCCTGCTCCGCAATTCGGGATGAATTGCGCAAAGGACGGGACACGCGACGGCAAGCCGCGCGCCTTCAAGCCATACGTCAGGGACCGACTCCCATGCGTTATCAGAAGACAGATCATTTCCTGCTGTGGGGAATCATTGCCCCGCTGCTGACCTACGCCGGCTGGACCAAGTGGGCGGTCGTCAACACTCATGCCCCTCTGCACGGACTGGCACTGCTGGATTTCCTGCGGCTGCACGCCGGCTACTACGGACTGGCCCTGCTGGGATGTGCCTGGCTGCTGCGCGGCGCCCCTCATCGCTGGCGCTGGCGACTGGCAACGCTGCTGCTGACACTGTACTTTGCCGCCGCCGATATCGCCTACAGCATCACCATCTACTACACCGGCGCACTGGCTCCCTTCGATGTGGCCTATTACATGGGCAGGGCCATCGACAAGCTGTTCCTGTCGATTCCGGCAACAGAGTGGTTCACGCTGGCGCTGCTGCCGGCCCTGCCCATCGCCCTTGCCGCGCTGAAATGGCAGCAGCAGCGTCGCAATGTCAGCCCTGCCCTGCGACGGACCGGCATGGCAATCGCTGCCCTGCTGCTGGTCTGCATGCTGGTGCCGCCGCTGTCCGCGCAACTGGAACTGAACACGGCGCGCCCCTCTTACGCCTACCAGATCATCGAATTCCTGCGTCAGCGCACCCTGCTGCCGGAAGCGATCGCCGATGAGCCGGCTCCGTCCGCCAGCCTGAGCCTGCAGAAAATGCCAGCGCCGGCGCGCAACCTCGTCATCGTCGCCCTGGAATCCGTCGGCGCCTCGGCCACCAGCCTGCACAATCCGGAGCTGCCCGGCGTAACGCCTTTCCTGCAGGAACTGGCGCAGAACAGCTGGGTGGCCGAAGGCTACACCGTCACGCCGCACACCTCGAAAGCCATGGTGGCCATCAACTGCGGACAGCAGCCCTATCCGCGCCATCCAATTTTCGAATCCACCTATGGCGTTGACGCACCCTGCCTGGCCAGCCTGCTCGGGCAGCAGGGCTATAACACTGCGTTCTTCCAGTCGCCCACCGAGCATTTCGAAAACCGGCGCGGGCTGGTGAAAAATCTGGGCTTCGAAGATTTTTTTTCCGGCGACGACATGAACAAGACGGGATTCCAGCTGGCGAATTATTTTGGCTACGAAGACAACATCCTGCTGCAGCCCAGCCAGGACTGGATCAGCCGGCAGAACGCGCCGTTTTTTGCGTTTTATCTCACCGGCACCACCCACCATCCCTACTGGGTGCCCGGGCGTTACGGCTTCCATGAATTCCTGAAAGACGATCCGGAACACAACCGCTATCTGAACGCCGTGCATTATCTGGATCATTTCGTCCGCAACCTGATCGCGCAGTACAAGGCGGCGGGCCTGTACGAAAATACGGTATTTGTGATTGTCGGCGATCACGGCGAGAGCCTGGGCCAGCACAGCCGGCAGCAGCACAACGCGTCGCTGTATCAGGAGGTGATGCGGGTGCCGCTGCTGATCCATGCGCCGGGGCTGGACCTGCGCGGCCAGGGCGGAGTTGCCTCGCAACTGGACATTCTGCCATCCACGCTGCATCTGCTGGGCTTCCAGTGGCAGGGGCAGACAGAGGGGCTGGCGCTGGCGGGCACGGGACAGCAGCGCGACGCCGCCATCGCCGGCTGCTGGTATGACAACTGGTGTCTGGCGCGCATGGACGGGCGTTACAAGTACATCTACAACTTCAACCAGAAAGGCGAGGAACTCTACGACCTGCAGCAGGATCCGCAGGAGCGTCACAACATCGCGTCACAGTTTCCCGCCCAGACCAAACAGTGGCGCGAGGAACTACTGGGGCGGCACCAGCAGCAGCTGCTGCGCTGGCATGACTATCTGGCGCGGCAGGACGAGGATTACTGGGACAATCGCGGCGAAACACTGGGCACGCCCGCCAAACTGCTGCAACTGGCGCAGGATGATCCGCGGCGGCAACAGGGCGCACAGCAATAGTGAATCGCAACTGCGCCTGAATGCAGCGCTTGCCCTTCACTGAATGTCATCCCGTGGCATCGCCGTGCGCAGCGTGAGACAACGTGAAAACCGATTGAATATCACCTCTCACGTCTTATCAAAATGACACCCACAAAAAAGCCGATCTGTTTGGCGCAGATCGGCTTTTTGTTTTTTCACCAGCAGCACGCTGGCTGCCGCGCGGAAATTTACTTCGCGGAATGCCCGGTCAGCTTCACTTCCACTTTCTCGTGCTCTTCCAGACCGGCGTAATAGGCACGCAGGATTTCCAGCACTTCCGGACGGCTGAAGTTGTCAGGCACTTCGCCACCTTCCGACAGTGCCTTGCGCAGCTTGGTGCCGGACACTTTGACGTGATGGGAACCGTCGTGCGGGCAGGTACGCGCGGACGCCATGGTGCCGCACTTGTTGCACCAGAAGGTCCAGTCGATTTTCAGCGGCTGGGTAACCAGTGCATCTTTCGGAATGGTGTCGAAAATGTGCTGCGCGTCGAACGGG
The DNA here is from genome assembly GCA_964491665.1 of uncultured Moraxellaceae bacterium. Lineage (GTDB taxonomy): Bacteria > Pseudomonadota > Gammaproteobacteria > Pseudomonadales > Ketobacteraceae > Ch67. Next base: position 11,787 of record CAZBII010000013.1, read on the forward strand.
CCGTAATACTCGCCCACGCCGGCATGGTCGCGGCCCACGATCAGGTGCGAGCAACCGTAGTTCTGGCGGAACAGTGCGTGCAGCAACGCTTCTCGGGGACCGGCATAACGCATGTCCAGCGGATAGCCGGACTGCACCACGGTGTCCTTCACGAAGTAGTTGTCGATCAGGGTGCCGATCGCGTCCTGGCGCACTTCCGCCGGGATGTCTCCGGGTTTCAGCTTGCCCAGCAGCGAATGCACCAGCACGCCGTCGCACACCTCGATGGCGATCTTGGCGAGGTATTCGTGGGAACGGTGCATCGGGTTGCGGGTCTGGAAGGCGGCAACGGTGGACCAGCCCTTGGATTCCAGCAGCGCGCGGGTTTCCGCCGGCGTCATGTAGATGCCCTTGTACTTCTCGGGGAACTCGCCCTGCGAGAACACCTGCACCGGGCCGGCCAGGTTCACGTCGCCCTGCTCCATCACCATCTTCACACCGGGGTGTTCGATGTCGGTGGTCTTGAACACGGTCTGGCATTCGTGCGCCTTGTCGATGGTGTACTTCTCTTTCACCATCATCACGCCCATCAGTTCGCCGGACTCTTCGTCTACCAGCGCGATTTCGCTGCCCACGGCGATCTTGTCGGCGGTGGCCTGGTCAACGGACTTGGTGATGGGAATCGGCCAGAACAGGCCGCTGGTGAGGGTCATCCTGTCGCAGACGGATTGCCAGTCGGCCTTGCCCATGAAGCCGTCCAGCGGAGTGAAGCCGCCGATGCCCAGCATGATCAGGTCGCCGGTTTCGCGGGAGGACAGGTTGACCTGGGGCAGTTTGGCGGCGGCTGCCTTGGCGCTGGCCAGTGCAGCACCTTCCAGCAGGAGTGGTTTGAGCACGTCACTGCCGTGCGGCTTTACAAGATTCGACATGACAATTCTCGATCTGGTTGAGGGTTAAAAGGGGATCGGCGGACGCGTGATGGACCGGGGCGCCGGCACAAAAAGGGCTTGCATTATAACCGTTCTTGCCGGCGTGGTCAGGCCGGATTGTCGATATCGACGAAGTGATGGACCAGCCCGAGCCGCTCCGCCAGATAACGGCCCACGGCCTGGGCACCGCCGCGCTCGGTGGCGTGGTGGCCGGCAGCGAGATAGTGGATGCCGCACTCCCGCGCCACGTGCACGGTCTGCTCCGAGATTTCGCCGCTGATATAGGCGTCCGCCCCCAGCGCCGCCGCCTGTTCGATATAGCCCTGCGCGCCGCCGGTGCACCAGGCCACCCGTTTGATCGCATGCTCGCCGCCACTGATCGCCAGCGGCGCCCGTCCCAGTTTTTCCGCCAGCCGCGCGGCCAGCTGTGTCAGGGTCAGCGGCTGATCCAGCGCTCCCACATTGCCGATGGGACGCAGCTCCCCCGGCTGCAGACCGCCTTCCACGCTGAACCCCAGCAGCTTGCCCAGCTGGGCGTTGTTGCCCAGTTCCGGATGCGCATCCAGCGGCAGGTGATAGGCAAACAGGTTGATGCCGTGCTCGATCAGCAGCTTCACCCGCTGGAATTTCATGCCGGTGATGGAAGGGTCTTCGCTTTTCCAGAAGTAGCCGTGGTGGACGAAAATGGCGTCGGCGTTGAGTGCGATGGCGCGCTCGATCAGGGCGCGGGTGGCGGTAACGCCCGTGACCAGGGTGCGGATCTCGTCGCGTCCCTGCACCTGCAGGCCATTGGGCGCGTAGTCCTTGAAAAACTGCGGCTGCAGCAGGTTATTGAGTTCGGCGAGCAGGGCGGCGCGGGTGATCATGGCGGTGGTGTCTCCATCGGCATCGCGTGGTGTGGCGCGCCGTTCCGTGTTAATTTGCAGACCCGATTATTCCAAACCCCGCGACGGAATGACCAGCCCCTTATGACAACCCTTGCCCGCTCCCTGGTGACGCCGGTTCTGGCCGGACTGTCGATTGCCGCCCTCTATCTGGCCTTCACCTCCCAGCAGGAGCCGCCGGTACAGCGCCACGAAATCGTGCTGATCGAGCAGCAGGTGCCGGCCCCGACACCCACCGACAAGTCCGCCGATACGCTGGGCAGCGAAGGCAAGGTCCGTCTGGGCGACCCGGTTTCCTACGCCGATGCGGTGGCCAAGGCCCAGCCGGCCGTGGTGAATATCTACAGCACCAAGATCGTCACCCGCGACTACCACCCTCTGCTGGACGACCCCAATATCCGCCGTTTTTTCGGCCTGAATGAAGCGCCGCGGCGGGAACGCATGCTGTCCAGCCTGGGGTCCGGCGTGATCGTCAGCCCCACCGGCTACATCCTTACCAACAACCACGTGATCGCCGGCGCCGACGAAATCCGCATTGCGCTGGGCGACGGCCGTGAGACGTTTGCCTCGGTCGTCGGCACCGATCCGGAAACCGACCTGGCTCTGCTGTTCATCGAAATGCCCGACCTGCCGGCCATCACGCTGGCGAAAAGCGAAGCCATCCGCGTGGGCGACATCGTGCTGGCCATCGGCAACCCGTTCGGCGTGGGCCAGACCGTCACCAAAGGCATCATCAGCGCACTGGGCCGCCACAACAACCTGAGCGTGTTCGTCGATTTCATCCAGACCGACGCCGCCATCAATCCCGGCAACTCCGGCGGCGCGCTGATCAATGCCTACGGCGATCTGGTGGGCATCAACACCGCCATCTATTCCAAATCCGGCGGCTCGCAGGGCATCGGCTTCGCCATTCCGGTGGACACGGCGAAGGACGGCATGATTGAACTGCTGCAGCACGGCCAGGTGATCCGCGGCTGGCTGGGCGTGGAATCGCAGATGCTGACCCCGCAGCTGGCCGCCGCCGCCAACCTGCCCGATGTGAACGGTCTGCTGGTAACCGGCATTTTCAAGGATGGCCCCGCCTACGCGGCCGGCGTGCGTCCCGGCGACATCATCACCCACATCAACGGCGACGCCAGCAGTCAGCCGAAAGACGTGATCAACCTGATCTCGGCCATGCAGCCGGGCGACACCGTGACCATCCGCGTGATCCGCCAGCGCGAGCCGCTGGATATCCTAGCCACCGTGGGATCACGCCCGACCCCCGCCACCAACTGATACTTCCTGCAGCAGGCCCACCATGACGACGACCAGCAAACCCGCCCTGCAACGCAACATCGGCCTGCTGGCCCTGACGCTGTATGGCGTGGGCGACATCCTCGGCGCGGGCGTGTACGGCCTGATCGGCAAGGCGGCGGGCGAGATGGGTCACGCCGTGTGGCTGGCCTTTCTGGTAAGCATGATCGCCGCCGGCCTCACCGGACTGTCCTATGCCAGCCTGGGTTCACGCTTCCCCCGTGCTGGCGGCGCCGCGTATGTCACCCTGCGTGCCTACCGCAAGCCGCTGCTGTCCTATCTGGTGGGGCTGGCGGTGCTGGCATCCGGACTCACGTCCATGGCCACCGCTGCGCGGGTATTCGGCGGCTATCTCAGCGGCATGCTCCCCAGCCTGCCACCGCTGCTGATCGCTGTGGCGTTCTCCATGATCATCGCCGGCATCGTGTTTCGCGGCATCCGCGAATCCCTGTTCGCCAACGGCATCTGCACCCTGATCGAAGTCAGCGGCCTGATGCTGATCGTCATCACCGGCCTGCCCTATCTGGGCAGCGTGAACTACCTCGACGCCGCCACGCCTGCCAATCTCGCCGGCGACATCTCGCTGTCACTGGCACTCACCGGCGCAGTGCTGACGTTCTATTCCTTCGTCGGTTTTGAAGACATGCTCAACGTGGCGGAAGAAGTGAAGGAGCCGCACAAGACCATTCCGCGCGGACTGCTGCTGGCAGTGCTGATTGCCTCGCTGATCTACATGACGATCAGCCTGGTGGCGGTGTCGGTGCTGGCGCCGGCGGCACTGGCAGCATCCTCGCAGCCGCTGGTGGACGTGGCGGCGCAGATCGCGCCCTGGTTTCCGTCTTCCGCCTTCAGTCTGATTGCGCTGTTCGCCGTGGCCAACACCGCGCTGCTGAATTTCGTCATGGGATCGCGGCTGCTGTATGGCATGGCGTCGCAGGGGCTGGTGCCGTCGCTGCTGGCGCGCGTGCATGCCGGCCGGCGCACGCCGCATCTGGCGATTCTGGCCGTGTGGATGATTTTCCTGGTGCTGGTGCTGTCGGGCGATATTTCGTCGCTGGCGCGCTCCACCAGCGTGCTGCTGCTGGGTTGCTTCGCGCTGGTGAACATTGCGCTGGTGGTGCTGAAACTGCGCGAAAGCTGGGACGGCTATTTCAGCGTGCCAATCATTGTGCCGGTGCTGGGCGCGCTGATCTGTCTGGCGATGCTGAGTCAGACCAAAGCGCCGGAGCTGCTCACCGCCGGTGCGATTCTGGCCGGCATTCTGCTGCTGTATTTCGTGGTGCGGCCGTCGGAAGAAGCGCTGGCGCACATGGACGAATGAGCGCGCACCTCCTGAATCAATAAAAAAAAGGGGCATTGCGCCCCTTTCTTTTTACGTCCCTGCTTTTTACGTCCCTTGCTTTTTACGTCCCTTGCTTATTTCGAGTCCAGCAGACCGGTTCAGGCTTTCTTCGACTTGAACCGCATCAACACATCCGCCAAGGCCGGCAACAACCACATTGCACCCACCATGTTCCAGACGAACATGAAGGTCAGCAGGATGCCCATGTCAGCCTGGAACTTGATGTCAGAGAATGCCCAGGTGCCCACACACACCGCCAGCGACACCGCCGTGAAGGTGATCGCCTTGCCGGTGACACACAGCGTGTTGAAGTAGGCTTCCCGCAGATCCTGCCCCTTGGCCATGAACTCCTGCATCTTCGAGTAGATGTAGATACCGTAATCAACGCCGATACCCACGCCCAGCGCGATGACCGGCAACGTGCCCACTTTCAATCCCATGCCGAAGATTGACATCAGGGCTTCGCACAGCAGCGACGTCAGTATCAGCGGCACGATCACGCAGATCACGGCGATGAACGAGAAACGGAAAGTCAGCCAGCACATCACGATCACGATGGCATACACCAGCCACAGCATGGTGGTGGCCGCGCGCTCCACCGTCTGGTTCGTTGCCGCCTCGACACCGGCATTGCCGGATGCCAGCACGAAACGGGCGCCGTCCTCGCGGTCATTTTCGGCCGCAAACGCCTCCACGGCGCGGGTGGCCACTTTCAGGGTTTCTGCCTTGTGATCCTCCAGGAACACAATGACCGGCGCCAGACTGCAGTTCACGTTCATCAGGCTGGCCACCATGTCCGACGGCATGGAGTTGTTCAGGATCTCTTCCACCTTGGGAATTTCCTGCCACTTGAGATTGCCCTCGTTGTACCCGGTCACCATGCGCTTGGACACTGTCACCAGCGACACCGCCGATTGCACGCCCGGTACGTTTTCCATGTGCCACATGAAGCGGTCGATGGCTTCCACAACCGGATAGCTGGTGCACTTGTCCTGCGGTGTTTCCACCATGACGACCAGTACATCCGCGCTCACGGAATAGTTGGACGTCACGAAGGCGTCATCCTTGTTGTAACGGGAATCCGGCCACAGTTCGGGCGCGCCCGGGTCCAGGTCACCGGTCTTCAGATCCTTGGCCTTGTAGAACGACCAGCCACCCAGCAATACCGCTACCAGAATGGAAACCGTGGCAATGCGCGGATCGGCAAACTTGGACAGGAACAGCCACGCATTCTGCTTGCCCTGCCGTTTGCGCGCTACCCGGTCGATCGCCGCCTGGCTGACGCCGGTGTAACTGAACAGCACCTTCACCAGAATCAGGTTGGTGAACGTCACCACCAGCGTACCGGCACCCGCCGCAATCGCCAGCTCCTTGATCACGCGAATGTCGATGATGTAGAGCGAATAGAAACCGATGGCGTCGCAGATCAGTGCGGCAGCGCCAGCGGCAAACAGCGAGCGGAACACAATTCGCGCCGCAGTAAGATTGTCCTGCCCTTCGGCCTTGGCCACCGCAAAACTCTGCACGATCTGCACGCTGTGGCTGATCGCAATGGCGAAGATCAGGAAGGGCACCAGCATGGAATAGGGATCAAGTCCGTAACCCAGCAGCGTGATGATGCCCATCTGCCAGATCACGGCGCTCAGGGATGTCAGCGTCACCACCAGCGAGCTGCGCACGCAATGCGTGTCGATCAGCAGCAGAACAAAAGTCATGACCAGCGCAATCACGAAGAACATGGCCACCTCGATGGCCCCGTCGATCATGTCACCGATTTTCTTGCCGAAACCGACGATGTGAATCTTGACCTTGTCGCTCTCGAACTGGTTGCGGATCTTCTCCTCCAGCGCGTGCGACAGCTTGCGGTAATCATGCTTCTCACCCTTGCTGGCATCCATGTACAGCAGCGGCACATACACGATCGCCGACTTGAAATTGTCACCCACCAGACGCCCCACCTGACCGGAGCGCAGCACGTTGGCCTGCACCTTCTGCAGCGAGTCCGCCGAGCCGTCGTAATCCGGCGGAATCACTTCGCCGCCGCGGAAACCTTCCTCGGTCACTTCCACCCACCGGGTATTCGGCGTCCACAGCGACTGGATCTTGGATTTGTCCACGCCCTCGATGTAGAAGGCTTCATCGGTAATCTTGCGCAGCACTTCCAGATACTCGGCATTGAAAATATCGCCGTCGGTGACTTCCACCGCAATGCGCAGATCGTTGCCCAGACTCAGTTCATCCTTGTGCTTGAACCAGTTCTGGATGTACTCGTGGTGCATCGGCACCATCTTTTCCAGACTGCTGTCCATTTTCAGGTGCGCCGCGAAATAGCCGAACACGATGGTCAGCAGGAAGAAAGCGGCCACGTAGTAATGACGGTAGGTGAAGACCAGATGTTCGCAGGTTTTGACGAAGCGGCTGTTTTCCAACATGTTATTTCAGCCCCTCTGGTTGCATGTGCACAGTGGGCTGATTGCCAATTGGGGAAATGCGATTTCTCATCGCGGGGGACCTCAAGGAAAGGGCCGCTCGCACGGCCAAAAAATTACGTAAAGATGATTGATTTTTTTCAGGATTAACCCAGACAAAGAATAATCGGACTTTGGATAATGTCCAATGGGGATGAATGGCCGTTTGGCCACTGTCGACCGGTTTGGCGGCCATTGCCAACCCCTGAAAAAACCGGGGAAAAGCACCGGCGGCGCGTGAACCACCGGTCAGGTTTTGATCTCAGCAGCAGCGCGGACGGTCGCTGCCACTTTCATAGCGGCTGGTCTGCGCCTGATCGTAGAATGCGCGCCGCGACAGCACCGGCTGGTCAGGATGCGTGCTGCGCATATGTTCCAGATAGCGCTCGTAATTGGGCAGCCCCAGCAGACGGTCGAGCGCCTCGCGCCAACGGGCGACGCGACCGGGCGCGGCGGACTGTGCCGGCGGGGCAGCTTCTGCCGGAGACTTTGCATGACAGCAGCCGGAAGAATGCTCGCTCATGCCCCCGCCTCCAGCGCAAATTCACGGCTGGGCGCTTCCTTCAGCGGCGACGGCTCACCGCGCCAGATCCGCCAGCAGGCCCGCACCGACACCAGCGTCATGCTGATCACGCAGAAGGCGAACAGCCCGCACAGGGCGGCGTCCACCTGATCGTTGAAGACGATGCGGGACATGTCGTCCAGCGACTTGGCCGGCGCCAGCACCTGCCCCTGTTCCAGCGCGGCGCGGAACTTGTCGGCATGGGACAGAAAACCCACCCGCACATCCGGGCTGAACAGTTTGTGCCAGCTGGCCGTCAGGGTCACGATCAGCAGCCACAGGGCCGGCACCGCCGTCACCAGCACCATCCAGCCACGCTGCATCTTCACCAGCATCACGGTGACAAAGAGCAGCGCCATCACCGCCAGCATCTGGTTGGCAATGCCGAACAGCGGCCACAGGGTGTTGATGCCCCCCAGCGGATCGACCACCCCCTGGTACAGGAAGTAGCCCCAGCCCGCCACGCACAGGAAGGTGGCCAGCAGGTTGGCGGTCCAGGAATGGGTGTGGCCCAGCGCCGGGAATACGGGGCCCAGCATGTCCTGGATCATGAAGCGGCCGACGCGGGTGCCAGCATCCAGGGTGGTGAGGATGAACAGGGCTTCAAATAGAATCGCAAAGTGGTACCAGAACGCCATCATGCCCGGTCCGCCGACCACGCTGCTGAAGATCTGCGCCATGCCCACCGCCAGGGTCGGGGCGCCACCCGCGCGAGACAGGATGGTGCTTTCGCCGATCTGCTCGGCGGTCAGCGTGAGCATCTCCGGCGTCACCACAAAGCCCCAGCTGCTGATGACCTGGGCCGCCTGCTCCGGCGTGGTGCCGATCAGCGCCGCCGGGCTGTTCAGGGCAAAATACACACCCGGCGTGAGCACACAGGCCGCCACCATTGCCATCACCGCCACAAAGGATTCCATCAGCATGGCGCCATATCCGATCGGCCGGATATGGGATTCGCGCTCGATCAGCTTGGGTGTGGTGCCCGACGACACCAGCGCGTGAAAGCCGGACACGGTGCCGCAGGCAATGGTGATGAACAGGAAGGGGAACAGGCTGCCGGCGAAGACCGGGCCGGTGCCATCGATGAATTGGGTCAGGGACGGCATCTGCAACTCAGGCATGGTCAGCAGGATGCCCGCCGCCAGACCAAAGATGGTGCCGATCTTCAGGAAGGTACTCAGGTAATCCCGTGGCGCCAGCAGCAGCCACACCGGCAGCACCGACGCCAGGAAGCCGTACACGATCAGGCCCCAGGCCAGGGTAGTACCGCTCAGGCTGAACAGCGGCGCCAGCTGCGGGTGAACCGACACCCACTGCCCCAGATACAGCGCGCCAATCAGCAGCACCAGCCCGATCACCGACACTTCCCCCACCCGTCCGGGCCGCAGATAGCGCAGGTAGACGCCCATGAACAGGGCAATCGGCACCGTCGCCAGCAGGGTGGACACCCCCCACGGACTGCCGATCAGCGCCTTCACCACCACCAGCGCCAGCACCGCCAGCAGGATGATCATGATGGCCAGAATCCCCACCATCGCCAGCTTGCCGGCAAAGGTGCCGATTTCCTCGCGGATCATGTCGCCCAGGGAGCGACCATTGCGGCGGACCGACGCGAACAGCACCACCATGTCCTGCACGGCGCCGGCAAACAGCACGCCCACCACCAGCCAGAGGGTACCGGGCAGATAGCCCATCTGCGCCGCCAGTACCGGGCCGATCAAGGGGCCAGCGCCGGCAATCGCCGCAAAGTGGTGACCGAACAGCACGGCCTTGTGGGTGGGAACGAAATCCTTGCCATCGTTGACGACATGGGCCGGCGTCATGCGGCGATCGTTGATCTGCAGAACCCGGTTGGCGATGAACAGGCTGTAATAGCGGTAGCCGATGGCCGACACCGACACCGCCGTGACCACCAGCCAGAGCGCGTTGATGGTTTCACCCTGATGCAGCGCCAGTGTGGCCAGGCCGCCAATGGCCAGCAGGCCGGTGAGAATCCAGAGGGGAATGCGCAGCCATGCGAGTTTCACGCGATGCTCCTGTGTCGATAAGGTGAGGGCCGGGGCGGCGGTGTAGGGTACCGCAGACGGGAGAAAAACGGGAGCCGGGCTAAACGCAGGAATCAGTTCCACATCGCCGGCAGCGGCCCCGGCCGGGCAAAGAAATAGCCCTGCCCCCATTCCGTGCCCAGGGACTGCAGCATGGCCAGCTCCCCGGCCCGTTCAATGCCTTCGGCAATCAGATGGTAATGGCGGCAACGGGAAAACGAGATCAGCGCCGTCGCCAATGCCTGCCGCTCGGCATCGCAGTCGATGTCCTTGATGAGACTGATATCCAGTTTGATGATGTCGGGCATCAATTGCAGGATGTGGCGCAGGCTGGCATAACCGGCACCGGCATCATCGATTGCCACCCGCGCACCCCGCCGGCGCAGCGGGTCCAGCCGCTCCCGCAAGGTCGTGTAATCCTTGATGACCGCATGCTCGGTGATTTCCAGCACCAGATTGTCCAGCGGATCGGCGCCGAACAGCGCGGCCACGTCGTTGTTCAGGATAAATTCCGGCGTGAGATTCAGCGCCACAAAACGATCCCCCGGCAGATTCGTCAACACCTGGCGCGCCTTCTCAACCGTCCGCGCTCCCAGGGCATTGGACAATCCCACCCGGGCGGCCTGCTCGAACAAGACGTCGGGCGCGATGGGCTCCGGTCCGCAGACACGCGACAGCAGTTCATATCCCATCGTCTCGCCGCTTTGCAGATCCACGATGGGCTGACCCACCAGCACCAGCCGGTCGTTGGACATGACATCCGAAATCCGCGCCCGCGCCTGCTGCACGCTTTCAAACAGATTCAGATGCTTGCTGATCAGGGCGCCGGCCAGATCGGCAAACACACGGACCATGGCCAGGTCACGCTCATCCAGATGCTCATCGCCGTAACGGCTGAACGTGCAAAACGTGCCGAACACATCGCCGCCCGTCAGCCGGATCGGCACACTGACATGGGCACCCACGGGAAGACTGCGGGTGACCGGCAGCGCGCAGGCCGCCGGCAATTTCTGCGCGTCGGGGATAAGCTCGGGCAACCGCCCGTCCACCACGCGCTGGCAGTAGCTTTCATCCAGCGGACCGCCCTGCCCGGGCGCAATGATTTCCACCCCGTCCTGCGCGTCCACAAAGCGGAACATCCGGCGTCCGTCCACAAACTCAGACACAAACGCGACCTCCATGCCAAGCCGTTTTCGCACCGACTGGACGAGGCAACTCATTGTGTCAGAAAAGGAATTTTCGCTGTTGGATAACTGGCCGAAAATGGCATCCGCAAGGATGTCGGCCTGACTGGCGCTTTGTAGCACGGCGTCCATGTCTGTCGCTCCTGAATAACCATTGCTCCGGGTATCGAGGTCAGTATAGCCAACAGGTGCAGGAGCGAAACCAGGGGAATTTCGCTGCCCTGGGGACTAAAGCATTCGGGATTCCGGCCGATAAAATCCATACCCGGCCATCCGAGTTTCAAGAGATTCCTTAATGGATACATCTGCCATCGCCAGCCTGGCTACCGACATGTCCAATGTCCGGCTGCAGCAATCCGCTGGCATTGCCGTGCTGAAAAAAGCCATGGATATCCAGGAACAGGGAGCGCTGCAACTGCTGCAGGCCATTCCGCCCATGCCGACTCTTTCATCCTCGGGCGGCGTGGCGGGACAGGTGATCAACGTTGCAGTTTGAAGCGGCGCACGGCAGAAGAATGCGCAGGTTGCCGGGCTGAAAAATCAGGATTCAGTGCCGCGCCAAACCGTCAGCACTGATCCGGACCGCTTATTTCAGGATGCGATACTCCGCCGAGCGCGCATGCGCGGTCAGGCTTTCCCCCCGCGCCAATACCGACGCCACCTTGCCCAGCTGACTGGCGCCTTCCGGCGAACAGTGAATCAGTGACGTGCGTTTCTGGAAATCGTACACACCCAGCGGCGAGGAGTAGCGCGCGGTACTGGACGTGGGCAGCACGTGATTGGGACCGGCGCAGTAATCGCCAATGGCTTCCGGCGTGTGCCGACCCATGAACATTGCACCGGCATGACGGATTTTTTCCGCCAGCGCCACCGGATCTTCCACCGACAGTTCCAGATGCTCCGGCGCGATGCGATTGGTGATGTCCGCCGCCTGCTGCAGATCCTTTACCAGAATCAGCGCACCGCGATTTTTCAGCGACACGCGGGCAATGCTTTCGCGCTCCAGCGTCGGCAGCAGACGCGCCATCGCCGCTTTCACTTTCTGCAGAAATTCACGGTCGGGGGAAATCAGGATCGACTGCGCGTCTTCGTCGTGCTCAGCCTGTGAGAACAGGTCCAGCGCAATCCAGTCGGGATCGGTTTTGCCATCGCACACCACGAGAATTTCCGACGGGCCGGCAATCATGTCGATGCCCACCTGGCCGAACACCATGCGCTTGGCGGTGGCGACATAAATGTTGCCGGGGCCGACGATCTTGTCGACGCGCGGAACGGTCTGCGTGCCGTAAGCCAGCGCGGCCACCGCCTGCGCCCCGCCCACTGTAATGACCTTGTCCACGCCGGCAATCGCCGCCGCCGCAAACACCATTTCGTTCACTTCGCCGCCGGGCGTCGGCACCACCATGATGACTTCCTGCACGCCCGCCACTTTTGCGGGAATGGCATTCATCAGCACGGACGACGGATAGGACGCCTTGCCGCCCGGCACGTAAATGCCGACGCGATCCAGCGGGGTAATTTTCTGGCCCAGCACGGTGCCGTCGGCTTCGGTGTACTGCCAGGAATCCTGCTTCTGGTGTTCGTGATAGACGCGAATGCGGTGCGCCGCCATTTCCAGCGCTTTCAGTTGCGGCGTGGACACTTTCTCCAGCGCCTGTTGCAGACGCGCCAGCGGCACCACCAGTTCGGCAGCCGACTGCACATTCAGCCGATCGAATTTCTGCGTGTACGCCAGCAGCGCTTCGTCGTCGCGCTTGCGCACTTCGGTGACGATCTCGGTTACCGCGTGCAACACCTGATGATCCGACACACTTTCCCAGGCCAGCAGCGCGTCAAGACGCTGCGCAAAATCCGGTTGGCTGGCATCCAGTTCAGTGATGTCGAAATTCATGGGTGTTACCTCATTTGTTTGCGTTGTCCACCGCCACACTCAGCTGGTCGATCAGTTTCTGGATCGCCGCGTGCTTGGTTTTCATCGACGCCTTGTTGACGATCAGGCGCGAACTGATTTCCGCGATCAGCTCGGTCGGCTCCAGACCGTTGGCACGCAGCGTATTGCCGGTGTCGACGATGTCGACAATCTTGTCCGCCAGTCCCACCAGCGGCGCCAGTTCCATCGAGCCGTACAGCTTGATCACTTCCACTTGCTCGCCCTTTTCGGCGTAGTAGCGTTTGGTGATGTTGATGAATTTGGTCGCCACGCGCAAACGGCCGTTGACCGGTTCCGGATTCGTCTTCGCCGCCACCATCAGTCTGCAGCGGGAGATTTTCAGGTCCAACGGTTCGTACATGCCGCGCGCGCCGTGCTCCATCAGCACATCCTTGCCCGCCACGCCGATATCCGCCGCGCCATGCTCGACAAAGGTCGGCACGTCAGTGGCGCGGATGATGATGATTTCCACATTGGGATCAGTGGTGGGAAAAATCAGCTTGCGGCTTTTGGACGGCTCTTCCAGCAGCTCGATCCCCGCCGTTTTCAGCAGCGGCAGGGTCTCGTTCAGGATGCGGCCTTTGGACAGCGCGATGCGCAGTTGGGCAGTCATGTTTCGTTCCCGTTCAGGACGGCACGCGGTGAATCAGCGCGCCCAGCATTTGCAGTTTTTCCTCGATGCACTCGTAGCCGCGATCGATGTGGTAGATGCGGTCCACCACGGTGTCGCCGCTGGCCGCCAGGCCCGCCAGCACCAGACCGGCCGACGCGCGCAGGTCCGTCGCCATCACCGGCGCGCTGGTGAGGAATTCCACGCCTTTCACGATGGCGGTATTGCCTTCCAGCGAGATGTTGGCGCCCATGCGGTTGAGTTCCGGCACGTGCATGAAGCGGTTTTCAAAAATGGTTTCGATGATGGTGCCGGTGCCCTCGGCGACGGCATTGAGCGCGGTGAACTGCGCCTGCATGTCGGTGGGGAACGCGGGATACGGCGCGGTGCGGATGTTGACCGACTTCGGCCGGTTGCCCTTCATGTCCAGCTCGATCCAGTCGGGGCCGGTGCTGATGTGGGCGCCAGCGTCCTGCAGTTTCAGCAGCACGGAATCCAGCTGCTCGGGGCGGGTCTGCTTCAGCTTGACGCGACCGCGGCTGATGGCGCCGGCCACCAGATAGGTGCCGGTTTCGATGCGGTCGGGAATCACGGTGTAGTCGCAGCCGTACAGGCGGTCGACGCCGTTGATGATGATGGTGTCGGTGCCGGCACCCTGCACGTCGGCGCCCATTCGGTTCAGGCACTCCGCCAGGTCGGTGACTTCCGGCTCGCGGGCGGCGTTTTCCAGAATGGTCTGCCCCTTGGCCAGGGTGGCGGCCATCATCAGGTTCTCGGTGCCGGTAACGGTGATGCAGTCCAGCACGATGCGGGCGCCCTTCAGGCCGTTCTTGGCATAGGCATGAATGTAGCCGGCTTCCAGCTGGATATCGGCGCCCATGGCTTCGAGGCCTTTCAGGTGCAGGTCCACCGGACGGCTGCCGATGGCGCAACCGCCGGGCAGGGAAACGTGGGCTTCACCGAAATGGGCCAGCAGCGGACCCAGCACCAGAATCGAGGCGCGCATGGTTTTCACCAGTTCGTAGGGCGCGTTCAGCTCCTTGATGGTGCGGGCGTTGACTTCCACATTCAGCTTGTCGTCGATGATCAGCTCGACGCCCATCTGGCCCAGCAGCTCGATCATGGTGGTGATGTCCTGCAGGTGCGGCAGGTTGCAGACCTTGGTGGGCTCGCTGCACAACAGGGTGGCGGCCAGTACCGGCAGAGCCGAATTCTTGGCGCCGGAAATGCGGATTTCACCGTCGAGACGTCTGCCTCCGGTGATAACCAGTTTGTCCATGGTGTGGCCTCGTATGGATTACAGACCTGGAACGCCCAGCTTCTTCTGGGTCGCCCATTCTGTGGGGGTATAGGTGTGCATGCTGACGGCGTGCAGTTCGCCCGAGGCGATGATGTCGTTCAGGCAGCTGTAAACCAGCTGCTGTTTCTTCACGGCGCGCAAGCCTTCGAAGGCGGCAGAAACCACCGCCACGACACACTTGTTGCCGTCCAGTCGTACCTGCACTTCGGCGCCGGGCATGCCGGACTCGATACGCTGCCTGATGTCGTCTGCACTGATCATGATGAGAGCTTCTCGGTAAAACCCGGCCATGAAGGGAGGCCGGGCGGCTGGAATCGGGCCGCCATTGTAATCAAAACGGGCGGCAATCTGAACTACTGCGGGGACGGGTTCGAGAACGGAATAACCTCGTCGAGGCCGGACACCCGGCTGACGTCATACATCTTGTCCGGCATGTTGACGAAAATCAGGCGCTTGCCGATTTTCTCGGCGTGGCGCATCCAGCACAGCAGGACCGAGACGCCCACACTACCGACCGCGCCGGCACCGGCCAGGTCCACCGTCACCGGGCTGGTGAGCGCGCCCAGCAGGGTCTCTCCCGCTGCCCGCAGTTCCAGCGCACCGTCCACCAGCAGATCGCCTTCCACCGCCATGCGGCTGGCGTCGACCTGCACCACCTTACTCACCGCCGGACTCCTTCTCACCGGTATCGCCACCTTCGCTGACCTTGCCCACCACAAACTTGGCGATCAGGTCTTCCAGCACCATGGCGGACTGGGTGTCGACGATCTCGCCGCCGTCCGCAAGGTTTTCCTCTTCCGCGCCCACGGTCAGGCCGATGTACTTCTCGCCCAGCACGCCGGCGGTGAGAATCGAGGCGGAGGTGTCGGTGGAAAGGTTGTTCACACTCTTGTAGATGTCCATTTCCACCACGCCGACGAAATCATCGTGATCGAGATAGATGTTGGCCACCCGGCCCACCACCACGCCGGCCATGGTCACTTTCGCCCGCACGGTCAGGCCGCCGATGTTTTCGAACTTGGCCTTGATGCGATAGGTGTCCTCGCCGCTGTCGGCACTCAGGCCGCTCACCCGCAGGGCCAGGAACACCAGCGCCAGCAGACCCGCCAGCATGAAGGCGCCAACGGTCAGTTCCAGGTTACGCATGCGCATCTTACAGATCTCCAAACATGACTGCGGTTAAAAGGAAGTCCAGGCCCAGCACGGCGAGGGAGGCATACACCACGGTACGGGTGGTGGAGCGGCTGATGCCCTCGGACGTGGGCACGGTGTCATAGCCCTGGAACACGGCGATCCAGGTCACCACCAGGCCAAACACAAAGCTCTTGATGACGCCGTTCATGACGTCTTCGCCCCACTCCACACTGTCCTGCATGTTGGCCCAGAAGGAACCGTCATCAACACCCAGCCAGGGCACACCCACCAGATAGCCGCCCCAGATGCCGACGGCGGAAAAGATAATGGCGAGAGTCGGCATGCAGATAAAGCCGGCCCAGAAGCGCGGCGCCACGATCCGGCGCAACGGGTCCACGCCGATCATTTCCAGGCCGGACAGCTGCTCCGTCGCTTTCATCAGGCCAATCTCGGCGGTCAGTGCTGACCCCGCCCGCCCGGCAAACAGCAGCGCCGCCACCACCGGCCCCAACTCCCGCAGCAGGCTCAGCGCCACCAGCTGCCCCAGCGCCTGCTCACTGCCAAAACGGTTGAGAATGTTGTAGCCCTGCAGCGCCAGCACCATGCCGATGAACAGGCCGGACACCACGATGATCACCAGCGACAGCACACCCACCGAGTAGATCTGGCGGATGGTCAGCGGCACATTGGTGCGGAAATTGGGCAACGCCCACAGGGAATGAAACAGGAACAGGCCGGAACGGCCAACGGTCTGCAGGGTTTCCAGACCGGTGCGACCCAGATTGCGGATGCGGTTGATCATGAGCGGTTCCCCCGCAGCATGTCGTCGCCCAGCTTGCGGGCCGGGTAATGGAACGGCACCGGGCCGTCCGGCAGCCCCTGCATGAATTGGCGCACGCGGGGCAGACTGGAATTCATCACTTCCTCGGACGTGCCTTCACCGATTACCGCGCCATCGGCAATCACATAGATGTAGTCGGCAATGCCGGCGGTATCCTGCACGTCGTGGGACACCACGATGCTGGTGTGACCCAGCGCATCGTTGAGCAGGCGGATCAGCTGCACCACCACGCCCTTGGCCATCGGGTCCTGCCCGGCGAAAGGCTCGTCGTACATCACCAGCTGCGGGTCCAGCGCGATGGCCCGCGCCAGCGCTGCCCGCCGCGCCATGCCACCTGACAGCTCGCTGGGCATCAGGTCGCGCGCGCCGCGCAAGCCCACCGCCTGCAGCTTCATCAGCACCAGATCGCGGATCATGTCTTCCGGCAGCTGGGTGTGCACCCGCAGCGGAAAGGCGACGTTTTCAAATACGGACAGATCGGTGAACAGCGCGCCACTCTGGAACAGCATGCCCATGCGGCTGCGCATTTCGAACAGTTCCTTGCGGTTCAGGTCAGGAATATTGCGGCCTTCCACATAGATCTCGCCGCTGTCGGGCTTGAGCTGGCCGCCGATCAGCCGCAGCAGGGTGGTCTTGCCGGTGCCGCTGGGGCCCATGATGGCGGTCACCTTGCCCTTGCGGATGCGGATGTTGACGTTGTTGTAAATCGCCCGCTCGCCCCGGTAAAAGGACATGTTGCGGATCTCAACGTAATTTTCGGGATCGGGTGACATGAACATCCTATCGACGAGTAAGGCGCGAGGAAGGGTGCGCGCTGCCGGCGCGCCCGCACTATAGCATTCTGGCAGATAAAGGAAAAATACCGCATCGCGGGGGCCGGGTCTGACAGTTCCATCCGGATTGGTTTAAACTGGGCGCCTTTGTGACAGCCCCCCACAGGACTCTTCACTGCATGGCATTTGATTTCATCCGTTCCGGCCAGCGCGTGGTCGACATCGAGGCCGCGGCCACCCAGGCCCTGCACGAACGCATCGACGCCGGCTTCCAGCGCGCCTGCCAGATCATCCTGGCCTGCCAGGGCCGCGTGATTGTCACCGGCATGGGCAAATCCGGCCACATCGGCAGCAAGATCGCCGCCACCCTGGCCAGCACCGGCACCCCCGCCTTTTTCGTCCATCCCGGCGAAGCCAGTCACGGCGACCTCGGCATGATCACTGGCAGCGACGTGGTGATCGCCATCTCCAATTCCGGCAAGACCGACGAAGTGCTTTCCATCCTGCCCGTCATCAAGCGCAAGGGCGCCACCCTGATCAGCATGACCGGCGCGGCCAACTCGCCCCTGGCCACCACCGCCGACGTCAACCTGGATGTCAGCGTGAAGGAAGAAGCCTGCCCGCTCGGACTGGCCCCCACTGCCAGCACCACCGCCACTCTCGTCATGGGCGATGCGCTCGCGGTCGCCCTGCTGGAAGCACGCGGCTTCACCGCCGACGATTTCGCCCTGTCGCATCCGGGCGGCAGCCTGGGCCGCCGCCTGCTGCTGCTGGTGGAAAACATCATGCGCACCGGCGACGCGATTCCGCTGGTGAAGGACGACACCACCGTCAGCCATGCCCTGCTGGAAATGAGCAGCAAGGGCCTGGGCATGACCGGCATTGTCGACGCCAGCGGCAAACTGGCCGGCATCTTCACCGACGGCGACCTGCGCCGCGCGCTCGACCACGGCATCGACCTGAAAAACACCCTGATCCGCGACGTGATGACGAAAAATCCGAAAACCGTGCAGGCCCATGTGCTGGCGGTGGAAGCCCTCAACCTGATGGACCAGAAGAAAATCACCGCCCTGATGGTACTCGGCAGCGACGGCAAACCCGCCGGCGCCCTCAACATGCATGACCTGCTGCGCGCAGGCGTGATGTAAGGAGCGCCCATGCTGACCGAAGAACTGCGCCAGCGCGCCCGCGACATCAAACTGGTGGCCTTCGACATCGACGGCGTCATGACCGACGGCCGTCTCTACTACACCGACTTCGGCAACGAGATGAAGGCCTTCAATGTGAAGGATGGCATCGCCCTGAACTGGCTGCGTTCCACCGGCGTGGAAGTGGCCATCATCACCGGCCGCACCTCCGAGCTGGTGAAAAAGCGCGCCAGCGACCTGAAAATCAGCCGGCTGGTGCAGGGCCGCGAAGACAAGATCGTCGCCCTGAAGGAAATGATGGCGCCGATGGGAATTGAAGCCCGCCAGGTGGCCTACATGGGTGACGACCTGCCCGACCTGGCCGCCATCCGTTTCGCCGGCATCGGCGTAGCGGTGGCCGACGCCGTGCCCCTTGTGCGCGAGCATGCCGATCTGGTCGTCACCCGCAACGGCGGCGACGGCGCGGTGCGCGAATTCTGCGAGTGGCTGATGAACGCGCAGGGCACCTTCGACGCCATCATCAGCCGCTACCTGAACGGCACGGCTTCCTGACTCATGCAGCGCCCGCACCCATGAAGCAAAGCCTGCAAGCCACCCTGACCAGCCTGCTGCTCGGCCTGATGATCGTGGCCCTGCTGTCCTACAGCGGGTGGGATCGCCTGTTCGAATCCGAGCCGGAACAAACCGGCGAGGAAGCGCAGCCCGATCTGGTGGCCCTCACGGTGGAACAGCTCAGCTTCAACGACAAGGGTGAAAAGCAGTACGTGCTGCATGCGGCGAAGATGCTGCAGTTTCTCGACGCCAACCAGAACCACATGTTCCAGCCCGACATCATTTTCTTCCGGGAAAAACAGCCCGCCTGGCGCAGCACCGCCGCGGAGGCCAAGTCGGACTCACTGGGAGAGGAACTCCATCTGGAAGGCAATGTCCAGATCGTGCAGCAGGGTGTGGCGCAGGCCGCCACCATGGAAACGGCCACCATGACGCTGTACCCGAAAACCTCCCAGGCCACCACCAAGGACAAGGTCATCATCCGCCAGCAGGGAATCTACATCGAAGCGCTGGGGCTGGACGCCGACCTGAACACCAACAAACTGACCCTCAAGCGTCAGGTGACCAGTATCTATGAACCTGAAAAATCCTGAACTGATCCTGCTGGCCGCATTGCTGGCCACTTCTCCGGCCGCACAGGCGCTGGACAGCGACCGCCAGCAGCCGCTGAAAATCGTGGCTGACTCCGCCCTGCTGGACGACAAGGCCGGCACCGCCACCTACACCGGCAATGTGGTACTCACCCAGGGCACCCTGAAAATCAACGCCGAGAAACTGCACATCCGCACCGACCAGGGCAAGGTGGACAAGGTCTCCGCAGAAGGCGAGCCCGCCAACTTCTCGCAGGTCCCCGCAGCCGACCAGTCCGCTGTGGTTGCCACTGCCCGCAACATCGAATACCGGGTACGTGAGCAGACCCTGATCCTCAAGCGCACCGCTTCCATCGTGCAGAAGGAAAACGTCTTCAAGGGCGAGGAAATCGTTTACGAAATCCAGAGCCAGCGCCTGAAAGCCGTGGGCCAGTCCACCCAGACGCCGAAAGGCGAGGAAGGCAAGGGCCGGGTGGAAATGATCCTGCCGTCGGCGGCGGAAATCGCACCGGAAACCCTGACACCCGCCACCGGACCGTCCCAGGACAAACCCGCCCCATGAGCCGCCTGACCGCCTCCCATCTCGCCAAAAGCTACAAGGGCCGCAAGGTGGTGGAAGACGTTTCCGTCTCCATCGAAAGCGGCCAGATCGTCGGCCTGCTCGGCCCCAACGGCGCCGGCAAGACCACCTGCTTCTACATGATCATCGGCATCGTGCCGCAGGACAAAGGCCGCATCGTCATCGACGACACCGACATCACCCACCTGCCCATGCACGGTCGGGCCGCCCGTGGCATTGGCTACCTGCCGCAGGAAGCCTCCGTTTTCCGCCGCCTGAAAGTGAAGGAAAACATCATGGCCATCCTGGAGACCCGCAAGGACCTGAACCGCCAGCAGCGCCAGGAAAAAATGGAGCAGCTGCTGCAGGAATTTCATGTCGGCCATATTGCCGACTCCCTCGGCCAGGCCCTCTCCGGCGGCGAGCGGCGCCGGGTGGAAATCGCCCGCGCGCTGGCCATGGACCCCGCCTTCATCCTGCTGGACGAACCCTTCGCCGGTGTCGATCCCATCTCGGTGGCGGACATCAAGCAGATCATCACCCAGCTCAAGGACCGGGGCATCGGCGTGCTGATCACCGACCACAACGTGCGCGACACCCTGGACATCTGCGAGAAGGCTTACATCGTCAGCGAAGGCCACATCATTGCCGAAGGCGCCCCCGAACTGATCCTGCAAAACCAGAAAGTGCGCGACGTCTATCTGGGCCAGCAATTCCAGATGTAAAAGTTCTAAGTAAAATCAGGCATGCAAATTGCTTTGCCGGCACTTCGATCTTACAATTGAATTCAATGGACTCTCGCGCAGTCATACTAACTCGTTGAAAAATGAGTGCAATTTGACAGGCGTTTTCAGGCAGGGCGCAATCGTCGCGCAGGTGGATTTCTCGCAATTCCAGACGTTAACGGGTAGCAATGAAGCCGTCTTTACAGCTCAAAATTGGCCAGCATCTCACCATGACTCCCCAGTTGCAGCAGGCCATTCGCCTGTTGCAGCTATCCACCCTCGACCTGCAGGCCGAAATCCAGGAAGCCCTGGATTCGAACCCGCTGCTGGAGATGGAAGAGCGTAGCGGTGACGACGGTGATTCCGGCTCTGACGCGGACGCCTCCCCGGTTGAAACCGACGCCCCCGGCGAATTCACTGACCTGATCGACTTCGCCAAGACCACCGACTATTCCAGCTCCGCCGACACCCCCGTCACCCAGCACGAAGACGAAACCTCCGTCGATCTCAACAACAAGGAAATGCCCGACGAACTGCCGGTCGACAGCGACTGGGATACCATGTTCGACGGCACCGCCGGCGCTTCTTCCGGCAGCCACGATGACGACGATTACGATTTCGAAGGCCGCAACAGCGCGCCAGAATCCATCTACGACAACCTGCTGTGGCAGCTGAACCTGACCCCCATGTCTGACATGGACAAGGTGATCGCCATGGCCATCATCGAAGCCATCGACACCAAGGGCTACCTGACCCAGAGCGTGGAGGAACTGCGCGAAAGCGTGCTGGCACAGAAAGACATGGTGGCCGACATCGTCGCCCTGCAGCAGCAGGAACTGGAAGCCTTCGGCGTACAGCTGCACCATGACGAAGGCGAGGACGAATCCCCCGTCACTCTGGAAGAAGTACTGGCCGTGCTGCACCGCATCCAGCAGTTCGATCCGCCCGGCGTGGCCGCCCGCGACCTGCGCGAATGCCTGCTGATCCAGCTGCGCCAGCTGCCGAAAAGCCCCGACCGCGAAGACGCCATCCTGCTGGTGGACATGTTTCTGGAAGCGCTCGGCGCCCGCGACTTCACCCTGATCATGCGCAAGACCAAGCTCACCGAAGGCCGGCTGAAAACCGCCATTGCGCTGATCCAGACATTGAACCCTTATCCCGGCAGCAGTGTCGAAGCCGATGAAACCCAATACGTCATACCGGATGTCATCGTGCGCAAGGACAAAAGCCGCTGGCGGGTGGAACTGAATCCCGAAGCCACGCCGCGACTGAAAGTGAACAGCAGCTATGCCTCGCTGATCCAGCGGGCCGACAACAGCAGCGACAACACCTTCCTGAAAAACAACTTGCAGGAAGCGCGCTGGTTCATCAAGAGCTTGCAGAGCCGCAACGAAACCCTGCTGAAAGTGGCCACCAAGATTGTCGAACACCAGATCGGTTTTCTGGAACACGGCGAGGAAGCGATGAAACCGCTGGTGCTGCACGACATTGCCGAAGCTGTTGGCATGCACGAATCCACCATCTCCCGCGTCACCACCCAGAAATTCATGCACACGCCGCGGGGCGTGTTCGAACTGAAATATTTCTTCTCCAGCCACGTCAGTACCGGCTCCGGCGGCGAGTGTTCCTCCACCGCCATCCGCGCCATCATCAAGAAACTGATTTCGGCCGAGAACCCGAAAAAACCCCTGAGCGACAGCAAAATTGCCGACATCCTGGCTGAGCAGGACATCCAGGTTGCCCGCCGCACCATTGCCAAATATCGCGAGGCCATGCTGATTCCGCCGTCCAACGAACGCAAGCGGCTGGTGTAATCCGACGCCAGCCTGCCGGGGATCAAGATTCCGCTTGCGCCCACCGGTAAACTGGCAGAAAGTTTCAAACAACCGGGACAGAAAAGCGTTCCGCCGCCGTCACGGCACAAAAAACGCAACCACGATTAAGGAGTGGCTTATGCAAATCAACATCAGCGGACACCACGTAGAAGTGACTGATGCACTGAAGGATTATGTAGCCGACAAATTGACGAAGCTGGAGCGCCACACTGGCGACATCACCAGCATCCAGGCCATCCTGAGCGTGGAAAAGAATCGCCAGATTGCGGAAGCCACCATTCGCGTGAAAGGCGCTGACCTGCACGCCAACGCCGAATCCGAAGACATGTACGCCGCCATCGACATGCTGACCGACAAGCTGGACCGGCAGGTGCTCAAGCACAAGGAAAAGATGAAAAGCTGGTAACGTCGTTATGGAACTTGCGGAAATCATCAGCCCGGAACGGATCTTCGATCACGTACCGGGTGGCAGCAAAAAGAAAGTCCTCGAAACGGCTGCCGGGCTCATTGCCCGGCAGTTTCCCGAACTGGACCCCAACTCCCTGTTTGACAGCCTCGTCGCCCGCGAACGCCTGGGCAGCACAGGACTGGGCAAAGGCATCGCCATTCCCCACTGTCGCGCCAGCAACTGCAGCAAGGCCGTCGGCACCTTCATCAAGCTGGAAACACCCGTGGATTTCGACGCCATCGACCGCCAGCCGGTGGACATGCTGTTCGTGCTGCTGGTGCCGAAAGAAGCCCACGAAGATCATCTCAACATTCTCGCGAAAATCGCCGGTCTGCTGAACGACGATCGCCGCCGGGAAACCATCCGCCGCGCTGATTCGCCCCAGGCAATCCATGACGCGCTGGTGACGCCGCTGTGACGGGCACCAAGGATTCAGCATGAAACTGGTCGTCATCAGTGGCCGCTCGGGCTCGGGCAAAACCACCGCCCTGCATGTGCTGGAAGACATCGGCTACTACTGTGTCGACAACCTGCCGGTGAGCCTGCTGCAGAA
Source organism: uncultured Moraxellaceae bacterium (assembly GCA_964491665.1). Lineage (GTDB taxonomy): Bacteria > Pseudomonadota > Gammaproteobacteria > Pseudomonadales > Ketobacteraceae > Ch67. The sequence goes on from CAZBII010000013.1 coordinate 35,474, forward strand.
ACTGATGCAGGAACTGAAACATTCCAGCCCGCCGGTCACGATGGCCGCCATCGGCATTGACGCCCGCAACACCAGCCGGCAGCTACAGAAGCTGCCCAACGTGCTGCGCGAACTGATCGCCGACGGCGTCGACAGCCAGGTGATCTATCTGGACGCCGACGACGAAGCCCTCATCAAGCGCTTCAGCGAAACCCGCCGCAAGCATCCGATCAGCAGCGACACCAAAACCCTGCGCGAGGCCATCGAGCGCGAACGGGAAATGCTGAATCCGGTGGCCTCCAGCGCCAGCCTGATCATCGACACCAGCACCCTCACCCTTCACCAACTGCGCGACCAGATCAAGATCCGCGTGGGCGAAGCCGCCGACACCATGGCGATTCTGGTGGAATCCTTCGGCTTCAAGAACGGTATTCCGAAAGATGCCGACGTGGTATTCGACGTGCGCTGCCTGCCCAATCCGCACTGGGTCACCCATCTGCGCGCCAAGACCGGACTGGATCAGGAAGTGAAGGATTTTCTCGCCAGCCACGAACCCGTCGGCGAGATGATCAACGACATTCTGACGTTTCTGGAAAAGTGGCTGCCGCGTTTTGCCGCCAACAATCGCAGCTACATGACGGTCGCCATCGGCTGCACCGGTGGCCAGCATCGTTCGGTCTACATCACGGAAATCCTGCTGCAACATCTCAGTCAGCGCTTCACCAACGTTCAGGCTAGACATCGCGAGCTGTAACTTGCGATACTCACCGCACATTGCCGGAAGCGCGTCACCATGGAACTGAAAAAACAGCTCACCATCATCAACAAACTGGGCCTGCATGCACGCGCTGCATCCAAGCTGGTTGCCACCGCCTCGAAATTCCAGAGCAGCATCCAGATCAACCGCAATGGCCAGCAGGCCGACGCCAAGAGCATCATGTCCGTCCTGATGCTGGCCGCCAGCAAGGGCACCGTGCTGGATGTGACCGTCAGCGGCGACGACGCCGAACAGGCCCTGCAGCACATCGAAACACTCATCAACAATCGCTTCGACGAAGGCGAGTAACCCGTCCTAGACTTTCAACATCCGCCATCATCATTCCGCAAGAGTGAGAAGCCTGCATGGCAATGAGTGCCAAGAACCTTGAAACCCAGGATCAGCTCCAGACCTTTCTGGAAGCGCTGGACAGTGGCACCTTCGCGGAAGTGCGCACCATGCTGCACGGCATGTCATGGCCGGAGATCGCCCACCTCATCGAGTCCTCGCCGCCGCGGGAGCGCAATATCCTCTGGCAATTGCTGGACAAGGATGACGAAGGCGAGGTGCTGCAATACCTGAACGAGGAAATCGCCGCCCAGTTCCTGCGTCACCGCGACGCCGAGGAAATCATCAGCGCGGTGGAAGGCTTCGACGCCGACGACTTTGCCGACCTGCTGCAGGAACTGCCGCACAAGGTGATGAAGCGCGTGCTGGAGTCGATGGACGACCAGAACCGCCACCGCATCGAGGCCATCCTGTCGTATCCGGAAGATACGGCCGGCGGCCTGATGAACACCGACATCATCACCATCCGCCCCGACATCACCCTGGACGTGGTGCTGCGCTATCTGCGCCGGCACGAATCCCTGCCCGCCGCCACCGACACCCTGCTGATCGTGAACCGGTCGGGCAAGTTTGTCGGCACCCTGCCGCTGACCACCCTGCTGGTGAAAGACCCCACCATGCTGGTGCGGGAAGCCATGATTACCGACGCCATTGCCATCCGCGCCGACCAGTCCGCGAAGGATGTCGCCTCCATCTTCGAACGGGAAGACCTAGTGAGCGCGCCGGTGGTGGACAAGGATGGCCTGCTGCTGGGCCGGATTACGGTGGATGACGTGGTGGACGTGATTCTGGAAGGTGCCGACCACTCGCTGATGAGCATGGCGGGTCTGGACGAATACGAGGACACCTTTGCCCCGGTACTGCGCACCAGCCGGCGGCGCGCCATCTGGCTGGGCATCAACCTGCTGACCGCATTTCTGGCCTCGGCGGTGGTGGGCCTTTTCGAACACACGCTGGAAAAAGTGGTGGCGCTGGCAGTGTTGATGCCGATTGTGGCCAGCATGGGCGGCGTGGCGGGCACCCAGACCCTTACCCTGGTCATCCGCGGCATGGCGCTGGGCCATGTGGGATCAGCCAACGCGCGCTGGCTGCTGACCCGGGAAATGGCGGTGGGTTTCCTGAACGGCCTGATGTGGGCGGTGGTGGTGGGCGCCGTGGCATCACTCTGGTTCCACGATTACACGCTGGGCGGCGTGCTGGCAGGCGCCATGATCATCAATCTGGTGATGGCTGCCATCGCGGGCGCCGCCCTGCCCATGATCCTGCAACGCATGGGCATCGACCCGGCCCTGTCCGGGGGCGTGATCCTCACCACCTTCACCGATTGCGTGGGGTTCTTTGCCTTCCTCGGCCTGGCCACCCTGATGTTCGCCTGAATTCATCGACAAAAACTATGGATTCAATTTAAAAATCAAACCATTCAGGCGGGCACGGCCATCTGACATACCCCCTTCGAATCTGCTAAAGTCGTGCGTTCTTAAACCTGATCCAGCCGAGAAAAGAGAGGGATACACTCATGGCATTCACACTTCCCGAACTGCCCTACGCCAAAGATGCGCTGCTGCCGCACATCTCCGTTGAAACACTGGAATTCCACCACGGCAAGCACCACAACGCCTACGTGACCAATCTGAACAACCTGGTCCCCGGCACCGAATTCGAAGGCAAGAGCCTGGAAGAGATCATCAAGAAGTCCAGCGGCGGCGTCTTCAACAACGCAGCCCAGATCTGGAACCACACCTTCTACTGGCACAGCCTGAGCCCCAAAGGCGGCGGTGCTCCCACCGGCGCAGTGGCAGCGGCCATTGAAAAAACCTGGGGCTCGTTCGACAAGTTCAAGGAAGAGTTCAACAAGATGGCCGTGGGCAACTTCGGTTCCAGCTGGACCTGGCTGGTGAAGAAAGCCGACGGCAGCCTGGCCATCGCCAACACCAGCAACGCCGGCACCCCGATCACCGAAGCCGGTGTCACCCCGCTGATCACCGTTGACCTGTGGGAACACGCCTACTACATCGACTTCCGCAACCTGCGTCCCAAGTACCTGGAAGCGTTCTGGGCACTGGTGAACTGGGAATTCGCCAACGCGAACTTCGCCAAGTAAGCGCCCCGCTACAAAGACAGCCTCCTCAGCTGAAGGAAACGCCGGCCCATCAGGGTCGGCGTTTTTTTATGCCTGCGCGATGGGCAGACCGCAATCCCCCTGATGCTGCACGAATCAATACGTTGCATTAAAAAAGCGCACCAATTACGCACACTTCTGTTTTCTGTACTAGACCTAATTGGACAGTGTTCGCATTGCTGGCACTAAACAAGGAGAAAGTGGATGAAAACAAGAGCAATAAGGACAGGGTTTACGTTAACGGCACTGGCACTTGCCGTCTCACCCGCCATGGCTACAGAAATACGATTTGACGGCTTTGCTTCTTTTGTAGCAGGCCAAGTACTGGACAAGGACGAGTTGGCCAGCGAAGCCTTCCATGGCTATGACGAACGGATCGATTTCCAGAAAAACAGTCTGTTTGCCATTCAGGCCCGCGCCGATCTGCAGGAAAAGCTGTCCGCCACTGCCCAGATCATTGCCAAGGGCAGTGAGGACTATAACGCCCGCTTCAACTGGGCGTATCTGACCTACGAACTGTCCAACGAACTGACTGTAAAAGCCGGCCGGTTCCGGGATCCACTGTTCATGTTCTCGGACTTTCTGGACGTGGGCTATGCCTACCACTGGATTTCACCGCCGGAAAGCGTCTATGACCTGAGCGGTTTCGATTCGAGCGACGGCGTAATGCTGCAACACCAGACTGACATTTTCGGATGGACATCCACCGCCACCCTTACCGCCGCACGCACCAGCGCCGATGTGAACCAGGGCACCCTCGAATCAAACAATTCATCCACCGTAACCTGGACCATGAACTATGACTGGTTCACGTTTCATGTCGCCCACTCGCAATCCGACATCACCCTCGATGCCAGCGCCTTCGATCAGATTGAGGAAGGGCTGTCTGGCTTTGGCGTGAGCCAGGAAGCGATTGATAACATGCTGATGGAGTCTGACAGGGGAGCATTTGATGGTATTGGTGTCTCCATCGACACAGGCAAGTTTTTCGCAATTGCCGAGTATACAGAAATCGCCACAGCCGACACCTTTGCGGCTGACCCGTCAAAACAATGGTATGTAACCGGTGGCATGCGCTTCGGCAATTGGACCGCCTACGCAACCGTTGAAAACCAGCAAGCAGACATCCGCGAACAAACGATGAATACCATTCTGGCGGAGTACGACCAGGGTGTTGCCTCGATGCAGGGAACTCAATCATTTCTTGCTACGACAATTACTAACCTGATTGCCAGCGGGAACCCTGCGCTGATTGCCCAAGTACCTGCGCTACAAGCCAACTACAATCTGCTTGGTTTGGGACTGAGATCCGCACCCGATCTGCGTTCCGGCGTTCAGGCCGTGTTTGCCCAGGCAGAGCGGGATGAAGACACCTATAGCGTCGGCATTCGCTACAACTTCCATCCTTCTGCGTGCGCCAAGCTGGAGTACATGGAAATGGATGATCACATCAATGAAATGAAGCCTTCCGCCATCTCGGTGGCAGTGGACCTGGTGTACTAAGGGAGGATGCGCAGATGAAAACATACGTTCGCAATCTGATTGGTTCCTCCCTGCTGTGCGCATTCAGCTCATTGGCCTGCGCCGAAATTGCGGTCATCGTTAACCCTGCTAATGGCGACACCATTACCAAGGACGATATCGCTTCAATCTATCTGGGCAAAACCAAGACGTTCCCAGGTGGAAAAAATGCCATCCCGCTAGACCGCACAGAAGGCTCCGCTTCGCGCGTTGAATTCGTCAGCAAAGTAATCGACAAAGACGAAGCGCAGATGAAAGCCTACTGGTCGCGTCTGATTTTCACCGGCAAGGGTGTACCACCCAAGGTCGTTGAATCTGATGCTGAAGTGAAGGAAATGGTGTCGCGCAATCCGGACACCATTGGATTCATTGATGCCGCAGGCGCTGATGCAAGCGTGAAAGTCGTATCCAAGTTCTGATTTCACATCGCACATTCGCATCAAAGCAGTGACAGCATTGCGGCCCCGCCCGATTCTCTCGGGGCCTCTGACTTAGCGCGACAGCAACTTATTAGGAATTTCTTGCTTCGTGTACTACTACTTATAAGCGGGTGTGCGCATTAGTTCTTAAAGAAAGGAGCTGAAGAATGAAAACAAGAGCAATAAGGACAGGGTTTACGTTAACGGCACTGGCACTTGCCGTCTCACCCGCCATGGCTACAGAAATACGATTTGACGGCTTTGCTTCTTTTGTAGCAGGCCAAGTACTGGACAAGGACGAGTTGGCCAGCGAAGCCTTCCATGGCTATGACGAACGGATCGATTTCCAGAAAAACAGTCTGTTTGCCATTCAGGCCCGCGCCGATCTGCAGGAAAAGCTGTCCGCCACTGCCCAGATCATTGCCAAGGGCAGTGAGGACTATAACGCCCGCTTCAACTGGGCGTATCTGACCTACGAACTGTCCAACGAACTGACTGTAAAAGCCGGCCGGTTCCGGGATCCACTGTTCATGTTCTCGGACTTTCTGGACGTGGGCTATGCCTACCACTGGATTTCACCGCCGGAAAGCGTCTATGACCTGAGCGGTTTCGATTCGAGCGACGGCGTAATGCTGCAACACCAGACTGACATTTTCGGATGGACATCCACCGCCACCCTTACCGCCGCACGCACCAGCGCCGATGTGAACCAGGGCACCCTCGAATCAAACAATTCATCCACCGTAACCTGGACCATGAACTATGACTGGTTCACGTTTCATGTCGCCCACTCGCAATCCGACATCACCCTCGATGCCAGCGCCTTCGATCAGATTGAGGAAGGGCTGTCTGGCTTTGGCGTGAGCCAGGAAGCGATTGATAACATGCTGATGGAGTCTGACAGGGGAGCATTTGATGGTATTGGTGTCTCCATCGACACAGGCAAGTTTTTCGCAATTGCCGAGTATACAGAAATCGCCACAGCCGACACCTTTGCGGCTGACCCGTCAAAACAATGGTATGTAACCGGTGGCATGCGCTTCGGCAATTGGACCGCCTACGCAACCGTTGAAAACCAGCAAGCAGACATCCGCGAACAAACGATGAATACCATTCTGGCGGAGTACGACCAGGGTGTTGCCTCGATGCAGGGAACTCAATCATTTCTTGCTACGACAATTACTAACCTGATTGCCAGCGGGAACCCTGCGCTGATTGCCCAAGTACCTGCGCTACAAGCCAACTACAATCTGCTTGGTTTGGGACTGAGATCCGCACCCGATCTGCGTTCCGGCGTTCAGGCCGTGTTTGCCCAGGCAGAGCGGGATGAAGACACCTATAGCGTCGGCATTCGCTACAACTTCCATCCTTCTGCGTGCGCCAAGCTGGAGTACATGGAAATGGATGATCACATCAATGAAATGAAGCCTTCCGCCATCTCGGTGGCAGTGGACCTGGTGTACTAAGGGAGGACATGACAATGAGAGTGATGACAAAAAATATCCTGTGTGCTTCCCTGCTGGCTGCAATGTCGAGCCTGACGTTTGCCGAAGTGGCCGTGATTGTTAATCCTGCCAATGGTGACAACATCACCAAGGATGATATTGCTGCGATCTATCTGGCCAAAACCAAGACCTTCCCGGGCGGCAAGAACGCTGTCGCGCTGGATCTGCCGGAAGGCTCCGCCGCCCGCGTGGAGTTCGTCTCCAAGGTGGTGGACAAGGACGAAGCGCAAATGAAAGCCTACTGGTCGCGTCTGATTTTCACCGGCAAGGGTGTTCCGCCCAAAGTGCTGGAAAACGACGCCGCTGTGAAGGCTGAAGTTGCCAAGACAGCCGATGCCATCGGTTTCATCGACGCCGCGTCAGCTGACGGCACTGTCAAGGTGGTAGGCAAGTTCTAACGGTTTTTCCGACTATTGTTGACTGGCTTTTCTTTGCAACAACTCCATGCCCCGCGCGTCAAACCGCGGGGCATTTTTTTTGCGCGGCGCGTGCAGCGAAAATTTTATTTGCCCCCCACTTTCATCGAAACCAGCAGAATGGAACCGGTCTGGATATTGCCGCGCGGATCGATATCCGTGCCCACGCCCACCAGATCCGCAAACAGGTTTTTCAGATTGCCGGCGATGGTGATTTCGGACACCGGATACTGGATCACGCCGTTCTCCACCCAGAATCCCGCTGCGCCACGGGAATAGTCACCGGTTACGATATTCACACCCTGCCCCATTACGTCCGTCACCAGCAATCCGGTGTGCATCTGCCGGAGCAGCTCATCCAGCGAATGAGTTGCCGAGCAGCGCACGTTGCGCACGCCACCGGCATTGGCGGTGCTGCGCAATCCCAGTTTGCGGGCTGAATAGGTGCCCAGCACGTAGCTGGCCAGTTCACCATTCTGCACAAAGGATTTTTCTGCGGTGGGCAGGCCGTCGCCATCGATGGGCGCGCTGCCGGTTTCGCCGCGCAGCAATGGGTGCTCTGAAATGTTCATCCAGTCGGGAAAAATGCGGCTGTGCAGCGCGCCTTCCAGAAACGAAGAATGGCGATACAGATTGCCGCCGGAAATCGCCGCGATGCAGTGTCCCAGCAAGCCGCCGGCAATCTCCGCCGCGAACAGCACCGGCACATCGCAGGTGGCAATGGTGCGACTGCCCAGACGACGAGCGGCCCGTTCCGCCGCTTTGGCGCCAATGCTCTCCACTGCCGGCAGCAAGGTCTGATTGCGCTGGCTGAACGACCAGCCGCCGCGTTCCATCTTGCCGTCCTGCTCTGCAATCAGCGCGCAGCTCACCGCATGCCGACTTTGCGGATACACCACCACCAGCCCGTGGCTGTTGCCGTAACCACGCAGGGATTCGCCGCTGGCCACGGTGGCGCCGTCACTGTTGCGAATGGTCGGGTGAGCCTGCAGCCCCGCCGCTTCACAGCGCTGCGCCAGTTCAATGGCCTGCTGCGGCTGCAAAGACCAGGGATGATAGAGATCCAGATCGGGAATGACGCGCGCCATCAGGTCGGCGTCGGCCAGGCCGCTGCAATCGTCTTCGGCCGTGTAGTGGGCGATATCCAGCGCGGCCTGCACGGTCTGCGCAATGGCATCCGCACTGAAATCACTGGTGGACGCATGGCCCTTGCGCTGACCCCGGTACACCGTGACCGCAAAGCCGTGATTGCGGGTGAACTCCACCTTGTCCACCGCGCCCTGCCGCACCGACGCCAGCAGCCCCTGGTCCTGATACACCCCCACTTCCGCCGTAGCGCCAGCTTTTTTTGCCAATTCAAGCGCCTGCGCAATCTTGTCCTGCAACGACTGCTGTTCGGGGGTAATGCTCATCGGTGGGGAATCCTTCTCATGGGCTTGCAAATGGGGTCGTATGCTATGATAGCCGCTTATTTCCGCAACCTGCGACAGATCCACACCATGATCGATTACGACCAGTACGACGACGCCGAAGAAGACCGCCGCCCCAGCAAGGGCCAGCTCAAGCGTGAAACGGAGCACCTGCAGGCGGTGGGCGAAAAACTGCTGACGCTGTCCGACGCGCAGCTGGCGAAACTGCCGCTTACCGACAAGCTGATTGCCGCACTGGAAGAGGCCAAGCGCATCAAGCCGCGCACCGAGGCGCTGCGCCGGCACAAGCAGTACATCGGCAAGATCATCCGCGAGGCCGACACCGCCACCATCGAAGCGCGCATCAACGAATTTGAAAACCAGCATTCCCTGAACACGCGGCAGTTTCACGATCTGGAAAAATTGCGCGACACGCTGGTGAACGGCGACAACAATGCCATCGGCGATGTGCTGGCGCGTTTTCCCGACGCGGATTCACCCAGGCTGCGCCAGCTGGTGCAGAACGCGAAAAAGGAACGGGACCAGAATCTGGCGCATCCCGACAAGACCGAGAACACCCACGGCCGCAAGCTGTTCCGCTATCTGCGGGAGCTGCACAACATCTAGCGGGTGCCTCCCACGGTCAGCTCATCGATTTTCAGCGTGGGCTGACCGACGCCCACCGGCACCGACTGGCCATCCTTGCCGCAGGTGCCCACGCCCCGATCCAGTGCCAGATCGTGGCCCAGCATCGACACTTTCGACAGCACGTCCGGCCCGTTGCCAATCAGGGTGGCGCCCTTCACCGGCCGCGTTACCCTGCCGTCTTCAATCAGGTAAGCCTCGCTGGCGGCGAACGTGAATTTGCCAGAGGTGATGTCGACCTGGCCGCCACCGAAATTCACCGCATACAGCCCTTTCTTCACGGAGCGGATGATGTCGGCAGGATCGTCCTGGCCCGGCAGCAAATAGGTGTTGGTCATGCGCGGCATGGGCAGGTGCGCGTAGGATTCGCGGCGACCATTGCCGGTGAGCGGCTGGTGCATCAGGCGCGCGTTGAGCTTGTCCTGCATGTAGCCGCGCAGCACACCTTTTTCCACCAGGGTTGTGTACGCGGTGGGCGTGCCCTCGTCGTCGATGGACAGGGAACCGCGCAGATTTGGCAGCGTGCCGTCATCCACAATCGTGCACAGGGACGATGCCACGGATGTGCCCACCCGGCCGGAATAGTTCGACGTGCCCTTGCGGTTGAAATCGCCTTCCAGGCCGTGTCCCACTGCTTCGTGCAGCAGCACGCCGGGCCAGCCGGCACCGACCACCACCGGCATGGTGCCGGCGGGCGCGTCTTCCGCTTCCAGATTCACCTGCGCCATGCGCACCGCTTCCTGCGCGTAAAAACGGGCGGTCGCGGGATCAAACAGTTCATAACCGCAACGACCGCCGCCACCGCAGCTGCCGCGCTCGCGTCGGCCGTTGTGCTGCAGGATCACCGACACACTCAGGCGCACCAGCGGCCGCACATCCGCCGCCAGAGTGCCGTCGCTGGCCATGACCAGCATGTGCGTCCACGAACCGGCCAGCGTCACACTCACGTCCACCACGCGGGGATCGGCCTGCCGCGCCAGCGTATCCACCGTTTGCAGCAGCTGCACTTTCTGATCGCGGCTGAGCGTGTCGAGCGGATTGCTGCCGGCATACAGCGGCAGCGAAATGCGCGGTGCCAAAGTCTGAATCACACCACCGTTGCCCTGCGCCACCGACGCGGCTGCCTGCGCCGCCCGGTCAATGGCATTGAGATCGATCTGGTCGGAATAGGAAAAGCCGGACTTTTCCTGACACAGTGCGCGCACGCCTACTCCGCCGCCGACACTGTAACTGCCATCCTTCACGCGACCTTCTTCCAGACTCCAGGATTCACTCACGCTGCGCTGGAAATACAGGTCGGCAAAATCGGCACCGCGCGCCAGCATGGTTTCCAGCACGCAGGACAGCTGTTGTGCATCCAGCGCCGCCGGTTGCCAGAGCGATTGCTGCGCCGTTGTCAGTAACGAATCGGAAGTTGCGTTCATGGTTTGGGTACCGCCTGAAACCGTTTGTGTTGGGCGATGGGCATGCCGCTGCGCACGCTGTGCAGGATGTCGCTGTCCATGTCGGCGATGATGACGCCGGGGCCGGCTTCGGTCTGCTGCGCCAGCACATGGCCCCACGGATCAATGATCATGGAATGGCCCCAGGTGGTGCGCTTGGCGGAATGCACGCCGCCCTGCCCCGGCGCAATCACATAGCACTGGGTTTCGATGGCACGGGCGCGCAGCAAAACGTCCCAGTGGGCTTCGCCAGTGCGTGCGGTGAACGCCGACGGCACCGTGAAAAAATCCGCGCCCTGCTGCTGCAACAGGCTGAACAGTTCGGGAAAGCGCAGATCGTAGCAGACCGTCATGCCCAACTTGCCGAAGGGCGTTGTCGCCAGCACCGGTGTGTCGCCCGGCTCGATGGTGGCGGATTCGCGGTACTGGCCCTGCGCGTCGCCCACCAGCACATCGAACAGGTGAATCTTGTCGTAACGCGCCGCCGTTTCACCCTGCGGATTCACCAGCACCGACGCCGCGCGCACACGCCAGCCGGCGACAGCACTGCCATCCGGTCGTGTACGTTTGGGCAGTGTGCCGCCCTGAATCCACAGATTGAGTTCCCGCGCCATGCGCGCCAGAAACTGCGTGAAGATCCCGCTGCGGTTTTCCTCGTCGCCCCAGCGACACAGGTTGTCGCTGTCGAGCACGGCGAAATTTTCCGGCAACGCGACGAACTGCGCGCCCTGCTCCGCCGCCTGCCGCAGCAGCTGTTCGGCGCTTTTCAGGTTGGCGTCCACATCAAAGGTGCTCACCATCTGCAGGGCGGCAACGCGGGTTTTCATGGTGGTTTCTCTCCGGGAGAAGTCGGTGACGGTGCTGTCGCAGGCTTGTCGCCACCCATGACCACGTCCCGCACCTGACGCGGGATGATGTTGAGCAGGTCCATGACTTCGACCTTGGGATCATCAAAACTGCCAGTGACCTTGTATTTGATGGTGGTGAGCTTGTCGAACTGGTTGCCCAGCACTTTCTCGATCACATACACCGTGGCCGCCGCCGGCACACCGCCAATCGCCGCCGCCGGTAGCACCAGATTGCGCGTCACCGGCACCGTCACGTTCATCACCATGTCCAGTTCGCTGGAATGCAGGTTGATGTCGCCCGTGGTCTGCAGCTTGATGGCGGGGCTGTCCAGATTCACCTTCTTCACATGCATCAGGCCGTTGTCCAGCCGCGCGCTGGCATCGATATGGTCATACACCATCTGGCCGTCGCTGAGATCCTTGAAATCCAGCTGCAGGCGGCGCGTCAGCGTTTCAAAATTGAGTGCGCCCCAGAACTTGCCGACCACACCGGATTTCACGTTGTAGAACTCGCCGTTTTCGACGCGGACATTGACCTTGCCCTGCGCGCGCTTGAGCGAAAATTCAAACGGCGCACCGGGCCAGGAAAGGTCCAGGTTGCCGGCCATCTGTTTACTGCCCAGCGTCGGCGTGCTGCCCCAGGCGCGCATGACATCCGCAATGTTGGTGGAATTGAAATCGCCTTTTATCTGCACCGAGCGCGCGCCGTTGTTGTCGAGCCACTTGCCGCCGCCTTTCAGCGCAACACTGCGCACCTGCACGTTGATGTCGTTCAGCAGCATGCCTTCGGGGGAACGCTGCAGACCCAGCGCCCAGCGCCCGAAACTGCCGTCGCCCAGCTGCAGGTCGTTGATCACCAGCCGCGTATTGGGCAGCGAGAACGGCGACAGGTTGCTGGGCACCCATACGTCCTCTTCGGCTTCATCCTCGTCTTCCGGCAGCCGCACATAATCCAGATTCACCAGCACGGGCCGGTCCTGCGCCGTGAAATGCCGGCTGCCACGGAACACATATTCGGGCACTTCGGCGCTGCCGGCGATGCTGTCGCCGCTCAGTTTCACCTGCCACTGATTCTGCTGCCGTCCCAGCTCGATCTGCAACGCACCGAGTTTTTTCCCGCTCACCACCAGCTCATCGATACGCAGGCGGGAATCATCCAGCAACGTCATGCGCGAGGCGTCGAGATTTTCCCGATACTGGTCAGACGCAGTGCTGACCCGTTCCAGCACCGGTTGCCACTGCTCCACATCCAGTGCCGGCACGCGGCCTTGCACACGGAAAATATTGGCGTCCGGCAGAATGGCTTTGCCGGCACCCAGCATCAGCACGCCTTTCTGCAACGCGCCCTTGCGCCGCTGCAGCGACAGTTCGAACAGATCGTCATAGCGCACGCTGAACAGCGCCGGCTCGCGGTTGATGGACTGCCACACCCGGAATTCGCGCGCGGATTTCGCAGTCTTGCCAAACGGCGCCGGCAGATCCACTGCCGTGCCTTTCAGACGCGACGTCACGTTCAGATAACCGTGCAGATGCTTTTTCGCCTCGCCGGTGGGCACGCGCAGTTCCACCTGATAGTCCAGCGCACCGGACAGCGGCGCCAACGCCGACAGCTTCAGCCAGTTCTGCAGCTCGGCCACCTGGGCCTTGCCTTTCAGATCCAGCTCGATGGTCTGGCCGCCCTGTTTGAGCTTGCGGGTGGACAGGCTGCCGGCAATGGGTCCGGCGAAGGAAGTGCCCGCCAGTTGCGGCGCCGACAGCCCCTGCTCCAGATCGAAATGCACGCCGGTATTGAGGCCGGACACCTGCAGTTTCTGGCTGTGCAGATCGAAGGTGCCGTCCTGCACTTTCACATCCACATCCACGGCGGTTTTGCGCTCGCCCTTGTCCAGCGGCACCGCCAGCGCCAGATCCACCGCCATGCCACCCTGCAGATCCATGTCCTGGATGATGTCGCCCACCATGTCCGCCAGCGGTGTTTTCTGCAGGATGTCAAAGCCGGCTTCGGCGCGCCCTTCGGTCTGCGTGTCGACATAGAGGAAATGCTGCTGGCCCGCCGGCACGCTGGGCACGGTGACGGTGGCGTTGTGCAGGGTCTGCTGGAAGTACTCGCCTTTCGCCGCCGCACCGAACACCGCGCCACGATCGACAATCACGTCGGCATCCAGATTGCGCACCGGCTCGGTCCAGTCCGGCAGAAAACGCAGCGCGGCATCGTGCACGGTGAAACCCAGCAGCACGCGCCGGTCGTGCACATGGTCCGGCCCCAGCGCGCCGTGCACAACAATATCGCCCCGCGCCAGACGTCCGGACAGAATACCCTCGTCCAGCCACTTCAGCAGATTGGGCGGAATGATGCCGGCCGGCAGATAACGGGATTTCTTTTCCGCGTCAATGTCACGCAGGGTGGACTGCAATGCCATGAACGGCGGCTGCGTGGTGTCGGCAGGAAAATGCAGCGAGAACTGGGTGGCGCTACGCATGTCGTCGCTGTGGATGCGCAACAGACTGCTCTGCAGGTTGAGGCCATCGTCCTGCTTGCGCAGCGCCAGCGTGCCGTCCGTGCGGGTCAGCACCAGCGTGTCGCGAAACAGGTAGGGATAATTCAGTTCCAGATAATCATCATCGAACTGCACCAGCAGCAGATCCTTCTGGCCACTGAGTGCCACATCCAGATCGCGCAGGCCCGGATATTTTTCCCAGGCGCGGGTGCTGAACTGGCGCAATTCCGCCGTGAAGCGATAGTCCGCCAGCTGGTCTTCTTTCATCTGCAGCGCCAGTGCCAGACTGTGCAGACGGCCGCCTGGACGCACTTCCTTCAAGGTCTGGTACAACTTGCTGTCCGCCGGCTGCAGTGCCAGGAAATAGTTCAGCCAGGGCGTGATCTCGGCGTCATCCAGCGCGATGGCATAACGCTGCCCAGCATCGGTCTGCGCCGTATGCGACACGCGCAACTCCTGCGGCTCCCACACAAAACTGGGCGTCACCATGCGCAGGTTTTCCACCCCCAGATTCCAGGCGCCGTCATCGCCCGCCTGCCAGCGCGCCACGCCCGACAGGGTTTTCACCCGCGGTGGCTGCACCTCGTTGCTGCCGCTGAGATTGAAATCATGAATGCTGAAACGGCTGGTGGCGTCCACCAGTCTGCCGTTGCGGAACTGCAGCCAGCTTTCGCTGCCACCCTGCATGCTTTCCAGAGTGAGATTGCGGAAACGGCGCTGCTCCGGCGGAATCCACGGCAGCCAGTCGGCAAAGCCGGCATCCAGATAGACATCGCCGCTCAGCGAGCCCTGCTGCAACAGACTGCCGCGCACCTGCGCTTTCAGATCAAAGGAAAGATTGCTGGGACCGCGCAGCGTGACACGGCCCGTGGCGTAGCGGCGCACCTTGCCGGACTCGATCTGCAGCTGCTGCACCGACAGCGTCACGTCCTGCGCATACAGGCCTTTCAGCTGCAGCAGGCTGTCGGTGAGGGAAAGACGGGGCTGGCGCGACACCAGATCGGCAATGTCGTTGAGGTTGAGCGGGCCGGACGCACTGCGCTGTTCCTGCGTCAGGCCCTCGACTTCCATGCGGCCATCGCGCTTCACCAGCGTCAGGTTCAGGCCATCCACATTCAGGCGCAGACGCGGCTGACGCTGCAGCGCAGATTGCAGCAGCAGCACTTCCAGATCCACCGTTTTTGCCACGATGGCCGGTTCATGCTGCGGCGACTGGCTGACCCGCAGATTGCCAATCTGGAAGCGCGGCGCCAGGCCTTTCCAGCTGCCGTTGATGTCATCAAATTCAATCTGCAGACCGGTCTGTCGCGACAGGAATTCCGCCACCGGTGCGCGCAGGTCGTGAATCTGGTACACCGTCTGCCGCGCAAGCCCCACCACCACGGCCACCAGCACCAACAGTGCCACAGCAGCCGCGATCATCCACTTCAGCAATCCGGTGGCGACACGCTTTACCACGCGCACGCCCCGCAGTGTTCATCGTTACATGAGCACCACATC
>CAZBII010000014.1:0-49847 GCA_964491665.1 uncultured Moraxellaceae bacterium
CGGCGGCAGTGATGGCCGGCATCATGAGCCTGGAAGACGCGATGAAACTGATCGTGGCACGCGGCAAACTGATGGTGGAATTGTGCGAGAAAGGCGACATGGCCGCCGTGCTCACCACGCAGGACAAGGTGGAGGAAATTATCGCCGGCAACAGCGCCGTGCAGTTGGCCGCCTGCAACGCACCGGGCAACACTGTGGTGTCGGGCACTGCCGAAGGCATCAAGGCCGTGCTGCAGAAAGCCGCCGCAGCCGACGTGGATGCGCGCCTGCTCACCGTGTCGCACGCCTTCCATTCCAACATGATGCAGCCGATGCTGGATGCCTTCCGCAAGGTCGCCGAGTCCATCAGCTACAAACCGGCCATTCATGCCATCGTGTCCACCGTCAGCGGCCGTGCCAATCAGGGCGAGATGTCCACCGCCGGTTACTGGGTGGAGCACGTCAAGCGCCCGGTGCTGTTCGTGAATGCGGTGAAGGAACTGCCGGCACTGAAAGTGAATGTGCTGCTGGAAGTCGGCCCCGGTTCCACCTTGACCGGTCTGGCGCAGCAGTGTCTTGCGCAGCCAGCCGGCGGCCAGGATGGTTTCACCTTCGTGCATACCCTGCGTGCGAAGCAGGACGCATCCCGACAGTTCAATCTGGCTGCGGCGCAACTGTATGCCCGTGGTGTCGATATCAACTGGAAGGGCTTCGATGCGCCGTACGCCCGTCAGCGCGTGGCGATTCCGGCGTACGCGTTTGACCGCAAGCGTTACTGGCTGGGCGACAATGACAACGGCATGGTCGCCACCGGCGGCAATATGGGTCAGGTTACCGACAATCTGCTGCTGATGCTGCAGTCGCCGATGAGCGACGACTACTTCTTCGAGAACAGTTTCGGCGGCCGTCATCCGTTCAACCTGGATGATCATCGTCTGTATGAAGTGGTGGTGGCGCCCGGTGCCTTCCACGTCGCCAATACCATCCTCTGTGCGCGCGATGCGTTTGGCGAGAAACCGGTGAAGCTGGACGACGTGGTATTCCCGGAACCGCTGATCATCGAAGGCGACAGGAAACGCCGCCTGCATTACGGCTTCAAGAAGACCGGTGTGAAGGACGGCTTCGACCAGTACGAAGTGAAAGGCTTCAGTCGTCCCGACGAAAAAGGCGCGGAAAAAGACTGGACCATGCACTGCAGCATGAATGTGGCGCTGTGTGAAAATCCGGACCCCACCCAGGTGCTGACACCGCAGGACATCGAGCAGATCCAGGCGCGCGCCAGCCATGCGTTCGACGGCCAGATGTTCTACGACGAAATGTGGAAAGTGGGTTATCAGCTGGGCTCGCAGTTCCGCTGGATCTCGAAGTTCTGGCGTCGTCCTGGCGAAACGCTGACGCAACTGCGTCTGCCGGAATCGGCGCTGGAGCAGGGCAAGTACATGATTCATCCGGGTCTGATGGACTCCTGCTTCCAGAGTTCGGCCATGGCCACCATGCACGAAGATTTCGACACCTCGAAAGTGGATGCGATCTACATTCCGTTCGCACTGGAAAACCTGCGCTTCTTCCGCAAGCCCACGTCCACCCTGTGGTGTCACGTGAAAATCAAGAATCCGCCGGAAGATCCGAACGCGATTGTGGAAAGCTTCTCGCACACCATCCAGGTGTATGACGAGC
Organism: uncultured Moraxellaceae bacterium; assembly: GCA_964491665.1. Lineage (GTDB taxonomy): Bacteria > Pseudomonadota > Gammaproteobacteria > Pseudomonadales > Ketobacteraceae > Ch67. The sequence continues at coordinate 1,657 of CAZBII010000014.1, forward strand.
AGGGCAATATCCTGATCGACGTGGATACGCTGCACAGCAAGCGTGCGCCGAAGGAAGCGCTGCTGCGGGCGCTGCGCAAGGATGCCTTTGAAAGTCACTACGAAGTGCACTGGAAAACCCAGAGCATCCCGGCGGATCAGGAATTCAAGCCGCTGCAGAACACATATCTGGTAATCGGCGAAGCAGGTGCGCTGGCATCCACGCTGTGTGCAGAACTGGCAGCGAATAATGTGAAAGCGCTGCAGGTGGTGTGCGACACGTCGGCTGCTTTCAGCCAGAACGATGGCGTCATCACACTTAATCCGGAAGACGGCGGCCAGTGGATGAGCCTGATCCAGAGCGTCGGTGGCATCGCCAATGTCGGCGGACTGCTCTATATGGCTCCGGATGCGAAGCTCGTGGACGATGTCGGGATCATAGATCTGGAAGTGCGCATGTTCGCGCCGATCCTGAACATGCTGAAGGCGCTGCAGCTGATGACCGGTTCCTCGTCGCCGCGCCTGTGGTGTGTGACGCAGAATGCCGTGGCGGCGCAGCGCAGCGACACCGATCTGAACCCGGCGCAGACTGCGCTGCTGGGCTTCGGCAAGGTGCTGGATATGGAACATCCGGAATATTCTGCCGTGCTGATCGATGTGGATGCGGAAAGCGACGAACGTGCCGCCCGCGCCATCATCGCCGAACTGCAGATGCCGGCGAAGGAAAAACAGGTGGCACTGCGGCGTGGCACCCGTCTGGTGGCGCGTCTGGCGCGCACCGGCGTGGCGGCGCAGGGCATGCCGATTCCGCCGGCACCGTACCGTCTGATCATCGAGAAGAAGGGTACCTTCGAGGATCTGAAGTTCGTGCAGTTCAAGCCCCGTGAACTGGGTTCCACCCAGGTGGCGGTGAAAGTGCTGAGCGCCGGTCTGAACTTCCGCGACGTGATGGGCGTGCTCAACGTGTATCCGGGGGAAGCCGGTCCGCTGGGCGGTGAATGTATCGGTGAAGTCACCGAACTGGGCACCCATGTCACCCAGTACAAGGTGGGCGATGTGGTGATGATCCCGCTCACCGAATCCTGCATGAGTACCCAGACCATCGCGGAAGAAGCGCTGATCTGCCGGGTGCCGCGCAACCTGTCGCTGAACGAAGCCTCGACTTTGCCGGTGGTGTACTGCACTGCATTGCACGGTCTGAAAAATCTGGCGCAGCTGAAAAAAGGCGAGCGCGTGCTGATTCATGCCGGCGCCGGTGGTGTCGGTCTGGCGGCGATCTACATTGCCAAGCACATCGGGGCGGAAGTGTTTGCGACAGCGAGCGAGAAGAAGCGTGATTTCCTGCGCAAGATTGGTGTCGAGCACGTGTTCGACTCCCGCTCGCTGGATTTCGCGCAGGACATCCGCCGTGTCACCGGTGGTGCCGGCGTGGATGTGGTGCTGAACTCGCTGGCCGGTGAATTCATTACCACCAGCATGGCGCTGCTCAATCCTGGTGGCCGCTTCATCGAAATCGGCAAGGCCGACATCTGGACGCAGGATCGGGTGCAGGCCTTCCGCACCGACATTACTTACGAAGCGTTCGATCTGGTGATCGTGACCCTGCAGAATCCGCTGGCCCTGAAAGCGCTGATGGATGAAGTGGTGGAGAACGTTGAAGCCGGTCATTACCAGCCGCTGCCCTTCACCGTGTTCAAGCACCGGGAAGCGATGGAAGCGTTCCGCTACATGGCGCAGGGCAAACACATCGGCAAGATCCTGATCAATCCGGACGACCCGGCGATCACGCTGAAGCGCGACCGTTCCTACCTGATCACCGGCGCCAGCGGCGGCCTCGGCATGCTGTTCGCGAAATGGATGGCAGAGCAGGGCGCCGGCGAAATTATCCTGGCGGCACGGCGCGATGTGCGGGAACTGGATGCGGCCGGTGTGGCGGCGATCGAAGCGCTGGGCGCGAAAGTGACCACCGTGAAAGCAGACACTGCAGACCGTGCGTCGGTACACGCCATGATCGAAACCGCGCAGGCATTCAGTCTGCCGCTGGCGGGCGTGATTCACGCGGCCGGTGTGCTGGCGGATGCCTTCGTGGTGAACCAGGATATTGCCGGCTTCAAAAAGGTGATGGGTCCGAAACTGGCAGGCGCCTGGTATCTGCATGAAGCAACCAGGCATCTCGATCTGGACATGTTCGTGCTGTTCTCGTCGCTGTCGTCGATGCTGGGCGCGCCGGGTCAGGCCAACTACGCGGCGTCGAACGCGTTCCTGGATGGTCTGGCGGCGTATCGTCGCGCGAAAGGCTTGCCGGCGATTGCCATCAACTGGGGCCCCTGGGCCGAAGTGGGCATGGCGGCCAACAGTCAGGTGGAAGCCAACGCAAAAGCCAGCGGCGTGCATCTGATTCCGCCGGCGGACGGTCTGGCCTGGTTCGGTCAGGTGCTGCAGTCCAATCCGGTGCAGCGCGGCCTGATGGTGATCGACTGGGCGGCACTGGCCAACATGTCCGGCTCGATCCCCGCGTTCCTGTCGGAACTGGATGTGAAAGCCAGCGTGGGTGTGGATGCCAGTCTGCAGAAAATGGCCGACGAATTCCGTGCCGGCCTGGCGGACGCGCCCATCGACGAACGCACGCCGATGCTGGTGGACAAGATCTGTGAACAGATCAAGCGCGTCATGGGGCTGGACGAATCCGACCCCATCAACCCGAACCAGCCGCTGCAGGAACTGGGTCTGGATTCGCTGATGGCGGTGGAATTGCGTAACATACTGTGCGCACTGATCGGCAAGCAGTTGCCGGCGACGCTGATGTTCAAGTACCCCACTGTGGCCAGTCTGAGCGCCTTCCTGATCCAGGATATGTTCCCGGATGAAATCGCGGCGACCGAGCCGGTTGCCGCTGAACAGAAGCAGGAAGAAAAAGCGGCGGAAGACGATCAGCTCGACGATCTGTCGCAGGACGAACTGGCAGCAATGCTGGCGGCGGAACTGGAAGACGACGAGGAATGATGGTGCTCAGCGCATAACACAAAAGCTATACAACAAAAAGGCAACATCCGATCCGCGCAGTGCAATTTGGCTGCGCGGATTCTTGCAGACTGAAACAGGGGCAAATCATGAGTGGCGGCAAATCAACGCAGGATCTGATGCTGAATGCGTTGAAGGAAATCAAAACGCTGAAACGTCAGCTGGCGGCGTACCGGAAAGCGGCGCACGAGCCGATTGCGATTGTCGGCATGGCGTGTCGCTATCCGGGGCAGTCCATCAATCCGGCAGCGTTCTGGGATCGGCTGTACAACGGCGTCGACTGCATCACCCAGCAGGACAACAACGAACGCTGGAACATGGATGACCTGTACGATCCCAATCCGGATGCGCCCGGCAAGATCTATTCGAAGGGCCTCGGCATCATCGAACGGCCGGACATGTTCGACGCGGAATTTTTTGGCATCTCGCCACGGGAGGCGGAAGACATCGATCCGCAGCACCGCATCCTGCTGGAGGTCTGCCATGAAGCGATGGAAGATGCCGGTTATGCACCGTCGCGGCTGAATGGCAGTCCCACCGGTGTGTTTGCCGGTCTTGCGTCGTCCGATTATGCGCATCTGGGCAGCATGCTGGGCACGGCGGAAAAACTCACGCCGTGGCAGGGTATCGGCAACGCCGCCAGCGCCGCACCGTGCCGCATTTCCTATCTGTACAACTTCAAGGGACCGGCGCTAGGCATCGACACCGCCTGTTCCTCGTCGCTGGTGGCGCTGCATTACGCCTGCCAGAGCCTGCGCAATCGCGAGTGTGATGTGGCGCTGTCCGGCGGCGTGCATCTGGTGCTGAATCCCGCCGTGTCGATTGTATTTGCCAAAGCCCGAATGCTGGCGGCGGACGGCAAATGCAAAACTTTTGATGCTGCTGCCGATGGCTACGTGCGCTCGGAAGGTTGTGGCGCGGTGATGCTGAAACGCCTGTCGGATGCGGAAGCGGACGGTGACAACATCCTGGCACTGATTCGCGGTTCGGCCATCAATCAGGATGGCAAATCACAGGGCTTTACCGCACCCAATGAAACCGCGCAGGAAGAGGTGATTCGCGCCGCGCTGCAGCAGGCGCAGCTGGAGCCGGCGCAGGTGAGTTATGTGGAAGCACACGGCACCGGCACACCGCTGGGCGATCCGATTGAACTGGGTGCACTCAACGCGGTGTATTGCGCCGGACAGCAACGCCGGCATCCGCTGCTGGTGGGCTCGGCCAAAACCAATATCGGTCACAGCGAAGCCGCCGCCGGGGCTGCCGGTCTGATAAAGCTGGTGCTGTCGTTAAAACATCGCACCATTCCGCCGCATATCCATTACCAAACCCCGAATCCCTACATTCCCTGGAATAAAATGGCGATCCAGGTGACCGACAAACTCACGCCATGGGATGCGTTTGCCGCGCCGGACGGCAAGCTGCGTGCCGGCCTGAGTGCGTTTGCCTTTACCGGCACCAACGCGCATATCGTGCTGGAGGAATACCAGCCTGAACCGAAAACCGAATCACCGACAGTGGATGTCGCCGTCTGGACGCCGCCACTGGTGTTAACGTCTGCCAAACAGCCCCTGGCAGTGTCCCTGTGGCAGGATGCCCTGAAGACTCACATGGATGTGAACCCTTCACTCACAGTGGACCAGATTGCGCGCACCTGCGCTGCCGGACGGGATCATTACAAATACCGCACGGCGCTGCTGCCGCAATCGGTTGCCGATCTGCAAGACCTGCTGCAGCAAAAGCAGGGCGAACGTGTGCTGAGTGGCGTGCGGCAGAAACCGAAATACAAGGTGGCGTTGGTTTTCGCCGGTGCGGGTGATGTGTCGCCGGTCATGGCGCGTGCATATTACCGGCACGTTGCTGCCTTCCGTGCCCACTTCGATCAGTGTGCGCAGTATCTGCAACCGTTGCTGGGTATGGATCTGGCGCAGCTGCTGCGCGACGCGAACGCCGATATCCCGGAAACCGGGCGCGCAGCAACGGCGTTCCGGTTTGCGCAGCACTATGCACTGGCGCGCATGTGGATGCAGTGGGGCGTCAGACCCGATTGCGTCACCGGGCAGGGCACCGGCGAAATCGTGGCGGCCTGCATTGCCGGCGTGTTCAGCCTGGCGGATGCGTGCCGGCTGGCGGCAGGCGAATCCGCAGCGAATATTGTCTTCAGCACGCCGCGCATGCGTATTTTTTCCAGCCTGAATGGCGAGCACCTGGGCAAGCAGATGGCGACGCCCGAATACTGGCAGCAACAACCGGCACAGACTGTAGCGGTGGCAGCTTGCATCGACAGCATTCGCGCCGCGCAGGTGGATGTGGTGCTGGCGCTTGGCAGTGGTGGTTTGCTGGAAGCCTTGAAGCCGATGGCGCGGGCGCAGGACGCTGTGCTGATAGAAACAGCATCTGCCGGCGAGAACACGGAAGCCGCCGCACTGCAGGCACTGACGCTGAATCTGGCGCAACTGTATGTTGCCGGTCTGGATCTGGAGTGGGCGGACATCATGCCGCTGAAAGCGGTGCCACCGGTGGAACTGCCCACCTATCAGTTCCAGCGTAAAAGTTTCTGGAATGAAACGTTGCGCGCCGCACTGGAGCAGCAGGATCTGCCGGAAAAAACCCGCCACTGGCTGTATCAGCTGCAGTGGGAAACCGCGACCCTGCCGGAACAGCGCGTACCGGTGTCGGCGTCGCTGGTGCTGTTTCCCGCACAGTCCGCAGCGGATGATTTCTCGGCGAGGCTGGCGCAGTCGTCGGCATCCAGTCCGGTATCCGTCAGCGGCTGTTTCAGCGTGGAAGACGGGCGCGCGCAGATCCGGCTGGGCGAACGCAGTGAAGTGATTGCGGCCGATGGTGCTGCCAGCCCGCTGCTGACCCGTTGCCTGCATGAACTGCAGCAGACCGGCGCGGCAGATGTCCGGCTGGTGGTGTCTGCCGCGCAACTGCCGCCGCTACACAGCGCGCAGGATTTTGACGCGCTCACCGCGCTGTTCCTGTCGCTCGCCAAAACCCTGAAAGCCATTAACGGCTGTCGCCTGGTGATCATCACTGAAGCGGCAATGGCGATCGGTGCGCAGTCGGTGCTGGTGCGCACCGATCAGGCGGTAGTGCTGGGCTTCGCAAAAAACCTGCTGCTGGAAATGGCGGATCGCATGCAGTCGGTGATCGATGTGGAGCAGTGGGATGACGCCACTGCACATCAGTGCGCGGAACTGGCTGTGGCAGCGGAGCCGGCGCCCTGGATCAGCATCCGCCAGCAGCAAACACTGTTGCCGGCGGTGCAGCGTCTGCCGGCGGACGCACTTTCCCGCCGCAAGACCCCGATTGCACCCGACGCCTTTTATGTGGTGGCTGGCGGCACTGGCGCCATCGGCCTGGCGCTGGCGGAGTGGCTGGCGAATCGTGGCGCGCAGCATCTGGCGTTGCTCAGTCGCAGTGGCGCCCGCAGCGAATCCGTCAGACAGCGCATCGATCAGTTGCGTGCACGCGGTGTTCAGGTGGAAACACCGGCGCTGGATATTGCCGATCGCGCCGCGCTGGATGCAGTGCTGCAAACACTGCGCAGCGAACGCCGCATTGCCGGTGTGATTCACGCGGCGGGCCAGTTCGAGCTGTGTCCGCTCAACGAACTCACCACGCGCCGTTGCAGTCTGCTGATGGCGAACAAGGTGCTGGGTCTGCAGTGGCTCGATGAACTCTGCGCCGATGATCCGCTGGATTTCTTTGCCGGCTTTTCCTCGATTGCCTCGGTGTGGGGTTCGGCGGGCAATTTCCATTACAGCGCCGCGAATCAGGCGGTGGATGCCATCATCGAACGGCGGCGCCAGCAGGGCAAAACCGCGCTGGCCATCAACTGGGGCCCGTGGGCGGATTCCGGCATGGTGAGCACGGAATCCGGTGCGCAGGCGGCGCGCCGTGGTCTGCTGCAGCTTGACATGAATCTGGGGCTGCAGGTGTTTGAGCGCCTGCTGGGCAGTGATGAATCGCGGGCCATCGTGGCGGATATTCACTGGCAGCGTTTCAAGCCGCTGATGGGCATGCTGCCGGTGGGCGCGCTGTTCCGCGCCGTGCAGGATGTCGCGGCTGACGGTGCTGCTGTTGTCGCGCCCGCCGTCGCTGTTGAACTGAATCAGGACGACATCGCTTTCAAGCAGGAACTGGCGATCTGTCCGGCCCACGAACGCGCCGAGCGTCTGCTGGGTTATCTCCGCCAGCAACTGGCGCGCGCGCTGCAACTGGAAACGGCTGACATCGACGACACGCAGCCGCTGATCGACATGGGCATCGATTCGCTGCTGGCAGTGGAATTCAAGAATCGCGTGACACAGGTGACGCAGGTGGAGCTGCCGGTAGTGCGTCTGCTGGGCGGAGCCAATCTGCGCGACGTGGCTAAGTGGATGGCGGAAGGCTATGCCGAACTGCACGGTGAGCAGCGCAGCACCGTAGAAGATGCAGCAGAACAGAGCGACGAACAGACGCTGATGGAAGGCGTGCTGTAACTCGTCCAGTAACAATGGCGGAGAAAATTTCATGACCTCGACCCACCACATCACACTGTTGCTGCAACCTCATCTGGCGCAGGGGCTGGAGCTGTGGCTGGAAGGGGAGATGCTGCGCTTCAAGGCGCCGAAGGAAATACTGACGCCGGCGCTGATGACGCTGCTCAAGCAAAACAAGGAAGCGATTCTGGCGTGGCTGCGCGCGGAGCGGCAGCAGCAGGATGCGTCGCGCGTGGTGGACGAATATCCGCTGGCGTACACGCAGGGTGCTATCTGGATGCTGTATCGCTTCGCGCCGCACAGCCCGGCCTACAACACCACCTTTGCCTGCGTGCTCAATGGCGCCATCAATGAAAATGCCGTGCGCCAGGCCTTTCACGCACTGCTGATCCGGCATCCGGTTTTGCGCAGCACTTTTGCCGACACCGATCTGGGCCCGCGCCAGCGCGTGTGGAATCATCTCGACATGCCGTTGCAGATTCTGGATGGCAGTGCGTGGAATGAAACGCAACTGGACGCCTGGCTGAATCAGGAAGCGGATGCGCCGTTTGATCTCACCACGCAATCCTGTCTGCGGGTGAAGCTGGTGCGCAACAGCGTGCGCGGCGACATCCTGATTGCCACCATTCATCATGTGGGCGCCGATCTGTGGGCGCTGCTGCTGGTGGCGCAGGACATCCGTGAATTTTATCAGCGTGCCGAAAAAGGCGAAGTGCTGGCGCTGGAGCCGCTGGCCGTCACCTATCGCCAGCATGTGGAATGGCAGCAGCAGTTCATGGACAGTGTCCGTGGCCGGCAGGAGCGCCGCTTCTGGCAACGCATGCTGCGCGGCGCGCCGATGCAGGTGAGTCTGCCGGCAGATTTTGCAAGGCCGCCGGTGTTGCTGCTGCAAAGCCAGGTGATCCGGCATGAGCTGCCCACCGACACCGTGATGGCCATCCGCCAGTTCTGCAAACGTAATGGCATCACGCCGTTTGTGTTCGTGCAGACCGCGCTGCAACTGCTGGTGCACGCCCGCACCGGCGCGCAGGATTTTCTGCTGGGCACGCCCACCATGGGCCGTTCACGCAAGGGCATGGATCAGGTGGTGGGTGATTTCGCCAATCCGGTGGTGCTGCGGGCGCAGGTGCAGCCGCAACAGCCGTTGCCACAGCTGCTGCAACGGGTCAAACGCACCCTGCTGGCGGCCATGGAACATCAGGAATATCCGTTTCCGGCGGTGGTGCAGGATTGCAATCCGCCGCGCGACAGCAGCCGCACACCGCTGTTCCAGCTGATGATCGTGTGGCATCAGGGCAACGCCGATCTGCTGCTGCAGGATCAGTGGATCAGCAGCGTGTTGCCGCAGTCCGGCCCGCGCGGCGCGCCCTATGATGTGATGCTTGCCGTCAGCGATCTGGGCGAACGTTTTGAACTGAACTGGACCTATCAGACCAGCCTGTATCAGGCGTCCACGGTGGCGACATTCAGCGCGCAGCTGCAACAGCTGATGCAGGTCTGCCTGCAGGAAGACGCGGTGCGCACCGTTGCCGAAGTGCTGGCGGACAGCGATCTTGCGGCAACCGCGATCTGCACACGCGATCTAGTGCGGGAGCAGCAGGTGCGGCAGCTGCTGCCTGTGCTGCGTGAAATGGAACTTTGCGTGCTGGTCTCGGCGGATGCCCGTGCGCTGGTGCGCCTGTTTGTGGGCTGCGCCGATCCGCAGCGGCGTTTTGTGCTGCAACAGGAACTGGAAGCGGCGCTGCCGGTGCTGCGCCAGCAGTGCCAGCTGGATGACCTCACGCTGTTTCCGCAGCTGCCGCGCACGGCAGACGGCGCCGTGGATCTGGCCGAGCTTGCGCTGCGTCCGTATGTTGCACGCACTGACACGCACGCGGCGCTGCTGAATGCCGGTTACGCCCGCGATGATCTGCTGGTGCTGCGCGAACTGTCGCATCTGCCCACGCTGGAGGCGGAAGAACTGCAGCAGGCCGACACGACTGCTACTCCGGTGACATTGCCCATGCCGGATCTCTCCCTGCGTCCCGATGCCTGGGTGGTGGGCGCTCCGTTGCCGGAACAGTCTGATGCGCCCAGCCACCTGTTCACTGCGCTGGAACAGACCGCCGCGTGTTTTCCCTGGCGTGGCCTGATCCTGCTGGATGAACAGCTTCACGAAACCCGTTATCCGTATTCGCAGCTGGTGGAAGATGCGCGCCGCGCCGCCGCCGGATTCTGCCGGGCGGGTCTTGAAGCCGGTGCCATCGTGTTGCTGCAGATGCAGTATGCCCAACACTTCTTCGCCGTCTGGTGGGGCGCGCTTCTCGCCGGTCTGCGCCCGCTCAACGTGGCGATGCCGGAGCATTACAACGCACGCAACGGCGTGGCGCAGAAACTCTACAACGTGGCGCACAGTTTTACCGGTCTCACCGTGGTGGCGGACGCCGCCCGGCTGGCGGCGACACAGCAGTGGCTCGGTGCGGGCAAACCCGTGATCAGCGCCGACGTACTGTTCGCCCATAACGAACGTTTCGACGCCACGCCTGAATTGCGCGATCCCGTTGCGTTCCTGCAGCTCACCTCCGGCAGCACCGGCACACCCAAGGCCATCCAGATCACCCATCACGGCATTCTGCATCACATCGCCGCGTCCGCCCGCCACAATCAGTATCGCGACGACGACATCAGCCTGAACTGGCTTCCCTTCGATCATGTGGTGCCGATTCTCACCACCCATCTCAAGGATTGCGTGCTCGGCATTGAGCAGGTGCAGCTGCCAACCGCCAGCGTGCTGCAGGACCCGCTGCTGTGGCTGACCATGCTGGATCGTTACCGCGTTACCTACAGCTGGGCGCCGAATTTTGCCTACCAGCGCGTGGTGGAAGCGTTGCGCCGGGCCGATATTTTGCCCGCGCTGGATTTGTCCTGCGTCAGGATTCTGATGAATGCCGGCGAGCAGGTGCTGGCGCCGGTGGTGCAGGAGTTTCAGGCGGCGTGCGCGCCGTTCCAACTAAAATCCAATGCCGTGCAGCCGGCGTTCGGCATGGCGGAAGCCTGCACCTGCATGACCTACAACAACGAATCCGACCGGCAGCTGTCGGTGCATTTTTTCAGTACGCCGGACCCGGCTGTCTGCAACCTGATTGACAGCGATGCGCATCCCGACGCGCTGCCCGGCGCCACCCGGCACGGTTTTGTCGATCTAGGTTCAGTGGTGCCCGGCGTCGAAATCCGCATCACCGACGAACACAACACACTGGTGAAGGAAGGTGTGATCGGGCGGCTGCAGATTCGCGGTCCCGTCGTCACGCCCGGCTATCTGAACAATCCCGATGCCAATGCCGAAGCCTTTGTCGGCGACGGCTGGTTCAACTCCGGCGATCTGGGTTTCATCTGGAACCGGCGTCTGGTGCTGACCGGGCGCGAAAAGGAAATGATCGTGGTGCGCGGCGCCAACTACTACTGTTTCGAACTGGAACAGGTGGCGGCGACGGTGCCCGGCGTGGTGCCCACGTTTGTGGCGGCGACCGGCGTCGCGCTGCAGGAGGGCGGCAACAGCGATGCGCTGGTGCTGTTCTATGTCGGTGATGGCCGCGTGGATGCATCGCTGCTGGAGCGGCAGATTCAGGCGCGGGTCGCCGAAGCATTTGGTGTGACGGCGGAATATGTCATCGCCGTGGCGCCGGAGGATTTTTACAAAACCACCAGCGGCAAGATCCAGCGCGGCCAGTTCCGCAAAAATTTCGAAAAAGGTTTTTATGCGCAGCAGGTGATGGACTGGAATCAGCGTCATGGCGCCGAAGCCGAGCGCGTGCAGACCGTTTTCACGCTGGGCTGGCGTGCGCAGGAATGGCTCGACACCAGCGCGCAGAAGTACGTGCGCAATGCAAGTGAAGTCGGTTGTCTGCTCTGGCCCAACGCATTCGGCGAAGTGCAGCAGCAGGCACTGGCGCTGCAGGGCGCCGACGTGCGTGTGCTGGATTCCACTGATGTCCTCCAGGTTGCGCAGCATGTAATTGAGTTGTTGTCGCACCGCGCCGGACCGATTCTGCTGCTGGCAGGCCAGTGGCCGGCGGAACTGCCCACGGCAGATGCACTCTGGCCGGTGCTGCGTAATGTGCAGCTGTTGACGCAGGCATTGCAAAAACTGCAGCTGGATGAAGCCAGTGCCCAGCGTCTGGTGGTGGCGGTGACGGGACAGTCGCCGGAAACGCTGCTGCTGTTCAAACCGCTGCTGGAAACTCTGCGGCAGGAATCCGGCTTGCCGGCGCTGCCGGGCGCTGTACTTGCGCAGAACTGGACGGCGCTGGCGCAACTGCGCACGCTGGTCGCCGGCGGTATTTCCCGCGTTCCTGTCTGGCTGGATGGCGACGCCAGTCATTTCCTGCAACCGCATTTGCGCGCAGTGGATGTGCTGGCCGGCAACCGGTTCGACCGGCCAGCGCTGCAGCGCGGTGGCACCTATCTCGTCACCGGCGCAACCGGCGGTCTGGCGCAGCCGCTGTGCGATCTGCTGCTGCGTGAATTTCAGGTGAAACTCATTCTCGCGATGCGTCCGGCGGCGGATGCATCTGCCAGCCGGATGCTGCGTCTGCAACAGCTGCAGGCGCGCTGGGGGCAACGCCGCGTGACCGGCGTGCAACTGGCGGATTTCCAGCCCGCAACCCTGCAGGCGGCATTAACGCCCGCATTGCAGGCACTGGCATCCACCCGACTGGATGGCGTGTTCCATCTGGCGGGCGCGTTGCACCTGCAGCCGCTGGCGGAACTGGATGAAGCGCACTGGCAGTCGGCGAGCGCGGCCAAGATCACCGGCGCGACGCACCTCGCGCACTATCTGCAGCAGCACTGGCCCGACGCCATCTTCGTGCAGTACGGCTCGCTCAACGCGCATTTCGGTGGCCAGTCGGCGGGTGCGTACAGTGTTGCCAGTGCCGCACAGGTGGCGCTGGCGGATCATCTCAACCGGCACACTTCCGTCCGCAGCTGGTGTCTCAACTGGAGCGTCTGGCAGGGCGTGGGCATGGCGCAGCAGTTCAGCACGGCCGAGTTGCAGATGGCGCGCAACAAAGGGTTGCTGGCGCTGGATGCAAAACGCGATTCGTCGTGGATCAGGTCATTGCTGCAGTGGCCGCCCGGCAGTTATTACATCGGCATCGATCCGCAGGCAGCGGCGATGGCGGACCAGCTGGACTGGTTTGCCGGCACCACCGAAACCATCGGTGTGCATCTGCAGCCGCCGCTGCACGCGCCGGCAAATTCCGCCAGCGAAGAATCCCGCGCCATTCTGGCGGCAGCCGTGCACGCGATCATGCCCCGTGTGGCCGCGCCGCAAACTTTGCAGCAACGGTGGGAAGAACGCTGGCAGCGCACTGCCGACGGCCACATCGCACTGGCGCAATTTGCCGCGCGGAACCAGCGCCAGGGTGCGCAGGAAGTTCCCGCCGCCAGCGCCGACGAAACCACACTCTGCACCTTGTGGGGGCGCGTGCTGGGACGCTCCGTCACCGATGTCACCCGTTCCTTTTTCGAATACGGCGGCCACTCCATCAATGCCACGCAGCTGATCGCCGCCATCAACCGGCAATTCGGCTGCCGGCTCACGGTGGCGCACCTGTTCCAGCATCCCAGCGTGCGCGAACTGGCGGATCTGTTGCGCGCAGACGTCAACGACAAGTCGCAGGAATTTGTCTCGCTGGCCTTGCAGGACTGCATCGCGCGCGGCGCGGACTACCGACTGGACTGCATCAATCCTTCCGTGCAGTCCGGCATCCACGTCATTTTTCTGCCCACGGCGGCGGGCATCTGCAGCGCCTATCTCACGCTGATGTCGCGTCTGAAGGACCTGCGTCTTTACACCTTGTCGATGCCGCTGGCGGAACAGCACGACCATCCGGTGCGCCATTTCGCGGACAATGCGCTGCGTCTGCTGGAGCAGGCTGGTATCGCGCCGGAATCGGTGGTGCTGGCCGGCTGGTCCATGGGCGGCGTGCTGGGTTATGAAATCCTGCAGCGCTGGGCAGAGCGTGCGGCCACGGCGCCGGCGCTGGTAATGCTGGACAGCGGTTTCGGCGCCGGGCTGCATCCGATCACCTTCGATGCCGATTTCCAGCTGCTGATGTTTGCCGTGGAACTGGGCCTGACTCCGGAACATTTTTTTGCATTCAATCAGCAAAGCGGAACAGAAGAAAAACTGCGCTGGCTGCAACAGTATCTCGACACTTTGTCCGTTGAAGTGTCGCTGACGATGTTGCTAGAGTGGAGCCGCGCTTACCGGCAGCGCCTGCAGCATCTCGAACATCATGTGACACACGCCGTGCCGGCAAACGCCGACAGCATCACGCTGGTCAAGGCCGCGCTGCATCCGCATGGCCGCGATGATCTGGGCTGGAGCGCTGCCGGCGAGTCTGATAGCAATATCAGCTGGCGTTCGGTGCAGGCTGATCACCAGGGCATCGTGAATCATCCGGATGTGGCGGAAATCCTGCGCCAGATCTGTCAGCAACGGCAAACGCTGAAACCAATGAGCGAGACACAACATGGCTGAAATTCGTCGACACGCTGATTCCGTTTCCTCCCTTGCGTGGTTCAGGCGCGTGCTCTGTGCGGCGGGCGCGCTGCTGTGCTTTGCCCCCGGCGTCGCTGCGGCAGCGGGCGTTTCGGCGGCCAGCACCTGCAATCCGGTGGCGGTGGACGCCTGCGGCCTGCCATTTCCCAGCGACCTGTTCCGCAATCTTTCCGGCAAATACAACTTCAGCGATACCATTCTCGATCGCACCATCAATGGCGCCACCCACCCGCTGCTGCCCGTCAAAAGCCAGTTCCCGGCGTCGTTCCTGCCCAGCAAGATTTTCAACAATAGCAACGGCTTTTCCGCGCTGGGACCTGTGCTGTTCGAACTGAAAGACTGGCCGAAGCAGGCCATTCCGGCGGACGGCGCCGGCCATCTGGTGGTGTTCGACATGGACACGGACGCGCCGGTGCCGATGGTGGTGTCGCTCAGTCATGTGGCCAATCCCAAACTGGATTTTCGTGAGCGGCGTCCGGTCATCATCGGCTGGCCGCGCACCCGTTTTGAATTCGGCCATCGTTATGTCGCGGTGTTGCTGCGGGCGCCGTTCGATGCGGCCGTGGGCAACACCACCACTTTCGCGCCCAGCGCCGGCATGCAGAAAGTGCTGAACGGGAAGGCCAGCTACGGCGTGCAGACGGCGTACAAAAAGGCGCTGGAGGCGGTGGACCGCAACGGCATTGCCCGCACCGACATCATGGCGCTGACCTGGTTCACAGTGCGCACCGAAGCCGAAGTCACCACACCACTGAAAACCATGGTGCAGACGGCGCTGACCTATCCCGGCATCGTCACGGCACTGGAACCGCGCGCCAGCCTCGGCGATCCGCAGCAGGGACTGGTGACGCTGAAAGGCCAGTTGTCGCTGGTGAACTTCCGCGCCAGCGACGGTGGCGTCTATCCACCTTACGATGTCATTCCCGATCCGTCGCTCAGTCGCACTGACTTCGTGCTCACGCTGCCCAAGTGGAACGAGTCCACGCCGATTCCGATCTCCGTCTGGGGACATGGTCTGGGCAATTTCAAGGAACTCACCAAGTCCGGCTATGTGATGGGTGACCGTCTGGGCATGGCCACGATTGCCATCGACCATCCCAATCACGGTACCCGCATCAAACCGGTGGGCAACAAGGAACCGTCCATCGTGGTGGCAGTGCAGTCGCCGTCCACCATCATGCATCTGCTGGGCATGTTCGTGCAGGCCACGGTGGATCACAGTGTGGTGGCGCATCACGCGCAACAGGCGTTGCCGCAGGCGGTGGCGCAGTGGCACAGCTCTGCCTATCCCAACGTACCGGCGCTGGATGGCTCCCGCGTCATGTTCGACGGCATGTCGCTGGGGGCGATGCTGGGCACGGCCATCGGTGCCGTCGCGCCGGATCTGGCAGGCGTCTATCTGGTGAATGGCGCCGGCAGCCTGATGCAGATTTTTTCCGAATCCACTTTCTGGGATGACATGACCAGCCATGTGATTCCGCAGAACGCCAACGGCGCCGAACTCACGTTCATGCTGGGCATGATGCAGCACTACGTCGACATCGCCGACGGCAACAACTTTATCCACTACTTCCGCAACCCGCCCGCCGGGCAGGATGTGCGGCCGCTGGGCATGCACTATTCCCTGGGCGATGGCAGCATGCCCAACAGCGCCACGCTGGCCAGCGCGGAACTCGCCGACCTGCCGCTGCTGAAAGAAGTAATCGAGCCGGTGCCGGTATTGCGGGGCGGCGATGTGGGCGTCGAGGATTTCGAAGACGGTTACGGTCTGGTGCAAAGCGGTTACGGCCTGGAGCAGGCCGAGCAGGTGAAGGAACAGATCAAGGCATTCGACCCGACCCGTCTGCTGGGGCTGGACCAGGGCGGCCTGCTGGCGGAACTGGCGCAGGTCGATCTGGGTAACAACGTGCTGGGCGATCTGGCGGCGGATCTGCTGGGCAGCATTGGCACCAGCGGTGAAATCACCAGTTTCGACAAGCTGGTCGACATGCTGTACGACGGTGAAATGGAGGATTTCCTGACCCACTTCAATCGCGGCTCGGTGGAAGCCGTGCAGCAGTCTATCGATTGGCGCTGCGGTGTGCTGCAGCTGCCGGCTGATCGTTGCGCCGCCGCAAAAGCGAAGGCGGTGGAGGACAAGCAGCAGTCTGGCAATGGCAGCGCCGGAGGTGGCAATGGCGGCAGCCCCATCGATCAGATCAACGACCTGATTGACGACAATATTTCCCGCATCCAGGTAACCGAAGGCAGCGCCGGATCGTTCGGCTGGATCAGTCTGCTGGCCCTGTTTTCGGTGCTGGCGGTGCGCATTGTTCTGCGGCGGCAGGCGGGGCGCCGGTCTGCATGAGTACGGGCACTTCCCCTGCGCACGCCGGCATGCTCCGGCATCCGCTGGTGCAACAGCTGCTGGCACTGCGACATTCCGCGCGGGCGCGGGTGCTGCTGGCAGCGCTGGCCTCCGCCGTCACCTGGTTTGCCTGGGCCTTTTTTGCCAATCGTCATGAACTGCATCATGCCTGGACGTCTGGCCTGTCGCAGGGCGCCGTGAGCTTTCTCACCACGTCAATCGGCAGCGGGTTGCTGGAATTCCTCCATCGGCGACAGGGCCGCAGCAGGGCCGGGTGTGTGCTGGCGGTTGTGCTGGTGAGTTCCCTGTCGCTGGCTTTCATGCTGGTGGCGCACACGCTGGCCCATACGCCGAACCTGCTGCTGACGATTGCGCCGGTATTCACTGTTGTGGTGATTTACTGCAGCAGTTACGTCGTGGCGTTGCAGCGTCTGCAATCTGCCACCTGATCCCGCTGGCATAACAAGAACAATCATGAACAGGAAGTGGAAGTTGAAGGATTACGGTGTGCGCCTGTTTGCGGCGCTGATGTGTTGTGGGGCCGCTTTTGACGTTGCGGCAGAAGCGGGGGAATGGTCCGGCTTTCTTAACGGCCAGACCCGCTACTATCCCCAGACGGGGGAAACGGTGGACGAACAGGTTTATCCGTCCGCCGCCGTGCAGCTCGACTACAGCCAGCAGGTGACCGATGCGGACCAGTTCACCGCCAGCCTGTTCGTGCGCGGCGACAGCGTGGACCACGAGCGCAACCTGGGCGATGTGCGCGAACTGCTCTGGCTGCATGCGGCGGATGCCTACCAGCTGCGCGCCGGAGTCGGCCAGGTCAGCTGGGGCGTCAACGAACTGTTCAAGATCACCGACCTGATCAACCAGAAAGACCGCGCCGAAATTCCCGCGCCGCGCAAACTCGGGCAACCGCTGGCCTCACTGTCATTCTACTGGGGCGAGGATCTCATCGAACTTTATACCCTGTATGGCCTGCGTCCGGCCTGGTTTCCCGGCGAAGACGGACGCTTGCGCTATCCCATCCTGACCGACCGCGAGCACGAGGCATACGACTGGGGCGCCACCGGCCGCTGGGATTTCGCCGGGCGCTGGAAAACGCGGATCTGGGACATGGATCTGGCGCTGTCGCATTTCTACGGCATGACCCGCGATCCCTATTTCATTTTCAATTACGACTTCAATGATCCGCTGATGATTCCGGTGTACGAAAAGGTGAACCAGTCATCGCTGGAGTGGCAATACGCCTGGCATGATGTGCTGCTGAAAGCGGAACTCACCTATCAGACCGGCTCGCTGCAACAGTTCGAGTCGGCGGCGGGTGGCTTCGAATACACCTTCGGTTCCGTATTCGATTCGCAACTGGATCTGACCTGGTATGTGGAAGGCATCTGGGACAGCCGCGACCATATCGACGGCACGCTGTTCGATCATGATGTCGGCGTTGGCGCGCGCGTGGCGCTGAACGATGCCCGTGACAGCAACCTCGTGCTGGGCGTCATTGCTGACACGCAGTACAGCGAGCTGCTGGGCACCGCATTCTGGACCAATACCTTCGGCGAAAGCTGGACACTGAATGTCGTCGGCCAGTACTTCATGGCCAATGACGACCGTTACGATCCGCGCGACTACGTGCCGTTCTTCCGCCAGCTGGTGCAGGAAAATCCGGCATCGCAGGCCTCCATCGACACGTTGCTGGGCCTGCTCGGCACCGTCACCGTCAGTAAAAAGCAGTTCGACCAGGTTCTGAAAATGGTGGATCAGCTGGAGCAGCCGGACTACTGGCAAAGCATTGATGTCGCCACTGTGCCGCAGACCCTGTTTAATCTGCTGCGCATGTACGACAATCGCCAGAAAATGAATCTGATCGAGCGCGACAGTTACGTCCAGATCGATCTCTACTACCACTTCTAAATCATGTTTGAGCAGGAGAATCGCATGTACCGCCCGAGAACAGGACGTATGCTGGTTGCGCTGATGTTGTCTGCCATGGCGCTGCTGGCGCAGGCGGAAACCGAACTCAGCGGCAAGGACATCATTGAGCGCGCCCGGCAGAACGCCAGTGGTTTTCGCGACATGACACACCGGGTGCGCATGGTGCTGATCGACGAAAAGGGCGGCAAGAGCGAGCGCGAAATGCTGCTGAAAGGTCTGGTGGAGGAGAACGGCACTGCCCACAGCCTGTCGATCTTCACTGCGCCGCAGCGGGAGAAAGGCATTGCCCTGCTGAGCGAGGCGAAGAAAGGCGCGGAGGATCAACAATGGCTGTATCTGCCGTCCACCAAGCGCCTGAAACGCATCACCGGCGCCAGTCGCACTTCTTCGTTTCGTGGCAGCGAATTTACCTTCGAGGATCTGGCGGACCAGAACAGTGATCAATACCGGTTCGAACGGGTAGTGCAGGAAGCCTGCGGCCAGCAGACCTGTTTCGTGCTGGATCGTTTTCCCGCAGCGGGCATGGAGTCCAGCTACAGCAAAACCCGCCTCTGGATCGACACTGAACATTTCCGTCCGATGAAAGCGGATTTCTACGATCAGGACGGCAAACTGCTCAAGAGCATGGAAGCATTCGACTATTCACTGTTTGAAAACCGCTACTGGCAGCCGGCGCGGGTGATGATGACCAACCGCACCACTGGCAAGGCCACCGAAATGCAGTCGCTGGAACTGAAGATGAATACCGGCCTGCAGGTGACGGAGTTTTCCGAACTGGCGATCCGCTCCTGGCGCTGATGCGCGGGATTACATCGGCGCGATGAGCTCCGCCTCCTGGCGGGGCTCCAGCAAGGTGTCTTCGACGAAATCGCGAAATGCCTCCAGCGCGTGATTTTTCTTGAATTCCCGCGGCGATTCCCCGGTCCACTTCTTGAATGCCTTGCTGAATGCGGACGAATCGCAGAAGCCCAGCATCAGCGCAATTTCCGTGATGCACTTGTCGCTCTTGGTCAGATAGTTGATCGCAAATTCCCGCCGCAGCAGATCCAGCTCATTCTGGAAATTGGTGCCCAGGCTGCTCAGCTGGCGACGCAGGGTGCGCCCGCTCATGCCCAGTTTGCGGGCTGCGGTTTCAAGCGACGGAAAGGCGCCCACACTCTGGATCAGGATCAGCCGCAGCTTTTTCGGCAGGTAGTTCAGATTAATGGTGGGCAGTGATTTCAGAAAATCCTGTTCGGCCATGCGTGCAATTCCCTTGTTTGCCAGCAGCAGTTCCCGCTGCGCCAGTTGTTTGGATACCGCAAATTCATTGCGCTCTGCATTGAACCGTATCCTGCATTTGAAATAGCGGGCGTAAATCTGGCTGTATTTTGGTTCCGGATAGGCAAAGGCAATGTATTCCGGTTCGAATTCCTTGCCCAGCAGGAAATGCAGAATGTTATAGAAATTGACCGTGATGGACTCGATGAAAAAATGGGACAAGGGTGCCAGAGAAATGCACTCCATGATGCGCAGGCCCACCGTGCTGTCCGTTTCGAAATATTCCATCGTGAATGGGGGAAAGGCTTTTTCACACAGCCGGCTGGCGGCCTGCAGGCATTCGGCATAGGTAGGCTGTGCCATGGCGGAAACGCCGGCCATTCCGTGGCACGTCAGTCTCATTTGCTGGCCCACCGCCAGACCCAGGAACGGCATCCGCAACTGGTCGTAGCCGTTCTGCACCAGTTTCAGCATCTGATTGATGGATAACATCTTCGGTTTGTAGCTGAAATCCCTCAGATCAATGTCGGTGTTGCGACAGAGCACATCCAGTGACAAACCGATCCGCTCGGGATATTCCATATAGGACACAACATAATCGGGCAGGATTATTGGGGTATCGCGGTCCATAAGTCCTTCTTCATCGCATTCTTGTTTTTTTGTTCTTATAAGGCGGCTGACGACAGCTTGTTCAATTATAAAAACACAGGACTGTACCCGAATATAGTCACCCTGTTGGATTTTTGTGATTGGCCATTGCGTCTGCTGTTTTTGTTTCCCGTGTCAGTTCCGGCGCGCCGGGTTTAATCCGTCAAAATCAGGCTTTAACCGTCAGTTGCGACCGCTTGTGACGGTGACTGATTCGTCATCTCAAACTGGCCCGATCAGTCATGTTTATGGCCGGCCCTCACAAGTCACCCCTGCATTCGTCGCCCTACACTGGTGTCGTGTTTGCGATGCGTTTTGCGCAGTCCCTCGCATGCATTTGACAGCGTTACATCCTCCCCAAAACAAGAACAATCTGACTGGATAAAAAAGGTAGCACTATGAAAAAGCGCAATGCATTTATTCTCGCACTGGTGTGTGCGGTGGCGACCGTGTTCATGTCGCCACTGGCCAACGCAAGCACCTACTCCAAAACCAAATATCCGATTGTCATGGTGCATGGCGCGTTCGGATTCGACAGCATTCTCGGTGTTGTTGATTACTGGTATTTCATCACCAGCAATCTGCGCAGTCGTGGCGCCAATGTCTATGTCGTCAACATGAGTTCGGCGGCGCTGCATGAAAAGCGCGGCGAGGAATTGCGGGAAGATATCCGCGAGATCCTCGCCTTCAGCGGCGCTTCCAAAGTCAACCTGATTGCACACAGTCAGGGTGCCACCGCCGCGCGTTATGTAGCCGCGCTGGAGCCGCAGTGGATTGCCTCCATTTCCTGCGCCCACTGCATGAATGAAGGCACCCAGTTTGCCGACGGCTTCAAGGCCACGCTGAGCAAAATCGGTATTGGCGGCGCCATTGTCGATGATGGTGTAACGCTGCTGCTGGAACTGCTGGAACTGATTTCCGGCCCCGGTTCCGACGGCGACTACAACAGCGATCTCAACGTGAATCAGTCCATGCTGGATCTGGCCACTGCATCGCAGCACAGCACCTACGAAGTATTCAACGCGCAATATCCGGCCGGTATGCCGGCCTACAAATGCTGGAACGACAACGGTGGTCGCAACGGTCCCGGTTCCACCCTGAGCAAGGCCAGCGGACCCGCCAAGGTGAACGGCATCAGCTTCTACTCCTGGGGCGGCAACGATCCGATCACCGCGACGCTCGACCCGTTCGATTCCATCGTGATTCCGCTGGCCTATGAATTCATGGACGGTGCGCTGAAATGGGACGGACTGGTGCCCACCTGTGGCATGGCCCTGGGCAAGGCGTTGCGTCTGGACTACAAGGCCAATCACTTCGACGCCATCAATCACGCGCTGGCCATCACGGCATTCGGCATGAATATTCCCAGCATTTATTACACGCATGCCAACCGGTTGAAGAACGCAGGTTTGTGATGGTGCATCGACTGATTTTACGTAAGTGAAAACGGCGGGGCGCAGTGATCGCTGCGTCCTGTCATACAAGAGGTGTAAGCCCGTGCAGAAAAAATCATTTTTTGTTTTCCTGGTCCTGGCTGTGCTGGCCGTGGCCGGTTATCAACTTGCCGTGTCCACTGGAAAGACTATTCCGACCATGATTCAGCCAGCAGCGGATGCCGCGCCTGTCGATAAGGTTGCGATGCGTCCGGCCGACGTGCTGAAACGGCTGGAGCCGCCTTCACCGGAACAGCTCAAGGCACACTACCACCAGTTCATGGCCAAGCGGCCAGCCTATCTCGCCGATGTGGAATTGCCGGCGGACTATTCCGTTGATGAAAATGGCAATCTGATCGTGAACTCCGCCATCAAGGATGTTCTCGATTATTTCATGCTGGGAATTGGCGACATTCCCTTCGATGAACTGCACGACATCATTGCGGGCAACATGCACACGTCACTGCAGGAGCCGGCGTTGTCGCAGGCGCTGGCCTTGCTCGATCGCTATTTTGCCTACATCGATTCCTATGACCGGTGGGAAAAGGGATTTGATAAAAACCGGTTGCTGACCAGCGATCCTGCCGCCATGAAAAGCACCTTGATGGAACTGGAAAACCTGCGCCGGCAGATGCTGGGCGATGATGTCTATGCAGCCTTCTTTGCCGAGGAAGCACAGGCCAACCTCGCGTATGTGGAAGCGCGCGAGGCCCTGCAGCAGCCCGGCCTGACCGTGCAGGAAAAAGCGGATATTGCGGCCACACTGGAGCAATCATTGCCCGACTCGATGCGCGTTGCCCAGCAACAGGCCATGACCCAGGTGCATCTTGCGGAGCAGATCCGTGGGCTGCGAGACAGCGGCGCCAGCGACACCGAGCTTCATTCGGCCCGCGCGGCGCTGGTGGGTGAGGCCGCAGCACAGCGTCTGGATCTGGTGGATCAGGAAAATCGCATCTGGGAGGAAAAGCGCTCCCGCTACAAGGCCCTGTTCACTTCCATTCCCGGCACTGACGGCCTGGGCGAGGAGGAGAAAAACCAGTACGTTGCGGACATCGCCCGGCAGGAACTGGGGCTGAGTGACAACGAACTGAAGCGCATGCATGCACTGGACCGGATCGAAGCCGCCGAGGCCATCCAGTAGCCGCAGAATATCCGGCCATTCCCGTCAACCTTCGCCATTCCTGACCGGCGGCAACGTCCAGACAAAAACATTTTTGTTATGCTGCTCTTTTTCAGGTGAATGTGAGTGAGGGTGGCACATGCAGCGGCTGTCGCTGGAAGACAATCTTTTCTTGTGGCTGGAGCGCCGGCAGCAACCCATGCATGTGGCCGGCTTGCAGATTTACCGCTTTCCGGACGACGCCGGGCCACACTTCATCAGTGAACTGGCCGAATACATGCGCCAGTTCAAATCCCCCACCAAGCCCTTCGACCGCCGCGTCGAAACCCGCTGGCACGGCAACTTCTGGGCGCACGACGACAGTTTCGATCTCGACCATCACTTCCGCCATGTTGCGCTGCCCAAGCCTGGCAGCGTCAAGGAGCTGATGGCGTTCATTTCCGCCGAGCACAGCAACCTGCTGGATCGCAGCCGGCCCATGTGGGAAAACTATCTGATCGAGGCCATGCACGGCCGCCATTTTGCGTTGTATTTCAAGGTGCATCATGCGCTGGTGGATGGCGTGTCCGCCATGCGGCTGGGCATGCGCATGCTCAGTGAATCGGGCGAGCAGCGCGACATGCCGCCCATCTGGCAGTTGCCTCCGCCGGAAAAGCCGGCGCACCCGCCTCTCGGACTGTCAGGGCAGATCAGGGCCATCACCCGACTGGTGGGCGATCAGGTGGAATCCATTCCGGCGGTGGCGACCGCACTGTACAAAACGGTTGAGCATGCGCGCCGCAATCCTGAACTGGCCAACGTGTTCTCGGCGCCGCAATGCCGGCTGAACAGTGCCATTACCGGGTCGCGCCGCTTTGCCGCCCAGTCCTTCGCCACCAGCCGCTTCAAGGCCATTGCCAGTCTCGCCGGCGCCACCACCAACGACGTCATCCTGGCGGTCTGTTCCGCCGCGTTGCGCACTTATCTGCTGTATCACAACGATCTCCCGGAAAAGCCGCTGGTGGCGATGGTGCCCATGTCGCTGCGCAAGGACGACAGCGCCGGTGGTAACCAGGTTGCCGTCATTCTGGCGAATCTGGCCACGCACCGGGAAGATCCGCTGCAGCGGCTCGAGATCATCCGCAACTCGGTCAATGAAGCCAAGGAGCGCTTCTGCGCCATGACCAGCGAACAGATCATCAATTACACCGCGCTCACCCTGGCGCCCACCGGACTGACCGTCCTGACCGGCCTGCTGCCGAAACTGCTGGCCTTCAACGTGGTGATTTCCAACGTGCCCGGTCCGAAAAACACGGGTTACTGGAATGGCGCCGAACTGGAGCGCATGTTTCCCGTGTCGGCCATCGTCAATCACATGGCACTCAATATCACCATCATCAGCTACCGCGACAGTCTGGAGTTCGGCGTGGTGGGCTGTCGGCGCACGCTGCCCAGCCTGCAGCGGCTGCTGAACTACATGGAACTGGGGCTGGAAGAGCTGGAGCAGGCGCTCGGGCTGGATTGCGACGGCCAGGGCAGTCATCGCCGCGTGCGACGCCGGGGCGAACTGCAGATTGAGCCGGACGGACAATAGAGTGATCGCCTGTGCACCCGGTTGGCGAACTGGCTATACCTCTGTAACTTGCAGATAGGTCTAATAATTCTGCATTAAGTGTTTTTTAAGCAGCAGGTGTGGCAATGAATTTACGGTTGCGCACACAAGTTTGAGTCTATTATAGTGAACAAGTGTGCACTAAATTCCGCAACGAGGATTCATTCATGCCTGCGCCCGAGACTCCCCTTCCGGCCCCGTCGCAACCTGCGGATAGCCACTCGAACGACACCGTGCACACGCATCACCCGTTTCCCCTTTTTCTTCCTGTGCGCTGGCTGTTCGGACTGCTGAGCCTGCTGCTGCGCTCCGGCAGTGAACTGACCCGGCTGGTGGGCGAAATGCACCACACCATCGCGCAGACTCCCATGCCTTTCGCGCAGGATGTGGATGCCGATATCCGGCGCGCACCCCGCACCTACCGGTTTATCCGTTTCCTGCTGGAATACAGCGCCAACAAGGTGCAAAACCTGATTGAAGTCCTGCCCGATGCCGATCGCGTGCCGGTGCCGCTGCGGCGCTTTCGCTGCGCCATCAATGGTGTGATGGGGGACAAGCTGCGGGACTGGCAGCACCCGCTGGCACTGGAGATGGCGGTGGTGGATGCGGAGGGGCAGCCGTGGTCACTGGCGGAACTGCAGCGCCGTCATCCGAAGGGCGTCGTGCTGTTTATCCATGGCCTGTGTCTGAGTGAGTGGGACTGGCAGGGGCCTGCGCATCAAGCCTTTGTGGGGGACCTGCATGCGGAAGGTTATGGCGTGGGCTGGATCTGCTACAACAGCGGCCTGCCGATCTGGGAAAACGGTGCCACGCTGGCTCGCCTGCTGGCGCAGTACTGGCAGCCGGCGCCGTCGCAGCCGCTAATCCTGATCGGGCACAGCATGGGCGGGCTGCTGGTGCGCAGTGCGGTACATCTGCAGGAGCAGCAGCCGGAACCGGGCTGGCTGCAATCCCTGACGCACGTCGCGTATCTGGCCTCGCCGCACGCCGGGGCGCCGCTGGAGAAAATCGGCAACTTTGCCAATTCCCTGCTGGGCGTCTCCCCCTATTCAAAACCCCTGATGGCCCTGGGCAATATCCGCAGCTTGGGCATTCGCAGTCTGCGGCACGGCAATATCACGCCGCCGGTCGATGAAACCGGGCAGCAATATGCGGTGCCGTTCAATCCGCATTTCCGGCAGCTGCTGCTGGCCGCCCGCATGGGCGACGATCCGGCCAAGCGCTGGCTGGGCGACGGTCTGGTGCCGATGCAGAGCGCCTTCGGCGAGGGCCATTTTCCGGAACAGCATGCGCAGATTGAGCGCGTCTTCATCGACGATCTGGGGCATATCCGTCTGCTGCATGATGCGCGCACCTACGACGCGCTGCGGCACTGGCTGAAACTGCCTTCCGCGCAGTCAGCTGAAGTTAAAAGCAAACTGGGTGAAAGGGGAGTGGCTTGATTCGTTGAAGCGCACGCCGAGTCCCAGCAGCCGCACCGACATGCCCTTGCGCTGGAAGGCCTCGTCGCAGAGCGCTTCATAAACCGGAAGACTGGGCTCCTGCACGCAGCACTCCATGGTGGTGCTGGTGAAATCTGCGAACTTGATTTTCACGAACGCTTTCTTGATGGCGTCCTTCTGCCGCGACCGGCTCAGGCGGTTTTCCAGCCGTTCTTTCAGCGCAGGCAACTGGCGGATGCAGCTGTGCAGATCCGGCAGGTCCTGCTCATAGGTGTGCTCCACACTCAGGGATTTGCGTTCCTCACGCTGCTGCACCGGGCGCTCGTCGCGGCCGTGAGCCAGTTGATAAAGGTACTCGCCAAAACTGCCGGTCTTTTCGATGAATTCAAAATGATTGCAGGCGCGGATGTCGGCACAGGTACGAAAGCCCAGCCGGTGCAGACGCTCCGCCGTCACCTTGCCCACGCCGTGCAGTTTTTCCACCGGCAGATCGCGCACGAAGGTGTCCACATCCTGCGGCCGAATCACAAACAGCCCGTCGGGCTTTTTCCACTCGCTGGCAATCTTGGCCAGAAACTTGTTGGGTGCCACGCCCGCCGACACCGTAATGCCCACCTGCGCGCGCACCTGTCTGCGGATCTGCTCGGCCATGCGGGTGGCGCTGCCCTGAAAATGGGGCTGATCGGTGACGTCGAGAAAGGCTTCGTCCAGCGACAGCGGCTCGATCCGGTCACTGTATTGGCGCAGGATGCGCATCACCTGTTGTGATACTTCGCTGTAATAACGGATGCGGTGGGGCAGGATGATCAGTTCCGGACACAGTCGGCGCGCGTAGGCTGACGCCATGGCCGATCGCACGCCATAGCGGCGCGCTTCGTAATTGCAGGTGGAGATCACGCCACGCCTGCCCGGATCGCCGCCCACCGCCACCGGACGATTGCGCAGGGACGGATCATCGCGCATTTCAACGGCGGCGTAGAAACAGTCGCAATCGATATGAATGATTTTGCGGGTCATGGGCGAAACCGTTTTTCTCTGGCGGATTTTTTCGAAAAAAACTTTGCCAAAACTGCGCGGCCGATATACTGTAATTATATACAGTAAAGAATCACAGGCAACAAAAAAGGCGTTTCCCTGAGGAAACGCCTTCCGACTTCTCGCGCAGTAAAATCGTCACCCAACGTTTACTGCCTCGTTTGGCCGCAGTTCCCGCTGCGGCCTTTTTTTTGGCTCAGGTGAACAGGGCAGCCAGCAGGGCAATTGCGCCCAGTGCCACACCGGCATATCCCAGCATCTTGTTGCCACCAGCACCGCCCGCTTTCTGCAGCACCTGTTCGACGATGGATTCACGCAGGTTCGACATTTCGCCCTGCGCCACATCCTGGGCCACCGTGCGGCTGACATCCTGCGCCGCTTCCTTGGCGGTTTCGCCCGCAGCGGCGGCGGCCGTGAACTGGGCAATCTTCTTCACTTCCTCGATCAGTTCCGGTGAGGCGCGACGGGTGGCGTCGAGCGCCGATTCCAGCGCACTCATGTTGGTGGCGATGCGGGAATCCACCTGCCGGCTGACCTGCTCGAATTTTTCGTCGAACAGGGTGGCGGCAATGCGCTGGCTGTTGGCAGACGCCGTGGTGTTGATCTTGGTATCCATCTGCGCGCCCAGTTCCTGACGCAGCGCCTGTTTGGCATTTTCGATGTCGGCCTGCACTTCCTGTTTCAGCGTTTCGCGAATCGAGTCGGCCAGGGTTTTCTGAAAGGTTTCGATTTTCTCGTCCAGAATCTTGCGGACGATCTGTTCCACCACGCGGGTGCTGATGCCCACGCCCTGCGAGGGCGCCTTGGCGTCGGTGGCCGCTTTGTCACTGGCTGCAGACTGCATGTTGTCACCAGAGGAATCGAGTTTGTTCAGGATCGCCATCAGGGTGGCGGAGGGTGCCGGCTTCGGCAGAATGGCGTAGGCACCCAGTGCCAGTGCCTGTTCGCCATAATCGGTGCCTTCCTTCGAGGTGCACATGATGATCGGAATGTTGCGGGTGTCCGGGTTGGACTTGATGGCCTTGGTGGCCTCGAATCCGTCCATGCCCGGCATCAGGTGATCCATGAAAATGATGTCGGGGCTGTTGGTGGACAGGTAGTTGAGGGCGTCGCCTGCCGATTCCGCAAAGTCCGTCTTGATGCCTTGCTCCTGGAGCAATTTTTTCAGGGAAAACCGGGCAGACTTGGAGTCATCCACCACCAGAGCATGTTTGATAGCCATGGGCACTTCTTCTTGTGTACTCAATCAAATGTGTCGGAATTAACAGTATAGACCGCATTTTTGCGGGCCTTCTGCCAAACCGCCGGGATAAGCATTTGTTAAGTATGACAAACTTTTTCGGGCTTTGCCGAGGATTAATCCACAGTGGCGGTATGGGCCGGTTACAGGGCCCAGAGCGCCAGCAAGCCACCCATCAGTGTCAGGGCCAGCCAGAACGGAATGGCGTACCAGTAGTCCTGTAGCAGGCGGGGCAGACGCAGTCGGTTACGCTGGCGCCGTGCCGCCTGGCTTTCACGGATGCGCAGGTCCACTTCGGCCAGGATGTCCTGCTTCTGCAGGGCGTGCTGTTGCAGCAGATCCTGCGTCAGCACGTCCAGTTTGGCGGTCACATGATGACGCAGCTCCAGGTTCAGCTGGTGCAGCTTGGAATCGGTAATGGAGTGGATCAGGGTGGACAGCCCCTGCGCGGGATAGGCGGACTGACCGGACTGGCGCTGCTCCACCAGCCGCAGGCGCTCATCAAAAGCCTGCTGGATCTCGTCGCACACCAGCTGGATCTGGTGCTCCATGGTGAACGCCAGATGGTCCCGCAGCGAGGTCAGCTGCTGGTTGATGCTGCTGGCAATCTGGTCGGACATGATCTGGCGGCTTTGGGTCACCGTGTCCAGCACTTCGGAAATCTTGTTCCAGGTGGCCGGCTTGGGAATCACTCCCACGGCGCCGGTGGCCATTGCTTCCTGCATATAGGCCTCGTCGTTATGACTGGTGTACATGACGACCGGGATGGCCGCCGTTTCAGGGTCGTTGCGCAGGGCGCGCACCGCTTCCAGCCCGTTCATGCCGGGCATGGTGTGATCCATGAAGATCAGATCGGGTTTTTTGGTTTTAAGATAGGCGATGGCCTGGGGAGCGGATTCGCTCTGGTCGACCTGGAGGCCTTTGCGCTCCAGCAGGCGCTTGAGCACGGTGCGGGCAGACGCAGAGTCGTCAACCACAAGGGTTTGCAGTGCTGACATGGAATAACCGCCATTAGTTTTTGTTATGAAGGCGAAGCGCCAATTTACTGCACTTGTATTCAGTATGTCTATCAGTGTGATTTGTTCAAGGTTGGGCCTCGCCGTCCTCGATGGCCTTCAGCAGCAGCTTCACGTTGCGGGCATTGGCCTTGAAGGTGGCGTCCAGCCAGTCGCCCAGCAGCGGAATGAGTCCCACCAGCACGTCCAGCAGGATATTCCACAGCATTTTCCCGATCACCTTGCGCGGTACCCGATGCTTCCAGGCGCCGATCAGGATGAAGACGGACATGACGCCGGTGAGGACGTCGCCGGCCACGGGGATCAGGCCGATGATGAAGTCCCAGCCGATGCGGTAATTCGTGAAAGGAATGCGAAAGCGGTCGTCCAGCAGGTAGGCCAGGCGTTGCAGGTTCTGGATTGAGTAGATACCGGTCTGGCCGTTGTCCACGGTGGGATTCCTTTGCGTTGGTGGTGCCGGGATTCTACCATCAGGGTTTTGCCCTTATCTAATCAGGTGCTTGCATGACAACCAATGCCATCCACGGCCAGTGCGCTCCCCGCTTCGAGGCCGTGCAGCGGGCCTTTGCCTCTCTCATGAACCAGCCGGGCCAGCGCGGCGCCAGCGTCAGTGTCTATTGGCGCGGAGAGCTGGCCGTAAACCTGTGGGCCGGCACCCGCGACAAGGAGGGCAAACTGCCCTGGCAGCAGGACACGCTGGTGAACATCTTTTCCACCAGCAAGGGCGTGACGGCGCTGGCGGTGCAGCGGGCGCTGGATCTGGGTCTGCTGGATCTGCAAAAAACCGTGGCCTACTACTGGCCGGAATACGGCTGCGAGGGCAAGAAGGATACGCGGGTGGCCTGGATTCTGAATCACCGCGCGGCGCAGCCGGCCCTGAAAACACCGCTTCCGGATGAGGCCCTGTTCGACTGGGAGCGCATGACCACCACGCTGGCGCGGGAGTCGCCCTGGTGGCAGCCGGGCAGTACGCACGGCTATCACATGGTGACGGTGGGCTGGCTGATCGGTGAGGTATTCCGGCGTGCGGTCGGTGTCTCGATGGCAGAGTTCCTGCGGGCGGAAGTGACCGGTCCGCTGGGACTGGATCTGCTGCTGGGAGTGCCGGATGCGCAGTTCGGCCGGCTGGCGGATCTGGCGGGCACGCGGGAGCGGCCACCGGCAGGGCGTCTGTATCTGCTGGGGCGCATGCAGGCGGAACCGGAGTCGATGACGGCGCGGGCGCTGACCAATCCGATGTCCCTCAGCAACAGTTCCAACACGGCGGCGTGGCGACGCATGGAGTTGCCGTCCGCCAACATGCACGCGACGGCGGCGGCGCTGGCCGCGCTGTACGGCAAGGTGGCGTGTCGCGAGTTTCTGTCGCAGCAGGCATTGCAGCGCTGCCAGCAGGAAGAAAGCGCCGGGGATGATCCGGTGCTGCACACCCGCACGCGTTTCGGGCCGGGTTTTATGCTTAACCAGATCGGCAATATCGAAGGCGAATTCGGGCCGGGTGCGCAGGCGTTCGGGCATCCCGGTTCCGGCGGCTCGCTGGCGTTTGCTGATCCGGGCAATGAACTGGGCTTTGCCTATCTGATGAACCAGATGGGGCCGTACGGACTGGTGGACCCGCGACCGCAGGCGCTGGTGCAAGCGGTCTATGAGTGTCTGGCGTGAGTGGCGCAAGCGCGGGAGTGAATCCAGCCGCAGCCGAAAAGCGCACTGTGCTGCTGTTGTCGGCGGCGCAGGCGCTGTTCCAGACCTCCTCGGTGATTGTGGTGACGTTGTCCGGTCTGGCGGGTCAGGCGCTGGCCACGGACAAAAGTCTGGCCACGTTGCCCATGGCGATGCTGATGGTGGCGGCCGCAGCGTTGATGATTCCTGCGTCGTTGCTGATGCAGCGCTTCGGACGCAAGGCGGGTTTCCTGCTGGGAGCGGCGCTGGGCGGACTGGCCGGCATCACCACGGCGACCGCGTTGTGGCTGCATGAATTCTGGCTGTTCGTGCTGGGGAACATGCTGGTGGGTGGCTATCAGGCGTTTGCCCAGTACTACCGGTTTGCGGCGGCGGATGCGGCCAGTCTGGCGTTCAAGAGTCGCGCCATTGCCTGGGTGACGGCCGGCGGCGTGGTTGCGGCGCTGGCGGGCACGGCGATCGCGCGTCATACCCAGCATATTGGCGCCACGCCGTTTCTCTATTCCTACCTGGCCATGGTGCTGCTCAGTCTGGGTGCGTTGCTGGTGATTTCGCGCCTGCAGTTGACGGCCCCGGCGGCGGGCAACAGTGACGATAGCGCACCGGCGCGACCGCTGCTGCGAATCATGCGGCAACCGGCATTCGTCACTGCGCTGACCAGTTCCGCGGTGGGTTATGCGGTGATGATGCTGGTGATGACGGCGACGCCGCTGGCGATGCAGGCGCACGGTCAGACCGATTCAGCCACGGTGATTCTGTGGCATGTGCTGGGCATGTTCGTGCCGTCGTTTTTTACCGGCAATCTGATCCAGCGCTGGGGTGTGTTGCCGGTGATGCTGACCGGGATTGTCCTGCTGTGTCTGCAGGTGGTGATCAATCTCAGCGGCGTGCAGTTCCTGCATTTTCTCAGCGCGCTGATCCTGTTGGGCGTGGGCTGGAATTTCCTGTTTATCGGTGGAACGGCGCTGCTGACAGAAACCTATCGGCCCAGCGAGCGCGCCCGCACTCAGGCGGCGCACGATTTCCTGGTGTTTGGCGCGATGAGTCTGGCGTCGTTTGCGGCGGGTGCGCTGCTCAACCACTTCGGCTGGCAGACGGTGAACTGGGTGGCGGTGCCGTTTCTGTTGCTGGCGCTGCTGGCAGTGAGTGGTTTGATGCTGATGCGCCGCAATACGGCTCATGCCTGAATAAAAACAGCGCCGGGAAGACGCAGGGTTGCATGGAAACAGGAGTGGAATCTAGCGGCAGCGCTGGTGGCTTTTCCCGTCGCATTCAACGCCGGTGCTGCTGCGTTTGCAGGTGCAGAAAAACACGATTTCATCCTTGGGTGCGGTGAAGGGAACCGGCTCGAATCCGGTGCCCGCGTGACTGTTGTCGCAGAATGGCTGGCGCTGGCTGAGTCCGCAGCTGCACCAGAAATAGGTGAGGCCTTTCAGCACCCGCGCCGGACAGGGGCGGCTGTCGGCTACTTTCGGCAGCGATTCGCCCATGCTGTCAGGCGCGGGACATGAACTTGCCGGTCTGGGTGTTCACCCGCACCACTTCGCCCACTTCCATGTATTCCGGCACCTGGATTTCCAGGCCGGTGGTGAGTTTTGCCGGCTTGGTGCGGCCGGTGGCGGACGCGCCTTTCAGGTTCGGCGCGGTTTCCACGATCTCCAAATTCACCGACGGCGGCAGTTCAATGCCCACGCAGCGGTCTTCCACGAACAGCGCCTGAATGCCTTCGAGATTGTCAGTCAGATAGGGAATCTGGTCTTCCAGTGAATCGGCATCCAGCGCGTGCTGGCTGTAATCTTCCTTGTCCATGAAGATGTAGCTGTTGTCGTCGATGTACAGGTACTGCACTTCGCGGCGGGAGAAATCCACTGACTTCAGCATGTCGTCGCCGGTGAAGGTTTCGTCCAGTTTCTGCCCGGTCTGTGCGTGGTTCAGACGCATTTTGTAGAGGGTGGAGGCACCGCGCGCGGACGGACTGCGCACTTCAATATTCTTCACTATGTAGGGCTGGTCATTGATGGCGATGAC
Organism: uncultured Moraxellaceae bacterium; assembly: GCA_964491665.1. Lineage (GTDB taxonomy): Bacteria > Pseudomonadota > Gammaproteobacteria > Pseudomonadales > Ketobacteraceae > Ch67. The sequence goes on from CAZBII010000014.1 coordinate 34,465, forward strand.
GTGGCCTCTTTTCACTTCACTGGCTTTGGGCATGACTAGTTCACGCTCTCGGGTAGCAGGATGGATTCGATCAGCACTTGGGCGGTGATGGAGTTGGCGATGAAGCATTTGGCGTGGGCCGCTTCCTGGATTTCATTCAGCGCCGTCTGGTCGACGCCTTCACCGGACAGTTCCACCTGCGGCTGCAGCAGGATGCGGGTGATGGCGATTTTCCCAGCGCGATTTTTTTCCAGCACGCCGGTGGCAGTGTCGTAATAGCGCACCACGCTGAGGCCGCGCTTGGCGGCAGCGGCCATGAACGACAGCATGTGGCAGCTGGCCAGTGACGCGACAAAGGCGGCTTCCGGTTCCATCAGCCCGGGAATCATCGCGGCGGTGCGGTCGGCTTTCAGAATGATGCCGTTGTCGAATTGCCAGGTGTACGATTCGCCACCGTCCTGCAATTTTTCCCAGCGTATCTTGAATATGTATTTGGCCATGACAAAAACGTCTGTGCGGAAGGATTAGAGAGACAGCAGCAGCCCTTGCAGGCCGCCCAGCATGCCGCCGAGCAGGAAACCGCCGCAGGTGCCGACGATTGCCAGCGGGTCAAGAACCCATTTCATCTGTTGATAGAATAGCGTATCCGGCTGTTTTTCGATGCGGGACAGCAGAAATTCCGCCAGCGCCTTGCCGCGCGCCTGATTGAAATCCTCGTCCTCGAACGGTTCCAGAAAGGAATCCGTCAGCTTGTCCGCCAGTGCCTGTTTCAGGTTCACGAAGCCGATGGGGCCGACGGTGAGCTGGGTCAGTGTGCGCACATTCAGATCGTCCAGCAGTGGTCCGATCCGCTTTTTGATGATGATCTGGGCGTGGCGGGATTTGCTGCCCAGAATCAGGGTGCGGGCGATGTTGCGCGGCGAGAGTACGGTTTCGGCCAGCAGGGTGGCCAGCTCGCGGTCCTGTTGCTGGCGCAGTCTGGAATAGGGGCTGCGCCAGTTGAACGAGCCCAGTCTGCGCGCCGCCACCGGATATTGAATCCAGCGCTGGCAGGACCAGAAAAAGAAGGTGCCGATGGCGGTGCCGGAGAGAATCCAGTAAGTCGGATGGTGCAGCAGATGCAGGGGCGCGGCGGCCGCCAATTGCACGCAGCCGGCGGCAATGCCCAGATAGACGCAGAACAGCGCCAGCCGGTTGAAGGCGCGCCGGGTCAGCGCATGGTAGATCGCCAGCAGGGTGCCGGGTTGGTCCTGTTCGGCGAAGTGCAGCAGTTGCGGATAGGTAATGATGCGGCGCACGTTGTCGCCCAGTTCTTCCACGATGTCATCGATGATGCGCGGCAGCAGGCGGTGGGCGCGGGCGTAGAAACGGTTCTTCAGCAGGATCGGCATGTTTTCCCACACCACCTGATGCTGCGATGTCATCACGTCGTCGATGAAGCTGTCCAGTTGCGGCCGCAGACGCGCCAGCTGGTGGGAAATGATTTTTTCCGGGCCGATGTGTTCGAAAACATGGTCGAGGGTGCCGAGGCGTTCCAGCAGGCCACGGCTCCAGTAGGCGATATAGTCTTCCCGGTGGCCGTGAAAGTGACCCTGCCAGCCGAACCAGGTGCGGATGCCGATGAGGCGGCGCGGGAACAGGGCCGAGCGTTGCGCCAGCCGCAGGGTCAGCCAGCCGCAGAGTGCAATCAGCACAGGCAACAGAATGGGGTAGTAGCCAAGCAGATGAGCCGGGGACAACGCATGGATCATGTCGACGCAACGCCCCCTCGTTTCATCAAGACTACTCCTGTTGCAGGCCGGCTGTGGCCAGTGGATTTTTTATTGTTGGCTATTTTAGGTTCAGGGCAACGACAGCGCCGTTGTCATGGGTCAGGTTCTGGTCGTTGGGCATTCTACGCCGGATTGCCGTGGGCTGGCGTTGGCTTTTTTTGCATCAGCCCCAGGCGGCAGAATCAACCCTGCCTCAGATCGGCACATCCGAGAACATGAACAGCAGCTGTGCCATCCCCGCCAGCAGACCCAGCACACCGCCCAGCACGATCAGGATCCATTCGTCTTCCTCGAAGGCCGGGCGCAGCAGCGCCTGGAAATCCTCGGACGACATGGCCTGCATCCGTTCGCGGAACATGCGTTCCACCACCTTGCCGCGCTCGCGGGTGAACACCGGGTCGTCAAACGAGGCCAGCGACATTTCGATGGTCTTTTCCTCGATCGTGCGCTTGAGTTCCACGAAACCTTCCGGACCCACCGTCAGCTGCGCCACGGTTTTCACCACGCCGCCATCAATGATTGGCCGCAGGTGGCGCTTCAGCATCGCCTTGGCGCGGTCGGAGCGGGGGCCGCGGAAAATCTCCGTCATGATGTGGCCCACCGTCAGGATTTCCTGGGTCACGATCCGGCAGAACACTTCCGACACTGCATTCTGGCGGCGCAGGAACAGTCCCTGCAGGGTGAACGGACCCACCTTCACCGGATTCAGCGGACGGAAGATCATTTGCAGCGCCAGCCAGTTGGTGGCCAGACCCACGATCAGGCCGAACACCGGCATCACCCACCAGCTCTGGTTGAACCACCACCACACCATCTGCACCAGACCGAACAGCAGACCGAACCAGAAGCCGGAATTCACCACAAACTTGAACTCGGTTTCGCCGCACTCCCAGAACACCCGGTTGAGCAGGTTCTTGTCTTCGGAAAGCTTCTTGATAATGAGGTCTTTGGGATCGATCAACTCTTCAATGTGGGTATGCATTTCCTCGATCAGGTTGTCGAGCATCTGCGGCATCTGTTTGCGGGCGCGGGCGTAGGCGCGGTTTTTCAGCACGCTGGGCAGGTTTTCCCACAGCACGGCGTTGCGCTCGGTCATGATGTCGTCGGTGAGTTCCTCGATGCGGGAGTCCGCCACTTTCATCACGTGATGGGCGATCTTGTCCGGTTCGAACTCGTCGAAGATTTCCTGCATGGTGCTGATCTTGTCGAGGGTGTTTTCCACCACGATGCCGGCCATCTTCTTGCCCTTGCGGGGAATGATGCCCTGCCAGCCCAGCCAGGGGGGGATGCCGAGGAAATGGATGGGGTAGAACGTCATCTGGATGGCAACCCAGTTGGTGCCCCAGCCGACGATACCGGCGATAACGGGAATGCTGAGATAGGCCCAAAAATCCGGATGGTTAACAAACTCGTTGAAAAGCTCGAGCATCGAGTGCGATTCCCTTGTAGAAAGCCCGGATGAAGGCAGTGAAGCGGGCCCTGGAACGGGTTGAATACACGCCGTATAGGCCTCTTGAAGAGGGGCTATTATAACGTGCAAAAAAAAGAAATCCTGAGATTTTTGCGGCAGCCGGTGGTACATTCCGGACACGTTTCCCGCCAACCGAAATCCCCCATTGCCACGAGAAGAGGGGCGCTTTTTCCATGCCGCAACAGACCGACGAGTCGATGATCCGCCACCTGGTGCTGGGCCTGTTTGAAGGCGCCATCAATGTCGCGCTTTCCCACGAGCCGCAGGCGCTGGATCTGGTGAAGCACTACAAGGGCAAGGTGGTGCGGATCAAGACCACCGGCCCCGACTGGATGTTTTTCGTGGTGCTGTGTGATGACGGTGTGCAGCTGTTTGCCGAATACGAGGAAGCGGTGGACGCCCGCCTGACCCTGCCCACGCCGTTGCTGGCGCAGTATGTTCTGGGCAGCAATCCGGAGGATGTGCAGGGCGCCGGCGGCGTGCGCGTCAGCGGTGATCTGGCGATGCTGGCGGAGCTGCTGCGGGGTGTGCAGGAATTCAGTCTGTGGAGCCTGTGCAAACGCATCCTGAATCAGTGGTTGCCGGAGTTCGAAGGCTTCAGCGGTCTGATCGAAGCGTTGAAAAACCATGACCCGGCCTGGATCGTGCGGCTGGAGCATCTGCCACAGCTGGCGAATGAAACCCTGCTGGCGGTGCGGGCGCAGGCCGAAGTGCAGCAGCGGCAGATGCAGGAAATCCAGGCCATCCGGGCCCAGCTGGATGCCGACCGGCGCGCCAACCAGATCAGCACCGGCATTGGCTTCTGCCTCATTGTGGTGGCGTTTCTCGCCCACAATGGCTATCTGCAGGTGCCTGTCATTGAGAACCTGTCGCTGGATACGGTGATTCTGCTGATTCTGTCGGTGGTGTTGCTGGCGCCGCGCCTGCTGGGGCGGCGGTAGGGATTATTCGTCGTCCAGTGGCGTGCCGGGACGTTTGGTGCGGCTGCGGGTGGCCATTTTCAGACTGTCGCCCACCAGATCCAGTCCGGTTCTGGCGATGGTGCGGGTGGTGTCCCGCAGCACTTCCTTTGACGGCAGGGATTTCACGCCCTCCAGCATGCCCTGTTTCACCCGCTGTTCAATTTCCGGCCCTACTTCCGCCTTGAAACGCTCGATGGCTTCGTTGACCGCGTTGTCGTAACGGGCGCGGGCGTGGCGATTGACGATGTAGTAGGCAATCGCCAGGGTGAACAGGCTGGACAGCAGGGCGGTGGCGACGATGGTGAGCAGGGTAGTGCCCATGTTCAGCGGTCCGGTTTGTCGATTTCGCGGGACAGCTGCTCCATGGCGGCGGCCAGGCGGTCAATCTTGTCGTGCAGCAGTTCCAGATCGGACTTGCGGCTGATGCCCAGGCGTCCCAGGGCGGACGATACCCGCAGGTCGAAAGCCCGTTCGATGCGGTCCATGGTCTGGTTGGCGCGGTTTTTCAGTTCGTCGAGACGGGAATCGGCTGCCAGTTGCTGGCCGCGCGAATTATTTTCCTTTTCAAATACCTGCCCCTTGTCCACCAGACGCTCGAACAACTCCTTGCCTTCCTCCTCCATCAGCGCGTAAGCCCCCAGACCGGCCAGCCAGATACGGTTGGAATTGCGCTTGATTTCGTCGGATTTGCTCATGGGTTGTCCTTGTTGTTCTTCCGTGCGAGCGGGAGGTGAAATGGGACCGGCCCTGAAACGGGGCGGCTCCTATAACCTAGGGTCAAAGCCGGGCAAGGTCAAGACGGGGCGCGGGTTGCGAAAGGCAAGACATAATCCGAAGCGTTCTATAAACTGTGCGCGTCGCAACGTACACAGCACGGGGAAGGATCATGCGTCGAGTGGTATTCAATCAAAAGGGTGGTGTCGGCAAATCCAGCATCGCGTCCAATCTGGCGGCCATCAGTGCCGCGCGCGGTCTGAAAACCTTGCTGATCGATCTGGACCCCCAGTGCAATTCCACGCAATACCTGCTGGGCCGTGACTTCCAGACCGGCGAATCCGACATCGGCATTTTCTACGCCCAGGCGCTGAGTTTCCGCCATCGTAACAGCCAGAATCTGCAAGACTTCATTACTCCCTCCCGCTACGAAAACCTGCACGTGATTGCCGCCAATCCGGAGCTGGGCGAGATCATGTCGCAGCTGGAAGCCAAGCACAAAATCTTCAAGCTGCGCGACGCACTGGCCGGCATCACCGACTACGATGCGATTTATATCGACACGCCGCCGGCTTTCAATTTCTACACCCTGTCGGCACTGATTGCGGCGGACAGCTGCCTGATTCCGTTCGACTGCGATGAATTCTCGCGTCAGGCGCTGTACAACCTGATCGAGAACGTGGAAGAAACCCGCGCCGACCACAACGAGAATCTGGAAGTGGAAGGCATCGTGGTGAACCAGTTCCAGCCACGCGCCAGTCTGCCTACCCGCATGGTGGATGAACTGAAGGAAGAAGGTCTGCCGATTCTGGACCGTTTCATTTCCCAGTCGATCAAGATGCGCGAGTCGCACGATCTGGGGGTGCCGCTGATTTACATGGCGCCGAAGCACAAGCTGACGCAGGAATTTGTCGAGCTGTTTGAAATGCTGCATCCGGGGTTTGCGGTGGCAGGCAGTGTGGATGAGGAAGTGGAGCCGGAGACGGTCTGATTCCGCACACATCAGGCAATTAAAAAAAGGGTTCGGTCGCAATGACTGAACCCTTTTTTGTTGGGGAGTGTGGTGGGTGCCGGAGCGTTACCTGGCGTTCATCCTTCTGCGGTGCGACCACCTCAGCAGCACAATCCCAATGCCACCCAGCAGCAGCGCCGGCGGTCCTATTTTCAGCAGGATTTCCTGCGTGGTGGGTGGGCGCAGTACTGCCATCAGGGGGTTCTCCGGAAAGTGCTGGTCGATGGCTGCTTTCACCTGTTTCGCATCCACCTGCTTCAGTTTCTCCACCAGATCCGGCATTTCCCCGTGTGCGCGAATGATATGGCGGTAGTGGCGATAAAGTTGCGCCAGTTCCGCGTTGTCGCGCTGCTTGCTTTCGAATTCCAGAATCAGTTTCTGGCGCAGGCGTTCCACGTCGGCCTGCGGCACGCCGTCGCGACGGATCTGCGCATATTTTTCCTCAAACAGTTTCATGGCCTCGTCGTACCAGCGGTCGCTGGTGCGGGTGGTGGCCTGCAGGAATCCATACTGGCTGTTGTTGTCCACCAGGGCGCGCGGCGTGTAGCCGAGGCCTTTCTGCCCGCGCACATCATAGAACAGCTGCTCGCCCAGATATTCCGCCACGATCTGGTAGGCGTTGTTGGCGGGATCGACGCTGCCGACGGCGGGAATGAACAGGTGCACGTCCACTTCCGGATCGAACAGGGCGCGTTTTTCCTGCACCGGTTTGTCGTAGTTGATGGCGGCGAAGGTGACGGGCTGGCGCGGTGTGGCGGCGCGTGCCGGTAACTGCGCAAAGGTCTGTTGCAGCAGGGCGTCGATGCGGGCGTCGTCGAAGTGGCCCAGCAGGATCAGCGTCATGTTGGCGGGCAGGTAATGTTGTTCGTAGATCGTTTTGATCTGCTCCAGCGTGATGTCGTCGGGCGAGGTGATGTCGGGACATTCCAGATTGCTGCCGCTGTAAATGCGGGCTTTGGCAATGTTGGTGAGTACGCGTTTTCCTGCCAGTGCCAGTTGCAGTTTGTTGCTGCTGGTGCCCAGTTCCGAGTGAATCACCTGGCGCGAGGTTTCCATGTCGCTGGCGTTGAACAGCGGTTCCGACATCATGGAATAAAGTGTATCGAGCGCGATGTCGGGATAGTCCGAGTGGATGTCCAGCGTGTAGTGCGTGTATTCCTCCATGGTGAAGCCGTTGCTCTGGCCGCCGTGATCGCGGATGCGTTGACGCAGGGTTTTGCGGTCGAAGCGCTGCGTGCCTTCAAACAGCATGTGTTCCAGCAGGTGCGGCGCCTGTTGTGTTGCGCAGGGAAAATCCTGCAGTCCGACTTCCACGATCAGTTGCGCGGTGAAGGTGTCGCTGATGTTGCGGTGATGGCGGATGACGTGCAGACCGTTGGGCAGCACATCACTTTGCACCTGAAACAGTTGATGGGTGACGGTTTCGGTTGCCGGGATGGGTTGGTGTTCTGCCTGTGCGGGCGTGCACAGTGCGCTGGCTGCCAGCAGCGCGGCGATTGCAAACTGCTTCATTGAAATGCCTGTAGTCCGGTTTGGGCGCGGCCGAGGATCAGCGCGTGAATGTCGTGAGTGCCTTCGTAGGTGTTGACGGTTTCCAGATTGATGGCGTGACGCAGCACGGGATAAAGATCGCTGATGCCGTTGGCGCCGTGCAGGTCGCGGGCGGTGCGGGCGATGTCCAGCGCCTTGCCACAGTTGTTGCGTTTCATCAGTGAGATCAGTTCCGGTGCGCACTGGCCGGCATCCAGCAGACGTCCCATGCGCAGTGCGCCGTTCAGGCCCAGTGCAATTTCGGTTTGCATGTCGGCGAGTTTTTTCTGCACCAGTTGATTGGCGGCAAGTGGTTTGCCGAATTGCGTGCGCTGCAGGGTGTAGTCGCGGGCAGCGTGCCAGCAGCATTCCGCCGCGCCCATCACGCCCCAGGCGATGCCATAACGCGCCTTGTTCAGGCAGGCGAACGGGCCGCCGAGTCCTTTGGCTTTTTCCAGCAGCGCGGAATCCGGTACTTCCACATTCTGCAGGACGATGCCGCCAGTGACGGAGGCGCGCAGGGATAGTTTGCCGTCGATTTTCGGGGTGGAAAGTCCGGCGGTGCCGCGCTCCAGAATGAAGCCGCGAATCACGCCGTCCAGTTTGGCCCACACCACGAGTACGTCGGCGATGGGGCTGCTGGTGATCCAGAGTTTTTCGCCATTCAGGCGATAGCCGCCGGGAATTTTTTCGGCGCGGGTTTTCATGCTGCCGGGGTCGGAGCCGTGATCCGGTTCGGTGAGGCCGAAGCAGCCCACCCATTCGCCGCTGGCGAGTTTGGGCAGGTAGCGCTGGCGCTGTTCCTCGCTGCCGAATTCAAAAATCGGGAACATGACCAGGGACGATTGCACGCTGAGGGTGGAGCGCCAGGCGCTGTCGATTTTTTCGATTTCGCGGGCGATCAGGCCGTAGGCCACATGGTTGACGCCGGCGCAGCCGTATTCGGTGGGCAGGGTACAGCCGAGCAGGCCGAGTGCGCCCATTTCGCGGTAGATGTTGCGGTCGAAGGATTCGGTGCGATTGGCGTTTACCACGCGCGGTTGCAGTTGGTTTTGTGCGTACTGGCGGGCGGTGTCCTGGATGGCGCGTTCGTCGGCGCTCAGTTCCTGTTGCAGCAGGAACGGGTCTTCCCAGTGGAATGCAGTTTTCATGGGGGGCCTGTTGTTGTTTTGATGGCTTGTGAAAAGCTTAGCACGGCAAATGGGGTGGGGCAGTGCTGACTGGTGGGAGAGATTGCCGGGACAGGAAAGAGACGCCGCGCGGAAGGCGGCGTCGGTGGGAAGGTTTAGCGGAACAGGCTGGGCAGATTTTTCGGGAAGACGCCGTTGACAGCTTCGTTGATGACGTCGGCGGCCGCCGCGTTGTATCCGATGAATTCGCCAGTGCTGCCGGCGGGCTCGTAAAAGCCCAGCACGATCTGGTTGTTGACCAGCACCAGTGCGTCGAAGTCCGAGCTGCCCGGGTTCGACTGCAGCAGGCGGATGACAGTCTGGCCGTGCAGGGTCAGCCTCTGCCACTGGCCCAGTACGGTGCCGACCGGAACCGAGTTTTCATAGCTGCCGGTGACGACGATGTTGCCGCTGGTGGCATTGAGCAGGTCGCCATCCAGATAGGCCTGGGCGTGCTGTGTCTGACCATCCTGGTCAATGAAACGGACCGAGAAGCTTTCATTGCTGGCATCCAGTTCGGCCCACGACGTGCTGTCGAGTGCAAAGTCGCAGGTCCACTCGCTGACCGGCTGGTTATCGGCAGTGGGCGCGCAGTCGAGCGTGACCACTTCCGGGTCCAGGGATGTTGAGTTGAAGCGGAAGGCGGAGGCGGTGGGGCCGAACATCTGGCTCAGTGGTTGCGTGGCCTCGATGACGGCATCGTAGGCTTGCGCATCAGAGGAGTTGGCGACGTGGCGATTGTCAAAATCCCGTTCGGCAATCTGTTGCAGGGTGGCCGAAGCCAGGGTGCCTCCCAGCGGGCGGGCTGTGACTACCCCACGACCACGGTTGCCCTGACAGGTCTGGATCACCGCGTTGACGTTACCGGAATCGGGGCTGAAGGTGCAGATGTTGTTGACGCCGCGCTCGACCCAGCCGTTGGCTGTCAGAATCAGATCGCGGGATTCGCTGATGTCGTTTTCCTCGTAGTAATCCGCCTGCGGTCTCCAGCCGGCGTAGTCGAGGAGATCGGTGGCGACTGACAGATTGCCATTCACAACCGTGAGATGGGTGCGGTCCAGACCAGCCATCGCCTCGTTGGTATTCGGTCGCCAGGTGTAATACATCGAATATTCATACAGACCGGCTTCCAGAATGCCCATGGCCACGTTGTCGCCAGTGCCGCCGGTGTTGCGGTCGGAGCCGCCACCACCACCGCCGCCACCGCCACAGGCAGTCAGGACAGAAACGGAAAGAGCCAGAAGGGTTTTGCGCGGGAAATGCATCATGTGAGAGTCCTTGAGTCCAAAAGTACAGCGTTCCTTTTGGCCAGCCCCCGGCGGAAGTGGAATTCCAGGGGAGGGTGGGCTGGCCGCGCGCCATTAAACCCACATTGAACCCGTTTGTCATCCCTTCAGATCTGAACTGCTGTAACAGGAAATCAGAAGGGCTTGGTGACGGCGAGGAAGATCACCACCGGCATGAAAATGATGATCAGCGGCGTGCTGATTTTCAGGAACAGCCAGTGCAGATGCACGGCGCGTTCATACTTCTCGGGCAGATTGCGCTTGCGCAGTTTTTCCTTGTTGCCGCCGAAATGGGACAGCCAGTAGTCGCACACTTCCATCGGAATGAAGATCAGCACCACGATCGCCAGCTTGAGCGCCACCCACCCGAAATCCAGATTCCACGGACCGATGAAATACAGCAGCGGACCGGTGATCAGGATGATCGGAAACGCCACGTGTTCCATGATCGCGCCCTTGTCGAACTGCTCGATGGCCCAGTTGCGGCGCTGGATCACCTGCGGGTCCTGCGGATTTTTTTCCCAGCGCAGGAAGGCGCCTTTCACGTACCACGAATAGGCCACCGAGGTACTCCAGCCCCAGATCATGACGAAGAACAGGTGCACGAATTTGATGTACAGGTAGGCCGGTGCAAGGCTGGTGCGCAGGGTGTCCAGCAAGGAAACGTCGGGCATGCGGGTACTTCTCCGGTGAAAAGGCTGCAAGGTGGAAAGCTGTTTTTTGCGCAATGGTGCCGTGGCTTGAAAATATAGTCAATATAATTGACATATAAAGCGACCAAATTTACAGTGCGCCCATCATTTGTACGGCTGGCAACAGGGGATATTCATGCTGATTCTGGAAGTGGTGCTGGGGGTGTTTTTCCTGGTGACGGGGCTGATGAAAGTGTTCGGCCATTCCCACATGGTGATTGAATTCAGGCGCTTCCAGTATCCGCTGTGGCTGATGCGGCTGGCGGGGGCGCTGGAGGTGGTGGCGGCGCCGGGTCTGCTGCTTGGCCACTGGCTGCCCTGGTGGGCGCTGCTGGGAGCGGCGCTGCTGTGCTGTGTGATGGTGGGCGCGACCTACACCAATTTTGTGAAGCGTCCGCCGGCGTTTGGCTGGGGCACGGTGGTGATTCTGGCGCTGTGTGCGCTGCCGGTGTTCAGCCGCTTCGATCTGGTGAAGCCGTTTCTCGGTTAAGGCAAAAAAGGTGGGCGCTCAGGCCAGCGCCTTCCGCACCGCCCGGTTTCCCGCCGCAAAGATCACCAGCCCCACCAGTCCCCATAAACCCGCAATGAAGCCGAACAGGTCCGGCGCCTTCATCAGCGTGGTCATCAGCGAGTCCTGATAAAAGAAAAACCATTCATGGTCGGCCGGAAAAATCTGCGTGTGCAGCCAGTAGAAGGTTTGCGTGGGGCCGGCTACCAGCAGGATCGCGCCGATCAGCAGCGGGAATCCGCCCACACCCAGCAGGATCTGTTTGCCGCCCGGCGCCGGTAGTTTCTGCAGCCGCATGAAAGCCAGCGTTCCCGCCAGCAGCGCCAGACAGGCCCAGCTGACGTAGTCGAACAGCGTGATCAGATTCGCCACGTCCTGCAGGTGCACGGCTTCGGCTTCCCGCAGCAGGGTGTCGCGGTTGCCGCCGGTGGTGGAGTAGGTGATGTCGCGCAGACCGTTGCCACCGTTCTGGATGGCAGTCACGATCTCGCCGAACAGCCGCTTCTGTTCCCGCGCGGTGGTAAGGGCGAAATCCTTTTTGTAGCGGTTCTGCGGACCGAATTTCTGCACATGCCGGTCGATGTGCAGCAGGTCGTACGCGACGGAATAGCCGAAGTCCACCGGCACCAGCGCCTGCCACCCCAGCCACAGGGAGCTCACCAGCAGGCTGAAATAGAGCAGGAATCCGGCAAGAAAACGGGTGATCTTGGTGGTGGGCATCGGGCAACGGGTCCGGCGTGTGAGGGTTGGTTGGGTGCCGTGAGGGCCGGCCGCAGTCTACTGGATTCCGCGGCAGGCCGTAAAACGCGCCGGTCAGATCCTGATATTCGACGATGGACGCTCGTGCTGAATTTGGCTAGTCTCTGGCCAACTGTGCCAAAAAAGACAACGAGCGATAGAGCCCGCCATGACCCATTCCCTGCTCCGCCCCGTCCTGCTGCTGTGTTTCGGTTTGACCCTGCTGATGCTGTCGGCCATGACCGTGCAGGCGGCCCCCTGGCACAAGCCGCCCGGCGCACCGGACACCGGCTATGGTTCCGCTGAACGTTACATCACTGACATCTACACCGAATACCGCATGGGCAGTGGCAGCGTGGGCGACCAGACCTGGCTGTTCGTGCCGTCAAAACTGAAATACGGCGAGCGCGCGCCGGTGGTGATTTTCCTGCACGGTTTTGCCTGCCTGTATCCGTCCCTGTACCGCACCCACATCGCGCATCTGGTGCAGCAGGGCAACATCGTGATCTTCCCCCAGTTCCAGAAAAGTACCCTGGGCGGTTTCCTGCAGGAAGCCGGGCTGGGGCAGGTGGCGGACCAGAACGTCTGGGCGCAGCGGGCGGTGGTGTCGGTGAACGCAGCGCTGGACACGCTGGGCGAGCAGGTGCAGCAGGATGAAATCTATCTGTACGGCCATTCCCTGGGTGGTTTGATTGCGTTGGGCTGGCAAGGCAATGGCGGCGTGCCGGTGCGGGCGATCATGCTGAGCCATCCGCAGGTGAATTCGCAGGAAGGCATTCCATCGTTTGTAAAATCGTTCCTGAAGATAGTGGAAATTCCCTGGCGCGATTATGCGCCCGCCATTACCGCGCCGGTGGTGATCCTGAACGGCAACGAGGACACGATTGCCCCGGTGTCGCAGAGTGTGGAAATCCTGTCGTATCTGGAGCAGGCGCCGTCCAAGGTGCTGTATGTCGCGCAGCGGGATGCCTACGGGTACCCGAAGCTGTCGCCCAATCACGGCGCGCCGCTGGATGACATCAAGGGCCTGCCGGATCACCTGAAATTCTTCAACATCTCCGGCGAGCTGGACGCGCTGGACTACCGCTACTATTTCTTCGGGCTGGACGCAGTGATGGACGGCTGGCACGACGATCTGGCGTTTGACCTGGGCACCTGGAGCAATGGCCGTCCGGTGAAACCGGTGCTGCAGCAGCACTGATCCTGCCCTGCATCAACGCCCCTGCAAATCCGGCTTGCGCGCGCCAAGCGCAAGCCTCTACCATGCGGCCAATCCCCCGTGTCCTGTTGTGAGTGTGTTGCCATGTTCCGCTTCCGCCTGCTGCTGTCCTGCCTGATCGTCCTGTTTGCCACCACCGCCTGTTCCCAGTCCAAACCCGCGCAGTATCTTGCCATCGGCAACCAGGTGGATTTTTCCCTGCTGGAAGATCAGTACGGCCACCCGTTCAAGCATGAAGATGTGATGAACACCGTGCTGTATGTGAACAATATGCGCGGCAAGAAAATCACCCGCGACGCGCTGGTGGGCATCGACCTGAGCTGTCTGGATGCGGGCCGTGTGGTGTATCTGGCGGACATCAGCGGCATGCCCAGCCTGATTTCCAAGCTGATCGCCGTGCCGAAAATGCGCGACTACGACTACCCCATCTGGCTGGATTACAGCGGCCTGGCCACGGAACAGCTGCCGGTGCGCGAGGACATGGTGACGCTGATCCAGGTGAGTGCCGGCGCCATCCGGTCGCTGGAATTCATTTCCGACAGCCAGACCCTGCAGGACAAGCTGCTGCCGGAATGCGGCGAAGCGAAAGAGCAGGTGGCATCGCACTGAGCGCGTGACGCGGATGGCACGTTGGCTTGTGGGCGTTCTGGCGCTGGCGGCGGCCTTGCAGGGTTGCACGTCGGCCAGCCTGCTGTACGTGAACACGCTGGCCCGCAATGGCGATTACAGCCGGCAGGCCGATCTTGCCTACGGCAACGACCCGCGCCAGCAGCTGGACATCTACCTGCCGGCACCGCACGCCGCGGCCCGCAAACCCACCCTGATTTTCGTCCCCGGCGGTTGCTGGGGTGCCTGCGAAACCTTTCCCAAGGATGACTACCGCTTCGTGGCGGATGCCTTCACCGCCCACGGCTATGGCGTGGTCATCGTCAATTACCGCCTGTATCCCGCCGTGCGGTTCGCGCCCATCATCAGCGACGTGCGCGACGCGGTGGAGTGGGTGCGTCGCCACGGTGCGCAGCACGGCCTGAATGTGGAGGCGCTGGTGCTGATGGGGCATTCCGCCGGCGCCCACATGACTGCGCTGCTGACCCTGAACGAAGACTATCTGGGCGCTGCCACCCGCGCGCATCTGAAAGGCTTTGTCGGTCTGGCCGGGCCCTATGATTTCCTGCCGTTCACCAAACCCTACCAGCCGGATCTTTTCGGGCCGGAGCCGCTGTATCCCGCGTCGCAGCCGATCAATTTCGTCAGCGGCAGCGAGCCGCCGCTGTTGCTGCTGTACGGACTGGCGGACGACACCGTGAAGCCGCGCAACATCATCAACCTGACCAAACGCGTGCGGCAGCAGGGCGGGGTAGTGGAAGCGCACTGCTACCCCGGCATCGATCACGGCCGCATCGTGGGAACGCTGGCGCGGCCATTGCAGGATTCCACGCCGGTCTATCGCGACATCCTGGCGTTTCTGGCAGCGCTGGAGGCGGCACAGCCGGATGCGCCCGCCGCCACCGTGCAGGCAAACGGGGCGCCCTGCGACGGCGCTGCCTAACCCGATCAGGCGGCGGGTTTAACCGCTTCCCCGTGCGTGGTAATTTAGCCGGGCTTTTGGGCGACCCCCACATCCCGATCGCCCCATCATCCAGAGCCAGGCATTCAAGAACCACCGGAGGCGCAACCCGCAGTGAACGGCACCAGCACACTTCTTTCCATCCGGGGCCTCGCCAAATCCTTTGGCGGCGAAGCCGTGTTGCAATCCCTCGACCTGGATATCCACGACGGCGAATTCTTTACCATCCTCGGCCCGTCCGGCTGCGGCAAGACCACCATCCTGCGCATGATCGCCGGGCTGGAGCAGCCCGATGTCGGCACCATCTCGCTGGGCGGCACCAATCTCACGCCACTGCCGCCGGACAAGCGCCCGCTCAACACCGTGTTCCAGCGTTATGCCCTGTTTCCCCACATGACCGTGTTTGAAAACGTCGCCTTTGGCCTGCGCATGCACAACGTGGCGCCGGCCGAAGTGGAGCCGCGCGTGCAGGAAGCGCTGGCGATGGTGAAACTGGAGGGCATGGGGCAGCGCAAGCCGCATCAGCTGTCCGGCGGGCAGCAGCAACGGGTGGCGATTGCCCGCGCCGTGGTAAACCGGCCGCGTCTGCTGCTGCTGGACGAAAGCCTCAGCGCGCTGGACCACAAGCTGCGCCAGGCCATGCAGGTGGAACTGAAACAGCTGCAGCGCAAGCTGGGCATTACCTTCGTGTACGTGACGCACGATCAGGAAGAAGCGCTGGCCATGTCCGACCGCGTGATGGTGATGAACCAGGGCCTGGTGCA